>NZ_JCAXER010000043.1:0-31123 GCF_059758675.1 Cytobacillus sp. GQ23
CCTATTCCTTTTATGCAAGATAAACAAAATACCCCATAAATGCAATACATAGTCCATACATGATCGGATGGATTTCTTTTGGCCTTTTAAGTGCCAGCATAGTAATTGGGTATAAAATAAAACCGAGTGCAATCCCTGTTGCTACACTGAAGGTCAGAGGCATCATTAAAATGGTCACGAAAGCAGGGATAGCTATTTCCAACTTACTCCAATTAATATGTTTTACCTCCATGGCCATTAGTGCTCCTACAATAATCAGTGCAGGCGATGTTACTTCAGCCGTAATCACACTGAGCAAAGGAGAAAAGAATAGTGCAACCGCGAAGCATGCAGAGATAATCACTGAAGTAAAACCTGTTCTTCCTCCAGCCGCAATCCCTGAACTGGACTCAATCATGGAAGCAGTTGTAGAAGTTCCAAGCACAGAGCCTACGACAGTAGCACTGGAATCTGCCAGAAGCGCTTTGCCGGCATTAGGAATTTCATTATTTTTCATCAGGCCAGCTTGACTCGCAATCGCAATTAAAGCTCCTGCTGTATCAAAAAAGGCAACAAATAAGAAAGTAAATATTACTGCCAGCATTTCAGGAGTAAAAACTTGATCAATATGCAGAAAAACCTCCCCAAATGTCGGCTCAAGGCTCGGAATGGCCCCCACGATATTTTCCGGCTTATCAATTAGGCCAATTAACATTCCGGCAGCAGCTGAAATGACCATGCCATAAAAAATGGCCCCTTTAATACCTCTTACCATTAATACGATTGTTAAGATAAAACAGAATACAGCAAGCAGTGTAACTGGGGATTTAATATTGCCAATCGCAACAAATGTCGCTTCATTTCCTACAACAAGGCCTGCATTTTTCAATCCGATGAAAGCAATAAAGAATCCGATGCCGCCTGCAATTGCATGCTTTAAATCCTTCGGTATAATGTTAATAATTTTTTCGCGTATTTTTAATAAACTTAATATCACAAATAAGATCCCTGAAATAAATACACCGGTTAATGCTGTTTGCCATGGAATATCCATTCCGATGCATACTGAAAAAGTGAAGAAAGAGTTGAGGCCCATACTTGGTGCAATTCCAATCGGATAATTGGACAGCAGGCCGATTAATAAAGAGCCAATAATCGCCGAGAGCGCTGTAGCAGTAAAAACAGCCCCTTTATCCATTCCGGCCTGACTAAGGATAATTGGATTTACAATTAAGATATACGCCATTGATAAAAACGTTGTGAAACCTGCCATAGTTTCCTGCTTATATGATGTTTCTCTTTCATGAAACCGGAAAAAAGCTGACATGCCATTCCCTCCTTTTTTAGTGGAAAATAAAAAAAGCTCCGCAATATGCGAAGCTGCCATATAGAAAAACAGAAGAAAATAGCATGCTAATTCCAAACAAGCTATATCCCCTGTAGTCAAGCTATTTACGGCAGCCCGGTAGAAACGCTCAGACCCTATCTCTGAACATATACAGGTAAGATGTAAAGTGCAGTGACCTGCACCAACAAAAATTATATATTGATATAATGAAGCCAATTCTAGCAAACTCAATTATGGCCGTCAATTCTTTAATTTATTCTGAGAATTCCCTTTTATCTTGAAGTTGATTAAAAAGATTTAACGTTAATTTTTTGCTTTAGTGGGTAAATAATAAGAAAACCCGGCATGAGGAGGCAGGTCGTAATGTTCATTGTATATGCAAGCTTGATTCTTATTGCAGCATCCCTGATTTTTCTGGGCATTTATGCTTTTAAAGCATACAAAGATGCTAAACCCGCAATTAAGAAACTGACAGCAATAAGCACTGTCATGCAGCTGAAAGCTGATCAATTGAAATCCGGGGTTGACGAACTGACAGCAACCCAGAAAGAAATCCAAAGGGATATCAATTATAAGAAACAAACATTTAATAATACAGTGTCTGCTGTAAAAGAAACACCGAAGAAAATCAAAAAGTGGTGGAACATTAAAATTCCTTTTATCCATCAAATCAAATAAAACGAGGGCTGAGCCCTCGTTTTATTTTGTCCTATTTAATTGAAAGTGTACGATACGCTTCTCCATCAGATTGTACTTTGGAGTTTTCTTTATTATTGTCCTTCTTCCCGCTGCCCGGCTTGAATGTATTATTTCTGTGGTAGAGTGCACTTATTTCTCCGCCAATAACAAGTGCAAGACCGGTTAAAAAGAACCAAAGCATTAATACAATAACTCCGCCAAGACTTCCATATGTGGCCGAATAATTTCCAAAATTGCTTACATAATAGGATAAGCCAAAGGATATGAGCTGCCACATTACCGTGGCGGCTATTGCACCCGGCAATACCTGTTTGAACGGAAAATGTTTATTCGGTGCGACCTTATAAAGAATCGCCAGAACTGTAACCATGATCACAAAAGCAACTGCCCATCTCAATACATTGATCAGAATTTGCATCCCATCAGATATATTTATAAAGTTTCCAATAAAATTCAAGATTACTTTTCCGAAAACGGGAAGAACCATGGCTACTATGAATGCTGCCAGCAGTCCAAGTGTTAAACCTATGGAAACCAGTCTTGATTTTATAAATGATCTCGATTCTTCTACATCAAACGCATCATTCATGGCCCTTATGAAAGCCTGCATTCCATTAGAAGCGGACCATAATGTACCTATAATACCAAAAGTAAGAAGTCCGCCGTTCGGCTTTGTAATGATATCAATTACATTTTCCTCAATTATACTAAACGAATCAGACGGCATTACACTCTGCAGATAGGATAATGCTTTTTGAGGATCCAGTGATAGATATGGAACGATGGAGATAAGCAGGATCAATAAAGGAAAAATGGAGAGCATATAATAATACGCTTGTTCAGCTGCAAGCCCGGTTGCCCGATCATTCTTAAATTCCTTTCCGAGCTTCTTGCCAAATTGAATAACCTTCTGCATCTAATTACCCCTCCCTTATTCAGCTAATTGCTTGTATGTGTTTATTTCCCCGTAGAGGTTTGAACTAATCGTATTTTCATAAAATATTCAATCAGGTTCATAAAAAAGCATAGAAGTACACTACTAAGCTTGTTATTTAACTTCGGAATCCCTTATCTGATTAAGAAATGGTATAATAAGATATAGCACTTATCATTCTGCCGATATTATTTTGAGCTAAAAAGGCACAAGCTATCATATTATGTTAATAGCTTATAAAGGTGCCTGATATCATAAAAAATGGGGGTCATTTATGAACGTTTCACTCGAAACTGCTGTTGAAGCAAATGTACATAAAGGATTAACTAAAGGAAAGCTTGCAAAAAGGATTTTCTTCATCATAGTTGGAGCCATACTTATGGGCGTGGGAATCGAGGAATTCCTTGTGCCCAATAAAATACTGGATGGCGGAATAGTAGGCATCTCCATTATCCTCTCTCACCTGTCCGGCTGGAAACTTGGCTGGTTTATTTTCATCCTTAATATTCCATTTTTTTACATAGGGTACAAACAGATAGGGAAAACCTTTGCTTTGTCTACGCTGCTAGGAATTGCCGTATTATCAGCAACTACCCTCCTTTTGCACGATGTCCCTGTTTTTACAGAGGACTTGCTGTTAGCAACTGTATTTGGCGGCATGGTTCTTGGTGTTGGGGTCGGCATGGTAATTCGGTATGGGGGATCCTTAGATGGAACTGAAATCTTGGCCATTCTGGTAAATAAAAAACTTCCGTTCTCTGTCGGCGAAATTATTATGTTTTTCAATATTTTTATTTTTGCTACGGCAGGCTTTGTTTTCGGCTGGAACCGGGCAATGTATTCAATCCTTGCTTATTTCATAGCTTTTAAAACGATTGATGTTGTTATCAGCGGGCTGGATGAATCAAAATCGGCCTGGATCATCAGCGACAAGCATAAGGTAATCGGCGAAGCGATTCTGGCCCGGCTGGGCAGAGGAGTTACCTACTTAAATGGGGAAGGTGCATATACAGGGGACGATAAAAAAGTAATCTTTTGTGTTATCACCAGACTGGAAGAGGCAAAGTTAAAAGCCATCGTTGAAGAAATAGATCCCAGTGCTTTTTTAGCAGTTTCTGATATTGCGGAAGTTAGGGGCGGGAGATTTAAAAAGAAAGCCATTCATTAAGTCAGTTCATAAAAAAGATGAATGCGCCAGTCAAATCAAATTCAAAAGATAACTGATTATATTATAGATTGTGATGATAAGTGATCGTCTCTGATCTGCTCTCTTAAGTGACCCACAAGATTATTGCTTCCGCTTAACCAAAGGTTAAGCGTTAAAGGGAACAGCACCCGCTGTCCCCTCCCGAGAATTATAATATATTTATCCAGATCTTAATGGATGTGGCCAAGATTAGTACAGCCAGAATTACTTGGAGAATTTTTGTATTTACTTTCTTTCCTGCAGCAGCTCCTAATGGAGAAGCAATTATGCTGGCAATAATCATAATGGCTGCCGGAACATAGTCTACCTGTCCGGTTGCTAATTTACCTGCTGCAGATCCAATCGATGAAATAAATGTGATTGCAAGTGACGTCGCAATCGTCATCCTTGTAGGAATCTTTAATACAACCAGCATAATGGGAACCAGTAAAAACGCCCCTGCTGCACCAACGATACCAGCCCCGATGCCGACAATCATAGCAAAAAATGCTGCAAGCCATTTATTGAACTTTACCCTGTCCAAAGGTATGTCATCCAAACCCTTTTTAGGCACAAACATCATGATTGCAGCAATTAAAGCTAAAACACCATATACAAAATTAATGCCGCCTTCAGTCATAAACCTCGAACCGTAGCTGCCGATTAGGCTTCCGGCCAGTACAGCTGAACCCATATAAATAATAAGTGTTTTATTCAGATATCCGCCTTTCCTGTAAGCCCATACACCTCCGATAGTTGCAAAAAACACCTGTATTGCACTGATACCGGACACTTCATGGGCAGAAAATGCTGCTAATCCAAATAATGGCGGAATGTATAAAAGCATAGGGTATTTTATGATTGAGCCGCCAATTCCTACCATACCGGAAATATAAGACCCTATAAAACCTATTAAAAAAATAACAATCAAATAAGTAAAATCCATGTGGCTATCTCCTCCTTATAAGCAATAAAAGGGAGCGGAGACCCCCTTTTATCTATTCAATGGATTAGCCTTTTTTTATCCAGAACTTTAACACTTCATTATCAGCCTCATGTTTTAAAAGCTCATGTCCTGTTGATTCTGTCCAGGCAGCCAAATCTTTGACTGCTCCTTTGTCTGTTGTATGAACCTCAAGCACCTGCCCTGTTTCGATTTCACCTATTGCTTTCTTCGTTTTGACGATGGGCATCGGACAAGCTAACCCTTTCGCATCCAGTACTTTCGCTGTGTTCATGTTCCATTCCTCCCATTTTTAATTATTTCTGCTAACCGATTATCTTACTGCACAGCGATTTGGACCGATTTCCATTTCACGCTGTTTTTCTTCATCCGGACTGATTTTCCCCATATTTGTTTCGCGGATTTCCTGATATGCATTTGGCTGAGGAGGAAGATTCTCAGAAACTAAATTTCTGAACTCCTCTTCGTCTTCAATGTTTAGCCCGTGATTTCTTGCAAATAATGTCCCAAGTTTTTCGGATACACTGCCATCTTCATTTAATTCTTCAATAATCATGAAGTGTGCAGGCAAAACAACTAATTCGTCCGATAGGTCTTTATAGCGCTTATAAAGTGTTTCTCTTAAATCTCCAACCCAATCACTGGCCTTGCCGGCGAGGTCCGGACGTCCGATTGAATCGATAAATAGAATATCACCTGAAAGAAGGTATCGATCGTCCACTACAAATGATGTCGAACCAATCGTATGGCCTGGTGAGTAAATAGCTCGTATACTGATTTTAACAGAACCGATCATGACTTCGTTTCCATCTTCAAGACGGCTGTATTCAAATGTTACTTCTTCTGCATCCTTAGGAGGAAGCCAGTAGGAAGCACCCGTTTTTTCGGCTATTTTGCGTCCGCCGGAAATATGATCTGCATGCAGATGAGTATCAAAGACATGCTTGATCACTGCATTCTTTTCAGCAGCAAATTCAGTAAATTCATCTGTCATTCTTGTTGCATCGACAATTGCAGCTTCACCATCTGAAATCACCATGTAGGACAGGCAGCCTTTCCCGATGCGGACGAATTGATATATTTCTCCGCCATCCTTCAGATCACCAGCTTTAATCGGCTCGAGGTATTCACTCCATGATTTCATCCCGCCTGCAAGGTATGAAGCATCGCGTCCTGCTTCTTCAAGCATTTCTGCGACCATTACAGAAGAACCTTCTTTTGCACACACTACTAAAAGCTCTTTATCAGCCGGAATTTTATCAAGAATAGGTTCTACTCCATCCAGAAGTTCGAAGTATGGAACATTCAAGTATTCGAAATTTTTGCCTTCCATCTTCCAATCCTTAAAGTCGTTTTCATTCCGTACATCAAGTATAAATAGTTCTTCATTATGAATAACCTTTTTCGTTACTTCTTTAGCAGTCATTGCTTTCATCGTTTATATACCCCCTAATGTATATTTTCGTATAAAAATTTTTAGTTAAGCTTCGTTTCTTTTGGACCATTCCATTCAGACATTCCCGGGACAACATTCATTACGTTTGAGAAGCCCTTTTCTGCTAATACCTGGGATGCCATTTCACTTCGGCTACCTGTCCGGCATACAACAAAAATTTTTGCATTTGGGTCGAGCTCACTAATTCTCTCCTCCAATTCTCCGAAGGGTATCGAAATAGCATTGGGAATATGGCCGAATGCATATTCAGCAGATTCCCTGACATCGAGAATAACGATATCATTATTGGAATCCATCTCTTTTAAAAGATCATCGTTAGAGGCAACAGGCTCAAAAACTGAAGCTTCGCACTCTTCATTTTCACCTGCTTTTCGTATATAGTGCTTAAGCACTTCGCCATCTTCCATTGTGCCAAGATATTGGTGTCCCGAGCTTTTTGCCCATGCCTGAATATCTGCTTTTGAACCTTTATCTGTTGCAAGTACCTCAAGTACCTCCCCAGGATTCAGATGATTAATTGCTTTTTTTGTTTTTACAATCGGCATTGGGCAGGCAAGCCCCTTTGCATCTACTGAAGAATTTGTCTTTAAAGTATCCATTTGAAATTCCTCCTTACGACTTTAGATAAATAAGTTGACATTTCCGTCTTCTGCATCTGCAAGATAAGCCGCTACTCCTGCATATTCCACACCATCTATTATTTCATCGTGCTTAAATCCAAGCAGATCAACAGTCATTTGGCAGGCTACAAGCTTAACTTCCTGTTCTTTTGCCATTGCAATAAGGTCGCTTACTGGCATTGTATTGTGCTTTTTCATAATATCTTTTATTATCATAGGACCCATCCCAGCCATATTCATTTTCGATAAGCCCATTTTTTCCGGGCCTCTTGGCATCATTTTGCCAAACATTTTTTCCATGAATGTTTTTTTGACTTGAATCGGTTCATCTTTTCTAAGAGCGTTTAATCCCCAGAAAGTGTGAAAGATGGTTACCTCATGATCGTAAGCAGCTGCACCGTTAGCGATGATATAAGCTGCCATCACTTTGTCATAATCAGCGCTGAATAAAACAATTGTTGTTTTTTTCTTTTTCAATTTTTCATCCTCCTTTTTACCCTATTGGGTATATTTATAGTGAAAAAATTACGGGTGACTCTTATACCCACTAGGGTATATATTAGAGTGTATTTGTCTTTCTGTCAACTTAATTTTCTTGGCCGGTTGCAGAACAAAAATCTAGTGCTCTTCCCAGTTCATCATACCTCCCAGCATGTAATGATATAATCCTACTGCCAGGATAATGCCTTAACATACTGAGAAACTAAGCAGGAGCAAGGTTTAAATATAGCCTTTGTGTAAATTATTCGATTTACAATTTAAACATTATACCCCATTAGGTATATTGTCAATACCTTAAGCTTTTATATCCGATGTTGCAGCGAGCTCGAACCCTGACTCCGATTTTATCTGAGCCTGCTCTAGTTCGGACTCTAAATCCGGGTTTTCTGCTTTTTCTGTCTGAAGTTGATCCAAGTTCGGGCTCTGACTCCAGCATTTCCTCTTTTTGTGTCTGGACCTGATCCAAGTTCGGACTCTGACTCCAGCATTTCCCCTTTTTGTGTCTGGACCTGATCCAAGTTCGGACTCTGACTCCAGCATTTCCCCTTTTTGTGTCTGAACCTGATCCAAGTTCGGACTCTGACTCCAGCATTTCCCCTTTTTGTGTCTGAACCTGATCCAAGTTCGGACTCTGACTCCAGGTTTTCCGCTTTCTGCGTCTGAACCTTCACCATGTTCGAACTCCAACTTTAGGATTAAATAAAAAAACACCCAAGAGGGTGTTTTTTATTGGCATTAGCAGCAGTCACTTTCATTGCCTAACAAGACTATTCTTTCATTTTCCTGATCAAAGTCCAGGACCATACTTTCTGTGTGCTCCTTGATTTCAGGGTCGATTGCCACCTGGATTTCATTTATTGTTTCGGTTATATCGTCTGATTCCGGCTCATCCAGAGCCAGTCCAATTTGCGGGCCTCCTCAGCCAAAGCCTGCAAAATAAACCCTAATTCCGCCAGTATTCTTCTCTTGAAGAACCTGTTTCAATAGATCCCGAGCTGAATCTGTAATTTTCAAGATCATCATCCTCTCATATGTTAAATCAGAAATGGGTTATTTACTTTTCTATATACCCCAGCCTGTACACTTAATCGTACTGCAATACTCCCTGGGAAGGAAAGTATTTAGTTTTATTCTGCCCATTATTTTAGAGCCTGTTCGGAGCCCCACACCAAAAAGACGAACCACAATATATGTGGTCCGTCTTTTATTTTTACAAATACTTCCTGTGGATGCTCTTTCCATCGTAAGTGAATAGCATATTTTTGCCTTCAACAATGGTTTCCATGTGGACTCCTCTTCCCCACAGCTGGTATACGTATGGGAGTACTTTTTCAAGATATTTAAGATCAAGCTCAACTCCTTCAAACCAGTGCTTAAGGTAAAGCTCTCCGTTCTTCATATAATCGCCGTCATTAACCGTTAAATAAGGGAATCCTCCATTTACACGCATGCTGACAAGCTGATCGCGCACATTCTCCCATTGTTTATCCACAATTTTATAATCCTTGCCCTTTTTCTGGAACAGGTACATATCTTCTCTCATGACAAGGTCTTTTGTTAAATAATTTCTTAAAAAGGATATATCTGACTCAATTTCACGAACTTCGAACATTTTCTCCCTGCCTGAATTTGGTACCACACCACGCCTCTTCATTTCCTCTGTAGGGTTGTTATACCTTTCTTCAATATCTTCAAAAATTTTCAGACCCAGATAATATGGATTAATTCCGGTTCTGGATGGCTGCACTACACCAGCATTCAATTTTGCAAATTCTAATGCTTCAGCTGAAGTCAAATCCATTTCCCTCAAAATACGCTGGTGCCAATACGATGCCCAGCCTTCGTTCATAATTTTGGTTTCCAGCTGCGGCCAAAAATAGAGCATTTCTTCCCGCATCATCGTCAATATATCCCGCTGCCAGTCGGTTAGCTCCCTGCTGTAGCTTTCAATAAACAGCAGTAAATCCTTTTCGGGTTTAGGAGGGAATTTCTTTTTCTTCTTCTTTGGTTCATGCTTCTTATTTCTTTCATCCAAATCCCATAAATCATCATAAGGACTGGAAACCACTGTATCCCCGCTGCTTTCATACTCATCTTCCGTACTCCACGCAAGCTTCGGTCTCATAAGAGATGGATCAATATGTTCCTCGATTGCCAGGACTGCATCAAGGAAAGTTTCCACTTCCTTCTTCCCAAACTCAATTTCATATCGCCTTATTCTTTCAGCAGTGGCAGCCATGCTCTCTACCATGTCCCTTTTTGTGTTTTGAAAACGGACATTATTTTTGAAGAAATCACAATGAGCTAAAACATGCGCCACGATTAATTTGTTTTGGATGAGTGAATTGGAATCCAGAAGAAACGCGTAGCAGGGATCTGAGTTGATGACAAGCTCATATATTTTTGATAATCCTAAATCATAGTGCAGCTTCATTTTATGAAATTGTTTTCCAAAGCTCCAATGCGAAAACCGGGTCGGCATGCCATAAGCGCCGAATGTATAGATGATTTCGGCTGGGCAAATCTCATACCTCATCGGGTAATAATCCAAGCCAAATCCATTTGCAATTTCAGTAATTTCCTGAATGGCATATTCCAATGATTTATTTTCTTCTTCCCGCATTGCCACTCCCCCTTTTAGTCCTTACCATAATCTATGAACCAAAAAGGGGATTGATGAGTAGTCTCTTCATAAGCTTGTAACAAATTACAGCAAAAAGCGGAGCAATCCGCCCCGCTTTCTATTTGGTATTAGTCATCCAGTTCGACTTTTAAAACTTTTCCGGATTCAGCATCTATATCAACATCTGCTTCGCCTTTATTTGTTTTCAGTTCAACTTCATAAAGGATTTGTCCATCGTCTTCATCTAATTCAATTTCCTTCATCGTTCCATTAACTTCTTGTTCAGCTATTTCAACAGCCTTTTGTTCAGAGATTATATTTTCTGCATTTATCTCTTTTTCAGATTGATCATCATCATCTTGCTCTTTTTTAACTGAAATGACTTCACCGTCTAATGCGTTAATTTTAATATCGAAATCTTCTTTTCCGTTGTCCACATCAATTTCATAAACCTGCTTGCCTTTTTCTCTTTCCAGCTCAATGCTCTCTACTTTTCCCTCTGCTTCTGATAAAGCAATCTTCTTCGCCTCTTCAATAGAAATCAAATCCTGTACAGCTTCTTTTCCGTTCGTATCAGCAGCTCCTGCTGCAACAGCTCCACCCAGTAATATAGCTCCTGCCATTGAAATAACTGCAAATTTTTTGTTCATGTTATTTTTCCTCCTTTTCTTTTCTACATTTTCAATATAACCGGTGAAAATGAGAGAAAAAGGATAAGAAAATTAAAATTTGATGAGAAAAGATTAATCATCCCAGGAAACCGATAACACTTCTCCCGTAATAGCATGAATTTCGACAGCAGCCTCCCTGCCATCATCTTTTTCTATCTCTACAAGATAGTAAGACCCTCTTTCTGATTCCTCAAAACTGATATCATCCACTTCCCCAGGTTCACTTTTCAAAGCAATTTGAATAGCTTCCTCCTCGGTTAGATTTTTGACAGGGCTCTTTACTTCCTCGGTATAACGGGATACAACTTCTCCAGTCTGAGCATCAACCGTAATCTTAATCTTGTCTTCATCTTTCTGAACTATTGCCTCAAATGCTGACTTTTCTTTATGAGTCACTTTTTTCATAGATAGTACTTCACCAGGTTCTTCTGCCCGAATAATTTTCTTTATTTTTTCTTCATCAAGCTGCTTCTGTTTGCCAATTGAATCCTGCTCCTTTTTTTCAAACGAAAGAATATCTCCTCCGTTTTCACTCAGCATTATTTCATATAATGCTTCGCCTTTTTTCATTTCAATCATATAATTGCTGTTCACTTTTTTCAGATTCTGTATTTCTCCCTGATATCGGTCTTTTATTAGTTCCCTGGCTTCCCCTTCAGTAATTGATTCAGATGCAGAGACATTTGTAAATTGTATTGCTGCAAATACAAGGATCGCAGCCAGCAGAAGCACAAAACCTGCAATTACAAGTTTTTTCTTCATTTTTACACCTCCCATTTTTCTTATTTCCCCATTATCTAATAATAAAATGAGAAAAAGATGAGAATGGTTATGTCACTTTGATTTTTATTGATGCTGTAGTTCCTGCTCCTTCAGTACTTTCTAGCCTGATTTCCACTCCCAGTGCATCTGCTATTTCTTTGGCAAGGGACAGTCCCAGCCCTGATCCCCCTGTTTTTCTATTTCTGGCCTCATCAACACGGTAAAAACGGTCAAATACTCTTGGCAGATCTTTCACAGGTATACCCATGCCTCGATCTTCAATCCGGATATAAACATTATGTTCCTCTTTTCCAGCTGTAACCTTTATGGCCTCTTCACTGTATTTCCTGGCATTATCCAGAAATATAAACAGAAGCTGCTTCAATTTATTTTCATCAGATTGAATAGATGTATTTTCAGGCAAAGCAGATTCCAAATGGATAGTCCTTTTAAAAGCATCTCCATATGTCCTGACTACTTGGGATAAAAACCTGTTAATATCCATCATTTTCAAGTCAATCATCCAGTGGTTATCGTGTTGTGCAAGCAAAAGAAGCTGTTCTGTCATCTCCTTCATTCTTAACGCCTCTGAGTGAATGGCTTCAATGGATTCATTAAATAAATCAGGTTCTTGCAGCCCTCTTCTCTTAAGCAGGCTTGAATAACTTTCTATAACTGTTAAAGGAGTTTTTAATTCATGGGAAGCATTTGATATAAAAAGTTTTTGCTTTTCATAGTTGGATTCAAGAAGATCTATCATATGGTTGAAGGTTTCTCCCATTTGATGAAGCTCATCCTGGGATTCCCCCTCCATTTCAATCCGCTTGAATTGACCGCTGTTTTTAATCTCTTTCATCGTGGCTGTCATTGTCGCTACAGGCTTTGTAATAAACTTGCTGAGGAACGCACTGGAAATTAAAACCGGAATCATTGCCACGACCGTTACAATTCCAAGCACGAAGCGGAGAGTCTTTAATATTCCTTCCGCACTTTCCATGCTTCTGGTCAGTTGAAAACTTCCTATTTCACCATCCGGCAATATTACAGGTGCAGATGCAAACATATAGACCCTCTTATCTAGTTCCATTGTTTTTATCACTTCTCTGGTGAAATACTCTGCAGGGATTTTACTGAGCTCCTTTTCATCCGGGGATGTGGAAGTTACTGCCTTTTTATCCGGATGAACAAGTCTTACCATTCCATTTGAAGGAACAAAGGCCCTGAGCAGTTCTCTTTCCGGAACCTTTCCGATTGATCTTTGGGCAATCTTTGTCATGTTAGCCATTTCATTTGAAATGGAAGCCTGCTCATTTTCATATATTAACTTGCTGAAAACAGCATACACAGTGAAGTTCATAATAAGCAGCATTACTGCAAAGAGAACAGTTGTATATAAATAAATTTTCTTCCTAAGATTCATCTTGTCTCCTTTAAAACATATCCTACTCCGCGGATGGTGTGAATAAGAGGGGGCATCTCAGGCAAGTCTATTTTCCTGCGCAAATACCTGATATAGACATCAACAACATTTGTGTCTCCCACAAAATCATATCCCCAGACAGCCTCCAATATCTGTTCCCTAGTTAGTACCTGCTTTTTATTTGTCATTAAATACACCAGTAAATCAAATTCTCTGGGCGTCAGTTCAATGAACTGATCTCCCCGGCTGACTTCCCTTGTTTTTTCATTGAGCTTTAAATCTGACATTTCAAGGCATTCAATAGAAGGAGTTTCTTCTGCAGCTGCTGATTTAACCCTTAGGGCCGCCCGAATCCTTGCAAGCAGTTCCTCAATCTGAAAAGGTTTTGTTATGTAGTCATTCGCTCCCAGATCCAAACCTGATACTTTATCTTCCACTGAACTTTTGGCCGTCAGCAGCAAAATGGGAGTCTGTTTATCCTTGGAGCGAATTCTCCGCAGAATTTCAATTCCGCTAAATCCTGGAAGCATGATATCCAGAATAATCAAGTCCCAGCTTCCAGTCCGATATAACTCCATTGCCTGAATACCATCCATTGCCTTAGTTACTTGATAGCCTTCGAATTCAAGTTCAATTTCCAGAAGCCTGGCGATTTTAGCTTCGTCCTCTGCAACAAGAATTGATTCCCTCAAAAAACTCACTCCCCATAATTGTCAGTTTGATTCTTATTTCAAGGTTATCAGAAAGATACGTTTTAATCATTATTTTGAAGATGGAGACAATGAAAAAAGCCCCCGAAGGAGCTTACTGTTCTTTTCTCTCTACTGAAAGACTAACCGCTTTGTTATCCTTAAGGTTATGTGTGACATTAACTAGCACGGTCACAGGCTTCCCATTCTCTTTTACGGTAAAAGTGAAGGTGTCTGTTACATCTGTTTCAGAAATTTTCTTTCTTCCTCCATATTGATAATCCACTACTTCTTCCCCAGGATAGTCTTCTTTTACAACTGCGATAGCGATTCTCCCATATTTTTCATAATCCGGCTGCTGGACAGCTCCTGCCAATGAGCCTCCCCCAGCTAATAAGCAAGTCAGCATTAACATGGATAAAAACTTTTTCATTTTTGCCTCCAAAACATATGTCGTTAATTATATTTTTGACCCAGGCCAGAATTTTATGTATGGAATTGCCTTCTAAATGAATGCTGCCAATATATACAGGAAAATGATGAAAACCCTTATAAATCAACAAGTCCAAGATTTACTGTGAAATAAAATGCCGCTTCATCATAAACTATAATTAACTCCTGGAAGAGGAGGAGAGGACAAATGAATAAAGTGGATTATGACCGTGCGTTATATTATACACACAGGTCTGAATGGGATAACCTGCTGATCCTGATGGTCAGAACAGAAGATCAGTTTCTTTCCAAGAAAATTGAACATTTTCTTCATGCCTACAATTTCGAAAAAGATTATTCTGTCATTGAGAAACATTTATACTCACTGCTGCGATATATTGACCACGCCAACGAATTATCGGAAAAACAGCTGCCAAACACTGTATTTTATGAACTAACCTAAAAAAGGAATTCCACCAATAATAAAACACGGATTTTTTAATCCGTGTTTTTGTTTTTTACTGTTTTAAGTCCTGCTTAATTTGATTATATGATTTCATATATACCTGTAGTTCATTCATTAAACCGTCTACCAGTTTGGCCGGTTCCTCAAAAAGGCCATCATTTTCATAATCAAAACAGTGCGGGTCCAAAACAAGCTGTTTAGGTATAACATTGGCATATACGCCCCTGCCGGCAATTCTTAAATTATTCAGCGCATTAATGCCGCCTTTTCCGCCTCCTGCTACAACCAGCAGGCCGACTGGCTTATGGGCAAATTGCTCACTGCCCAGAAAATCCAGCGCATTCTTTAACGCTCCGCTCATGGCACTGTGATACTCAGGGGAAGCAAGGATGACTCCATCAGAGTCTGCAATCTGCTGTCGCAATTTCTTTATGGCTGGCAGCCCATATTGATCTTCAGTTCCATTATATAAAGGAATTTCTCCAAGGCTTAAGTCGATCAGTTCAGCATTATATTTTTCTGCAATATAACGGGAGGCTATACCCGTCCGTCCCTTCGCTCGCGGACTTCCATTAATAATTGTAAGTTTCATTTTTAACTCTCCTTTATGTTCCTATATTCTTTAGTATATAGAAACATGTGCCTTTACACATCGTCAGGATGGCTGAATTTTATTAAACTGGATTTAGTACTATTTCAGTAAATGTTCCCTCAGACTTTTGGATGAGTTTTTTAATCTGACTCAGCAATGCCATGGCGCACTGCATAAAGTGCTGCCTGTGTCCTGTCTGAGAGCTCTAATTTGGAAAGCAGGTTGGAAACATGAGTTTTGACTGTTTTTTCTGTGATAAACAGGGATGAAGCAATTTCTTTATTGCTTTTCCCTTTTGCAATCTCCCTCAGAACCTCGAGCTCTCTCTTTGTAAGCTCTTCAAGCGGCTGTCTTTCTGTACTGTTCTTATTCGTTAAATGTGTGAGAAGGTGAGAAGTGGCTTTTGGATGAAGCTGATTCTCCCCTTTCATCAGCTGGACAATTGCCTGAACAAGGATATCCGGCTCAATATCCTTCAGCTGATATCCTGATGCGCCAGCCTCAATTGCGGGTATTACATGATCCTGATCTGAAAAGCTTGTGAGTATCATGATTTTCACATCAGGATAATTCAGTTTAATTTGCCGTGTCGCTTCAATTCCATTCATTACAGGCATATCCAAATCCATTAAAATAACATCAGGCTGAATTTTTTGCAGCATCTCAACAGCTTCAAGGCCGTTTTTTACTTCTCCGATAATTTCGATTTCTGGCTGCGTTTTGAGAAAAAATACAAGTCCCCTTCTTACAACGTGATGGTCATCCGCTATTAAAACCTTGATGGCCATTTAATTCCCCCCCTTTTCCAAAGGAATGATAATTTCAATATTTGTTCCTTTGTTTGGCTTTGTTATTAATTTGAATAAACCATTTAGTGCTTCCGTTCTTTTCTTCATGCTTTTGAGGCCGAGAGAAGGGAGATCGTTTTCACGATAATGAAATCCTCTGCCGCAATCGGAAATCACCATTGTAACTGTTTTTTCATTCACTCTCAGCACGACATCTGCTGCTGATTCCCCAGAATGTTTTTTACAATTAGCCAGGGCTTCCTGGCCAATTCTCCAAAGTGTTTCTTCGACTTTTCCCGGAAGGCAGATTACACCGTTTACTTTTGAATTTAGCTTCAGACCAAGCATTTGACTGTATGTCTGCATAGCACAGATAATCCCATTTTCAAGGCCGCGCGGTTTGAGCTGCCAGATAAGCGCTCTCATCTCGCTTAAAGCTTCCTGCGCAAGATCCTGCATGTAGGAAAAGGTTTCTTTCATTTCCGGGTTATCAGTCATTTCCGCTCCTCCTCTCGCCGTTAAGCTTAAAGAGAATAAAAGCTGGTTGACTGAATCATGCAGATCCCTTGCAAGTCTGTTTCTTTCCGCAGCAAGTGCCGTCTCCTGTTCCAGCTGTGTGAGCTTGATTCGTTTTATGGCAGTTCCGATTTGGAAAGCAACTGATTCCAGCAAAGCCAATTCTTCCTGTGAAAAATGAGTTTTAGCAGGAGATCCAATATTAAGAACTCCAAACTTTTCCTCCCCTGCTCTCAGCGGTACGGAGGCATGATGGGTTAGCCCGTTGGTATCTTTTCTGTGTCCGGCAATTGCATCTTCTATTCTTTTACATTCGATTATATTAGAAGCTTTATTCAGTCTGCCGTCATTATAACGGTCAATGCACCAGCAATCTCCCTGGCACATCGGCCTGCAGTTATCCTCTGAAAGGGCAGGGGGCAGTTTCTCCTCCGCTGCCAGGCGGAACTCCCCATGGCTATCGATCAGAAATACCCATCCCGTTTCGAGACCTGTAACGTCCAGCAATTTTTGGAGCACCTCTCTAAGAAGCGAATCTATTTCAGTTCCTTCATTCAACAGTTCTGCTATTTCCTTTAATATTACGATTTCAGATTGTCTTCTTTTCCCCAACACCCGGATCCTCCTTGGACCTTGTCATATATATACTTTTATTATATAACTTCTTTTCCCATACTTCCTTGGCATTTAGGAGGAAGCAGCCTGCGACTAAAGTTGCAGACAGAAAAGTTCCCTTACAAAAAACACCGAAGAGCAATCCTCTTCGGTGCAAAATTTATGCTATTGGGTAGTCTTGAACAAACGGATGAAGGACGATTTCATCTATCAGCATGTGCTTCGGCGCAGATGCCATGTAAACGACAGCATTGGCGATATCTTCGACCTTCAGCCAATCTTTTTTCTCTTCAAGTCCCTGCTTTGATTCTGCAAAAAACGTATCAACCATTCCGGGATTTATGGTTCCGACACGGATACCATATTCTCTGACTTCCTGAGCTAAAGAACCTGAAAAGCCTTGAACTGCATATTTTGTTGCCGTATAGGCTGATCCATTTGGAATCGTATACCTGGCTACATCTGAAGAGATGGTAATGATTGAACCGGATTTTCGCTCTTTCATGTGCGGCAGCACTGCCCTGCTTCCGAGAAAAACCCCCTGCACATTGACTTCAAAGACCTTCTTCCATTCATCCAGTGTTGTTTCTTCAACCTGCTTGAAAAAGCCCATACCAGCATTGTTCACGAGCAGATCAAGCTGTTTGTAGGTTTTAAGAGTATTTTCAACTGCGGCCTTTACTTGTGCTTCATCTGAAATATCTGCCTGAATAGGCAGTACTTCTGAAAATCCCATACTGATGATGTCTTCTGCAGACTGATGTATTTCTTCTGAGCTTCCAATCAGGGTTAGCTTCATGCCCTTCTGAGCTAGCTTAACAGCGATTTCTTTGCCGATCCCTCTGGATGCACCTGTTACAATTGCTGTTTGTCCCTTTAACATCAAATCTTCCTTTCTGTATATACCTTCTGGGTGCAAGAAATTTATTTTGACACTGAAATACCCATTCTTTCTTCGACGATGTCCATGAACGCTTTTTGGACAGATTCAAGTTTTTCCTTGCTGGCTGCTAATGATAAGTCCTGGACTCCAAAGTAAAATTTAATCTTCGGTTCTGTACCAGACGGCCTCAGGCAAATCCAGTCTCCATCTTCGAAGAAATACTTAATAACATTGGATTTGGGCAGGTCGATATGCTTCTCAGTTCCATCTGCTTCGGTTCTGATTCCTGTTAGATAATCTTCAACTGCCTTTACCTGCATGCCTTTAAGATCCTTTATTGGATTAGCGCGGAAGGATGCCAGTGTCTGCTGGATTTTTTCAGCACCTTCAATTCCTTTTAGAGTCATTGATTTTAATCCTTCAAGGAAATAGCCAAACTCTTCAAATAAGCTTAGCAACGCATCATAAAGAGACATGCCTTTCTTTTTATAATATGCAGCCATTTCTGTTGCAAGCAGCGCTGCCTGGATAGCATCTTTATCCCTTGAAAAATCGCCGATAAGATATCCATAGCTTTCCTCATATCCAAACAGGAAGCTGTATTCGCCCGACTCTTCATATTCTTTGATTTTTTCTGCAATGAATTTAAAGCCCGTTAAAACATCAATAGTTTCGACTCCAAAAGAAGAGGCAATAATGCGGCCAAATTCGGATGTAACAATCGTTTTTAACATGATGCCATTGTCAGGCAGTGTATTCTTTTCCTTCTTCTGAGAAAGTATGTAGTGAAGCAGCAGCGCACCTGTCTGATTTCCTGTCAAAAGAACATACTCACCTTCCTGGTTCCGCGCAGCAATGCCAAGGCGATCGGCGTCCGGGTCTGTAGCAATTAACAAGTCAGCATTGGTTTCTCTTCCATCTCTCATTGCGAGCTCAAACGCACTCTTTTCCTCTGGATTTGGACTTTTTACTGTTGAAAACTCAGGATCCGGAAGCTCCTGTTCCTTCACCACATGCACATTGGCATAGCTCATTGCTGACAGCGCTTCTCTGACAGGCTTGTTGGCTGTACCGTGAAGCGGTGTAAAAACTACGTTAATATCCGCTTCATTTGCTGCACCCGGATTTTCGGAAATAGTAAGGAGCTGCTTCTGATATGCCTGATCAACTGTTTTGCCGATCATGGTAATAAGCCCCTTTTTCTTTAACTCATCTTCATCCATTACTTCTATCAGCAATTCGTTTTCTAATTCATTTACTTTGCTTATAATAATATCTGCTTCAGCTGGAGTCAGCTGAGCCCCATCCGAGCCATACACCTTATAACCATTGTATTCCGGTGGGTTATGGCTGGCTGTAATGACAATCCCTGCATATGCATGCAGGTAGCGGACTGCGAATGAGAGTTCAGGCGTTGGACGAAGTTCATCAAATACGTATGTCTGAATGCCCCTGCTGGCAAGTGTTTTAGCCGCCTCCATGGCAAATTCCGGGGACATATGGCGTGAATCATATGCAATTGCCACCCCTCGGCTTTTTGCTTCCAGCCCTTTTTCTTCTATGTATGCTGCTAATCCGGCAGATGCCTTACGGACAGTATAGATATTCATTCGGTTTGTTCCAGGGCCAATCTCCCCGCGCATACCGCCTGTTCCGAACTCCAGTCCCTTATAGAATGCTTCTTCAAGGAGCTTTTCATTTCCCTGCAGACCCTTTAGCTGTTCTAATAATTCACTGTCAAGATACTCATGGTTTATCCATCGTTCTGCTGCTGTTTTCCATTCCATTGTATGACCTCCTAAAAAAAGCTTCTGCATATCCTTTTCGAGTTCCAGGCGGATATTCCTCTTAATAATATCCGAGTTATTTTGACAAAATCCGCCCTTAAATTATGTATTTCAACATGAAATGCATTGAGCGCCAAGTGATAAGGCGCTCAAGCTGCATCTATATATTACTTTTTATATTTAATGGTGTAAATATCATGCCTGCGGTCTTTTAGCTGGCGTACCGTTCCATCCTGCCTTTGTCGGCGGAGAACTTCGAGGTCAACATCACCAATCAGAACCATTTCAATATTTGGATTGGTTTCTCCGACAATGCCATCCCTTGCAAACTCAAAATCGGATGGTGCAAATATGGCAGATTGTGCATATTGAATATCCATATTCTCTGTTTGCGGAAGGTTGCCGACCGTCCCCGAAATAACGGTATATATCTGATTTTCAACAGCACGGGCCTGAGCACAATACCGCACCCGTAAATATCCCTGCCGATCTTCGGTACAGAAAGGGGTAAAGATAATTTTCGCACCTTTATCGGTTGCAATTCTCGCCAGTTCAGGAAATTCGATGTCATAGCAGATTTGGATCGCTATTTTTCCGCAGTCTGTATCAAATACCTTCACTTCGTCCCCGCGGCTGATCCCCCACCATTTGCGCTCATTTGGTGTAATATGGAGCTTATACTGCTTTTCAATCGTTCCATCACGGCGGAAAAGATAAGCAATATTATAAATTACATCATCATCCTCCTTAACAAAATGAGATCCGCCAATTATATTGATATTATATCTGACTGCCAAGTCTGTAAATAACTCGATGTATTGTTCAGTGTATTCTGTGAGCTTCCTGACCGCAAGGCTTGGTGAACGCTCCTCCAAAAAGGACATTAGCTGGGTGGTAAACAATTCGGGAAAAACGGCAAAGTCGGACCCTGAGTCAGAAGCAACATCTGTAAAGTATTCCACCTGATGGGCAAATTCATCGAAGGATTTTATCTGCCGCATTAAATACTGAACCACGCATATGCGGACAGGATAACTTGTTTTATAAAACCGTTTGCTCATTGGCCTGTAATCGACATTATTCCATTCCATCAGCGTTGCATATTTATTTGACTGCACATCATCAGGCAAATAGTTGGGATTAATCCTCATCAGCGTAAATCCATTCAGCAGCTGAAAAGATAGCACCGGATCATAAATTTTGTGGAGTGAAACCTCTTTCACATACTCCCGGGGGTTCATTTCTTCCGAGTACTTATGATAATTTGGAATACGCCCGCCAATGATGATGCTTTTTAAATTTAAAGACCTGACAAGCTCCTTTCTTTCCTCATACAGGCGATGACCTATTTTCATTCTGCGGTAGTCAGGGTGAACCATTACTTCTATACCATAAAGGTTATATCCTTCAGGGTTATGATTCGATATGTATCCTTTGTCTGTAACGTCATCCCAGGAATGACGGTCATCATATTCATCAAAGTTGATAATAAGGCTCGAGCATGATCCAATAATTTCCCCGTCATATTCTGCAACAAACTGACCTTCAGGGAAAATGTCCAAATGGCTTTCAAGCTGATCCTTCTTCCAGGGAACCATGCCGGGAAAGCATAGCTCCTGAAGAGCAATGATATGATCTATATCTGTATGCCGGGTATTTCTGATAATCATTTTCTTCTCAAATTTCTTTAAATCAAGCTTTGTCAATGGTGGGCACTCCTTTTGGAAAATAATAATTATCCCGGAAGCTGATCCGAAAACTCGGCTTCTCCAGTGATATACAGCTCTTTTCCCTTTTTTGCTGCCTTCATAACCCTCTGAATTCTCAATGCAAAATCCCTCTTGTTATCTTGCTTCTTTTCCTTCATATATATTTCTCTATAGGTGAATGATTATCATCTTTTAACTCCTAAATTATCACCCCTTTTTCTTTAGAAATGCCATTTCAATATTACAGATTCCTTATTTCCCGATTTCCTTTGAACATGTAGATTTACAAGGGATGTCCTATAGCTTTATAATTTTAGAGTACATATCAATAAGGAGATTATTATGGAGAAAATAAAATCAGACCTGCGGGAAAGTTTACTGTTTATTGCCTGGGCAGCTTCCATTCTTGCTATGTTCGGCAGCCTTTATTTTTCGGAAATCAGGCAATATGAACCTTGTGAGCTTTGCTGGTATCAGAGGATTATCATGTATCCCTTTGCTGTCATACTGGGCTTGGCTGTAGTAAAGAAGGATTATCGCATCAGCTTATATACAATGCTGTTATCTGCTATTGGAGGAGGCATTTCAATCTACCACTACTCCATTCAGAAGATTTCATTTATGGCTGATCGTGCAGCATCATGCGGAAGAGTTCCCTGTACGGGGCAGTATATTAACTGGCTGGGATTTGTTACAATTCCGTTTTTAGCATTAACAGCTTTTATTATTATTTTTATTTGCAGTTATCTTGTCTGGAAGAAAACGAAGGAGGTAGCAGAATAATGAAAAAAGTCATTATTTTTCTTGCCATTATCATTGCATTATTTGCAGCAGTTGGAATCTTAACTAAAATGCAAAACGAAGAAAAGGTGTCAGAGAACAATCCATATGGGAAGGATTCACTTCATCCTGAAACAGTCAAACAGCTTGAAGACCCCAATTATCAAAACCTGATTCTTCCTGAAGAATTGGATGAAAAATTAGATAATAAAGACGATGTAACTGTTTATTTTTATAGCCCGACATGCCCGCATTGCCAAAAGACAACTCCTGTGGTGGCTCCACTTACAGAAGATATGGGCATTGACATGGTTCAATTTAACCTGCTAGAATTTGACGACGGCTGGGACAAATACGGAATTGTGGAAACTCCAACAATCATTCAATACAAAGACGGCAAAGAGGTTAACAGAATTACCGGTTATCAGGAAAAAGAGATTTTTGAAAAATGGTTTAATGAAAATTCCAAATAACTAAAAAACGCCTGCAGCTGCAGGCGTTTTTTTATACAAGCATTTCATTTGCGGCTTTAGTATAAACACTGAATAAATCATTTCGGGGCATTCTCTCTCCGCAAAAATGACTGTAGTCAAACGGAAATGATAAACCGAATTCTTGAAGTATTTGTACATTTTTAAAGAATATCGTTTCATATTTACTGCTGATTTGGCGAGATTCCAGAATAGCGATAAGCGTCTGCAGCCCTGCAATAACCTGATATGCCTCCTTTAATGTTCCGAAGTATTCAAAGTGCCTGGTAGAAGTATGTAAAATCTTCTGCTGTTCAAATTCTCTTATATCATCGTCCGAGAAATAAAGAGGAAACACATTTGAATAAAATTTTTCTATTAATTCTTGAATTTTTTGTTCCTGATCAGGAGTTGATGCAAATACAACCTTCACTGATAACCCACCTTTGTAATCCTTGTAATCAGTTCGTAATATATATATACATAAGAATATCATATTCTAAATGCCCTTTAGGGTGGTAATTATACCCATGGAGAAGGGATTTGTTGGTATTTATTCCTCCTCCGGAAATAGATGGCACAGGCATAATGCTAAATAATTAGTTCTAAAGCTCTATAATAACCCCATTTTCAGCAAAACAAAAGATGATTTTAAATATTACAATAATTTTTTGAGATGGCTATTCCTTTTATCAGCTGTCTTTAAAGGCTAAAATATTATTGTAATTAATTTATATGTGCTAAAGGTGTAATTATTCAACCGGGATAAGGAGTAATTTATGGTA
Organism: Cytobacillus sp. GQ23; assembly: GCF_059758675.1. NCBI lineage: Bacteria > Bacillati > Bacillota > Bacilli > Caryophanales > Bacillaceae > Cytobacillus > Cytobacillus sp. GQ23. The sequence goes on from NZ_JCAXER010000043.1 coordinate 23,676, forward strand.
AAAATACAAAGGTTTGGTGAATGGTGTGAAATAGAGGTACCTGCCCGCTGGGAAGGATATTCAATTGATTATATTTTCCGGACATTATGGGGAGCGCCCAAAAAACAAACACACAATATGAGAATGAAAAAACAGGTTCTATACAATAATGAACCTGCTAATTGGAATAACCCTGTGCATGCAGGAGATAAATTAAAGTTTCATTTTTTTGTGGATGAAGATCCAGGCGTTATCCCCTCCTATTACGAGGTTGATGTTCTTTTTGAAGATGACCATATGCTTGTTTTGAATAAACCTGCCGGCATGGATACTCATCCTAACTCGCCGGATCAAATGAATACCCTGGCAAACGCTGCAGCCTTTCATATGCAGATGCAGGGAGAATATAGAGCCATCAAACATATACATCGTCTCGATCGTGATACAACCGGTGCCATTTTGTTTGCGAAGCATGCATTAGCGGGAGCAATCTTGGATAAAGAGCTGCAAGAAAGAAGAATTAAACGCACATATTTGGCATTAGTCCATGGCGAAATGTCAAAGAACAAAGGAACCATCAGGGAACCAATTGGACGGGACAGGCATCATCCAACAAGAAGAAGAGTATCCCCCGGCGGCCAGCCTGCTGCTACTAACTATGAAATAATTGAGTACTTTCGCAAACAAAATCTTTCCCTTATTAAATGCCGTTTGGATACAGGCAGAACACATCAGATACGTGTTCACTTAAGCTGCATCGGACACCCTCTTGCTGGAGATACTCTATATGGCGGGAAGCCTGTTTTTGCACGGCAGGCACTGCATGCGGTAAAAATGGAGATACCTCACCCATTCTCCGAGGAAGCCATAGTCTGTCATGCCCCTTTTCTGGATGATCCTGGGATTTTCAAGGCCATTGATCCGTATCGTTTTTAAACATGAAAGAGAGCTGCCCTTTCTGGGGCAGCTTTACTTTACCCTATAAGCAAAATACAACAAAAAAAAGAAGCCCCAGATGGGACTTCTTTAAACAAATTTAATTAGTCATGAGTTTTACGCATAGCCTTCATAATAAAGCCTACGATGAATACAAGCACGATAGCACCAATTAAAGCAGGAATAATAGCAAAGTCAGCTACGACTGGACCCCAATCACCGAGAATTAAAGAACCTAACCATGCACCAATGAAACCAGCAATGATGTTACCAATAACTCCGCCTGGAATATCTCTTCCCACGATCATACCTGCTAACCAACCTATAATACCACCTATAATTAATGCCCATAAAAAGCTTAACATTGAAAATCACTCCTCATTTTTAATTTGATTTAGCTTTTGCTCAGATAAGAATTTCATTCAGCAGCTGCGCAGCTTTTGGTGATTCTATCTGCTTGTATAATTAAATTACCCAGTATTCATTATCTAAAACCAAAAATGGTTAAACTATTCTTCTGGAAAAATTTTATAACAAAAAAACCCGTTTAAAGGTCAATAATTATCTGGATTAGCGGCCCAAAATGATAATTATATTTTATGCATTCCTTTGTTCATTTCATCAGTTAGACAAATCATCAATATCTCCATTTTCCCTTAGTCACTGATTTTGGAATGACCATTATTCGGTTTTGGAGATTCAATAAGCCTTTATCCTATTTTTCTGTGTGATCTCCCGAATTGAAGGATTCCAACTCCATTAGGCTGATATTCTTTTTAGATGGCACATTTCCTTCATTTATCTTTGCTGCTTACACTCCAAAATAAAAGCGATTGCCTTTAAGAAGCAATCGCCCATCTATATAAACGGCAGCTGCCGGGATTTTATATTAGGGCACCCTTCCCATTTTTTCTCATCTAAAAATGATTTTCCCGGCTGAAAACTGTCCTAAACAAAGGACAGAATCGTTTTCTCAAAAAAAATAAGCAGCTGATAAATTCAGCTGCTTAAGTTTTAAGCCACAATGAAATTGCCTTCTTTTAATCCATAAAAATATAATCGGTGAAGAGGACGTGTCATGGCGACATAAAGCAATTTAATATCCAGTTCTGAGTTTCTGGAAAACTCCTCTTCAATGGACAGAATCATAACGGCATCAAATTCAAGTCCCTTGGCCAAGTAAGATGGCACGATAACGATCTCATCCTTCGGTATGCTTTCCTGTTCCTGCAGCAGTTTAAAGGGAAGCTTAGCATGCTTTTCAAAAAGTGCATGCAGTAGCTGGCAGTCTTTCATCGTTTTCCCGATCACCGCAAACGTTTTGTACTCCTCTTTCTTCAATGAAATAACCTGCTCCTCAAGCTGTTTCACCAGTTTTCTTCCATTCTCTCTCTTGATAAACTCAGGACTGTTCCCATGGCGTACAACCGGCTCCACTTTTGGGAATGAATAAGGAAGAAGCTTTAGTAATTCATTTGCTTTTTCCATAATTTCCACTGTAGTACGATAGCTTTTCTGAAGTTCTGTATATGTTGCACGGGGAAAAATATAGTCCAGCACCTCCTGCCAGCCTGTAAGCCCCCTGTAGGAATGAATTCCCTGGGCAAGGTCCCCTACTAGTGTGAACATATCTGTATCTAGTGACTTCTTTAAAGAAAGAAGCTCCATGAAGCTGTAGTCCTGGGCTTCATCGATGACGATGTTTTTCGCCTTCAGCTCTTTAGGAATGCCAAATAGGCTTTCCTGGAGGTAAAGCATCAAAGCTAAATCTTCCCTCTCATAAACCTTTTTTCGGAACAATTTACGGCAATATTCACAAAGTGTTTCTGCGTGGTTGACTGACAATTTTCCCCCTGATAATCTTGAAAGACGTACAGGATCTTCATATAGGTCTTTGTAATACCGGATCAGGCTTTTTTTCGGAAATTGCTTCATGTATTTTGGAACGGCTGTCCTGAAGCTTTTCTTGAGGTATTCCAGTCTGGATGCTTTTTTATCAAGCGCCTCTGAAACATACTGTCTTCTTTTCTCAGGGTCCCTGCCTCTATAGAGGGCCCTCTCGATCCTCTCGTCATAATACGTTTCGATTTTCTTAATGATATATTTCTTTTTCTTAGCAAGATCGTTTTGAAGCACAGCTTTTAATTTTTCGAGTCTGCGATACAGAGGCATGTAATTGTAATCCTCCAAAAAAAGCTGAAAGAATTTCTTTCGGCTGAACAGCCTGAATTTATCTACCATAAAATCATCACTGGGCTGAAAGCTATTATAAATTTCCTTTAAATAATGGCTGAGGATTGTTTGAAAAACGGGTGAACCTTTAATCGATGATGCCCATGCTGCAAGTTTTACTTCTTCACTTCCATGATCTTCAAGCAGGTTCACGAGTTTACTGTCATCAGCCATTTTTAGATCCTCGCCAAGACATGCCATCACATATTCCTGGTAGGTTGTCTGGCGTACCCTTTCTACCCCCAGCTCGGGAAGTGCCTCTGAAATATAATCAATGAATAACCTGCTCGGCGCCAGTATCATAAGCTGTTCGGGAGCAAAATTTTCTTTGTACTGATAAATGAAATAACTAATTCGATGCAGGGCAATTGTCGTCTTTCCGCTTCCTGCAGCACCCTGAACTATAATGGGCTTATTCAAATCAGCACGAATTATTTTGTTCTGTTCTTCCTGTATGGTTGAAATAATCTCAGTGAGGCGGTTGCTTGAACTCTTTGACAATGATTCCTGAAGCAATTCGTCCGTGGTTGTGAGATCAATATCCCTTATTTCATCCAGAACCCCGTCTTCAATCATATATTGCCTTTTTAAAGACAGGTGGCCTGTAAAGCTTTCTTCATAAGAATGGTATTGTACCTTTCCAAGCCTGCCTTCATAGTATAAATTGGCTATCGGAGAACGCCAGTCAACAATAATCTGCTCCTGATTTTCTCTTGAATACAATGAAGTTTTGCCTATGTATAGTTTCTCTTCTTCGTTTAAATCTTCCCTTAAGAAATCGATTCTGGCAAAGTAAGGTTTTTTCCGGGCTTTCTTCAGCTGCGTTAATTCATCTTTGGACATTTCAAAAAAACGGGCATTAGTCAGGAGCGAAGAGTAGCTTAAACTGGATTCAAGCCAGTCAACGTCTTCGAAGGCTTCTTTCATATTTTCCTGAAACCGATCTTTGCTGGATTCCGACGTTTTAATCACAACATCAATATAACGTTTCGTAAATTCAAGCCGCTGAACTTCCTTTTGAAAATCGGGGTGTTCTAATTCAGATGGCATATGTTTCTCCTTTCAAATTTTTTCAGCCGCAATGGAGAAATACATATGAGCGAACGCGTGGGCGGAAGAATATATTATCAGAAAAGTCTGCAAGAATCAATAGAAGAAAGTGACGGATTAGATTTTTCCGATTTTGGGGTGTTACAGTCATTGCCGCTCATGTTAATTTATAATATAGAAATACATTCTTTAGGAGGTGATGAAAGTGGCCATTGCAATTGCAGTGCCTGATAATGCAGCGTCTCATGCAAAGCCTGATATTGGTGGCGATACTTTGCATGAGGCGGTAATGAACTAAATTATTATCGCCCCTTCTGCTAGAACCATTTCTGATATCGGCTTTGCACCTTATTCATTTTTTTTGTCAAAAATCAATAAGGAGCTGGCAGAAATGAGTTATATAAAAGCGAATGCCGTTTTACCGGCAAATTTAATAGAAGAAATTCAAAAATACGTTCAAGGTGAGGCAATTTATATCCCTAAGCCGGAAAAGGACCACCAAAAATGGGGATCACGCTCCGGAGCGAGAAAAGCCCTTGATGAAAGGAACCTTTCGATTAAAGGTGCCTTCCAAAAAGGCAAAACCATCAGCCAATTGGCTGAAGAATATTATCTTTCAGCTGAAACAATAAAAAAAATAGTTTATAAAAAATGAATTTTGCACTGAACTTTGTTCAGTGCTTTTTTATATGCCAAGTTCTTTTCCTAATCATTTTATACATTTACATTTTTATGTAATTCTTTTAAAGTGAAAGTGATATATAAAGGTGCTGAATGTGTAGGGGTGTGTGTATCTTGGAACCTTTCATAAGAAATGATCAATATAATTTTATTAAACAACAGACGCAAGCGCTTATTAATGGCCATGCATCTGTCAATGATACAGGAGTGCTGGATGCCCTGAAATCTCTTTCTGCTGAGAAGGTGTTAAGCCTTTTTGAGGAGCTTAGCGAAGAGCAAAAACAGCTTTTATCCCCAGTCAGTAATATAAAAGAAAGAGAGCAGGCTGATGCCTTCCTGGATCAAATAAAGGAGTATGTAATACCGTTTGCACCATTGACGGAACAATCCATCAAAAAGCTGTTCCCTAAAGTAAAAAAATTAAAGATTCCAGCACTTGAAGATATCGATTTCAGGGAAATAAGCTACTTGGGATGGGACGACAAAGGCACAAACAGGAAGTATATGATCAGCCAGCTGGATGGCAAACTCACTGGCATATCTGGAACATTTAAACCGCTCGGCAAAAAAGGAATCTGTGCCATCTGCAGCAAATTTGAGGAAACTGGTATGTTCTTAACTGAAACCAAAGGGACTCAGTTAGGCACCTATACAAAAAAAGGGAATTACATTTGCCAGGACAGTCAGAAATGCAATGCAAATTTGAATTCACTTGAAAAAATGCATGATTTTATCGGGAGACTGAAAGGATAGTTTGTCATCCCTCTATTTGAGAGGCACCGCCGAGTTAGGCGGTGTTTTTTTTAGCTAATAATCGGCTCTTCGTTTATTCTCATTAAAGCAGGGAATATTACTTTAATAAAAAAAACTATCATATTTTGTCGATTTCGTTTAAAATAATAACGTTTGATTGAAGTTTTCCTAAAATATTGGGGGTAAAATAATGGTTTTTAAGAAAAAGGACAAGTTTAACACATTGTTAAGCAATATTTCTGTAAATTTAAAAGATAGTGCAATTTACTTTGCCGACTATAAGATCAACAATGTCAGTGATTTAAAAACTTTTTCAAAAACTATGAAGGATTATGAAACAAAAGGCGATTCCTATGTTCATGAAGTTATTAAGGAATTAAATAACGCTTTTATTACACCGATCGAAAGAGAAGATATTCTTCACCTTGCCATGAGCATGGATGATGTCCTTGATGGGTTTGAAGAATGTGCTGATTTATTCGAAATGTATTCAATGACACAGGCAGATGAATTTATGCTCAAGTTCGTGGATGCCATTAAGAATTGTGCAATCGAAATTGAAAAGTGCGTGGAACTTCTGTCAACTAAGAAATTACTGCAGATCAGGGAGCATGCAATCAAGATTAAAGATTATGAATCGAAATGTGATGGAGTCCGCCGTCAGTCAATCAAGCATCTCTTTGCTACTGAAAAAGATCCTATCCGGATTATTCAGTATAAAGAAATTTATGAAACACTTGAAGATATTGCGGACAGCTGCCAGAATGTCGCCAATACGCTTGAAACCATCATCATGAAAAATGCTTAAGGGGCGAATACAATGGATGCAGTATTTATTATTACAATTTTAATTGTCATTGGAGCCCTGGCATTTGATTTTATCAATGGATTTCATGATACGGCAAACGCAATAGCTACTGCTGTCTCCACTAAGGCTCTTAAACCAAGGCATGCCATAATAATGGCTGCCGTCATGAACTTTGTGGGTGCCATGACATTTACTGGGGTTGCCAAAACCATCACAAAGGATATAGTGGATCCGTTCACTTTGCAGAATGGTTCTCTTGTCATTCTGGCTGCCTTAGTTGCCGCGATTTTCTGGAATCTGCTGACGTGGTATTATGGGATCCCGAGCAGCTCTTCCCATGCGATCATAGGATCGATTGCCGGTGCAGCGATTGCGGCAGCTGGATTTTCGTCTATTAATTATCAGGGGTTTTTAAAAATTATTCAGGCACTTATCTTTTCGCCGTTAATTGCTTTTGCAGTCGGTTTTATCGTTTACAGCATTTTCAAGATTGTGTTTAAAAATAACAACCTGACTAAGACAAACCGGAATTTCAGACTGATCCAGATTTTTACAGCTGCTTTGCAATCATATACACATGGAACAAATGATGCGCAGAAAGCTATGGGTATTATTACAATGGCACTTATAGCAAACAACTATGTCACTTCAACTGATATACCATTTTGGGTACAGTTTTCCTGTGCATTAGCCATGGGGCTTGGAACATCGGTTGGAGGATGGAAAATCATCAAGACAGTTGGCGGAAAAATCATGAAGATCCGTCCGATTAATGGAGTTGCTGCAGACTTAACAGGTGCAATGATCATCTTTGGCGCTACATATATCCATTTGCCAGTCAGTACTACTCATGTTATCTCGTCTTCTATCCTGGGTGTGGGATCTGCCCACAGAATTAAAGGGGTTAAGTGGGGAACAGCACAGAGAATGCTTATTACATGGGTAATAACATTGCCGATATCCGCAACATTAGCGGGTGTCGTTTACTTAATCTTGAATGCAATCTTTT
>NZ_JCAXER010000044.1:0-25175 GCF_059758675.1 Cytobacillus sp. GQ23
GAAACCTCTTCTGTGAAGGGGTTTCTTTTGCATATAATGAATCTTTTCATTAATCTTATGTATATAGCTTTAAATCATCTTTTTAAGGGAAAAAGTAAAGAATAGAAAAGAATAGAAAAGTGCCGGAAAGAGGTGGAGCAGAGTGACAGAAAAACAATACGAAAAGGCAACCTTTGCAGGAGGCTGCTTTTGGTGCATGGTAAAGCCTTTCGATGAACAGCCTGGAATAAAAGAAGTACTATCCGGATATACCGGAGGGCATGTAGAGAATCCGACTTACCAGCAAGTCTGTTCGGAATCGACTGGCCATTATGAAGCGGTTCAAATTACATTTGACCCTGTGGTCTTCCCATATGAGAAGCTGCTTGATTTGTATTGGCAGCAGATTGACCCAACAGATGAAGGCGGGCAGTTCTATGATCGCGGCCAATCCTATCAGACTGCGATTTTCTATCACAATGAGAAACAAAAGCAGTTGGCAGAAGAATCAAAACAAAAGCTCGAAGAAACCGGTCCATTTAAAAAACCGATAGTTACGAGGATATTGCCTGCTTCAGACTTTTATCCCGCGGAAGATTATCATCAGCATTATTACAAAAAAAACCCGGAAAGATACGATGCCTATCAAACCGGCTCTGGAAGAAAGGCATTTATTAAGAACCATTGGGGTGAAAAATAATGGCGAAAAATAGAGAAGATTTAAAGCAGAAACTTAATCCCATGCAATATGAAGTAACTCAGAATAATGGCACAGAGCCGCCTTTCCGCAATGAATATTGGAATGAATTTAAAGACGGCATTTATGTCGATGTCGTTTCCGGCAAGCCACTCTTCAGCTCAAAAGACAAATATGACGCAGGGTGCGGATGGCCAAGCTTTACTAAACCCATTCAGGATGAAGAAGTTGTGGAAAAAGAAGACCGCAGTCACTTTATGGTCAGAACGGAAGTGAGAAGCAAATCAGCCGATTCCCATCTTGGTCATGTATTTGATGATGGTCCGGGTCCCGAGGGACTCCGATATTGCATCAATTCTGCTGCACTCAGGTTTATTCCTAAGGAAAAACTCGAGGAAGAAGGCTATAAAAAATATCTGAAGCTATTTAATAACGAAAACTAAGAATTGGAAGGTGCTCCTATGTTTAAGAAATTATTTGGCAAAAAGGAAACAGTAAAATCAATTGAGGTTAAGGCTGCTTTAACGGGTACAGCAGTTAATCTGGAAGAGGTGCCTGATCCAGTATTTGCAGAAAGAATGATGGGGGATGGAATTGCAATTGAACCTTCAGAAGGGGTGGTTGTTTCCCCGGTAAATGGAGAAGTAGTTCAAGTGTTCCCTACCAAGCATGCAATTGGCATTCGTGCTGAGAATGGTGCCGAGATTTTGATCCATATTGGCCTTGAAACGGTCTCCATGAAAGGAGAAGGATTCGAGACCCATATTTCCGAGGGTTCAAAGGTCAGTGAAGGTGATAAGCTTGTCACATTTGATTTAGATCTGGTTAAAGAAAAAGCAAAGAGCACAGTAACGCCAATGATAATCACCAATGGTGACCAGGTCGCTTCTCTTGAGAAAAATGCATCAGGAGCCGTAACAAGAGGTACATCTGCAGTAATGACAGTTACTGCAAAATAATGAGAAAAAGCCGCTTATTATTTAGCGGCTTTTTTCGTGTCATTCATTACGATTGGCGTTAACAGCTCAGATGTTTTTTTCTTTACTGGTCTGCTCTGGTTAGGATGGAGGAAATTTGAATAACGGCATCGTCAGTGCTGTTATTCAGTGATTTTTCGTTTGTTACAATAAATTTCACTAAATGCTGTCCGTCTTCGAGATCACTGGCAATATATTGATATCTTTCTTTAGTCAGCGGCCACCAGGAGGATAAGGATGTAATATACACATCATCTATGAAAACATCCATCATCCCGCCTTTTTCGCTTCGAATCATATCAACCCCAAGGAAAGGGCCAGTAAATTGATATTCAAGACTGTCACCCGCCTTGCGGCTTTCCCAAATGCCGTCTTTGTGAATAAATGATCCGTAAATATCTGTGACATGTGGGATGGATGCTATTTCGATGTCCGCATTTTCATGTATCGGAGCAGAAAGCTCTGCAATTTCTGCATGACTGCCGGTTAACTCGCTTATTTTCTTTATCAAAGTATCTGCATATATTTTATAGCCGTCATCATTTGGATGGACCAGATCCTTTGTCAGTTCCTCTGCAGGTAATCCCGATTGTTCAAAAGGCTTTCTCATATCAATATTTTTTGCGCCATAATGGTTGGAAATATGAGAAATCGCCTGAGCGAACGCATTATTATCAAGCGGGTTTTCTGTAATAGTTATGATTTCAGTATCAGGGTAGAGCTGTTTCGTTTTCCGGATAAGCCCTTCATAGAAATATGAAAATTGCTTATCATCCATATATTTGCGGTCATTCTCCCCGAATACGATAAAAGTTAAATCAATTTCCCCTAAATGTTCGGATTGCTGCAGCTTGTATAAACCCTCGAAGGCAGTGGCACCACTTTGGACGATGGAATGTCTTTTGGCTTTAATCCCGAAATCACTATGAAGATGTTTCTCAAGCCTTGTAAACCATGCTGATGATTTGGATGTCGCACCTGACCCTCTGCCGATGCTATCCCCGATTATCAGGTAATTGATATTCTCTTTTGACAAAAGCTTTTGATACACGTTAGTGGGGTTTGCCCCTTCAACTTTAGACAGGCTATCAAACAAATGATACAAACCATATATAAAAGTGATGATAAAAAAATATATGCCAATCTTCCTTTTCTTCATTGGTTTGAATCCTCCGCTTCTTTTCTGATTCATATAATTATCGTACCCTAATAATGGCTAAGGGGGAAGGTTTTAAAATGGAGTTGGAGCGTTTTTTTATAAAAATAGGCATATGCACATGCGGGTCAAGTTCACCATACATACATTAATATTGAAAATGCCCAAGAAATCTTGTTGAGGAGTGATTATTTATGTATAAAGGTGCAGTTGCTGGTGCCGGCTACGACCAATGTTATCCTGGATATGGCTATCCTGTTGCTGGTGCTCAAAGTGGGGGATATGGCGGATTTGCCCTGATCGTCGTATTGTTCATTCTATTAATTATTATCGGAGCATGCTGCTGCGGAAATTGGTAAAATAAATGGAACTTGTGAAGGCTGCTCGTAATGAGCAGCCTTTGTTTTTGGGGCAGAGTGTATTTCGCGAATTTTACATAAATTATTCTAAAGACGAACATTATATAAATTTCTATATTTAATAGTTCGTAAAAATATTGACCTCCACTTCTGTATTTGATATAGTTACCTTTGGTTGATGAAATTAACGAATAATGCGTCTGGAGGAAAAGGACGATGAATACAAATTATGATGTTATTGTTGTCGGTGCTGGGCCGGCTGGAATTTTTACTTGTTATGAATTAACATTGAAGATGCCTGAAGCAAGAATTTTATTAATTGATAAAGGCCATGATATTTATAAAAGAAATTGTCCGATTTTACAGAAAAAGATAGCTAAGTGCCCGCCGGCAGCAGGAAGAAAAGAATTTGCCGGCTGCTTGCCTGCTTGCTCCATCACGAACGGATTTGGCGGAGCAGGGGCTTATTCAGATGGAAAATTCAATATTACTAGTGAGTTTGGCGGCTGGATGACCGATTATCTTCCTGACTCACAAGTTGTAGAATTAATAAAATATGTAGACGAAATTAATTTGAAGCACGGTGCTACTGAAAGCATTACAGATCCAATGACTGATGAAGTGAGGGATATTGAGCGCCGCGGATATGCAGCAGGACTAAAATTGCTTCGTGCGCAGGTTAGACATTTGGGTACCGAGCAGAATCTTGAAATCCTGAAGAGCATATATGAGTATTTGCAAGAAAAAATTGATATGTCCTATAAGACAGAGGTTGAAGATCTCATTACTGAAAAAACCTCCGAAGGCCATCGCATTATGGGTGTTAAGCTTAAGTCCGGAAATGAAATTCATGCTGATAAGGTGGTTGTAGCACCAGGCAGAGATGGATCAGTCTGGCTGGCAAACCTCCTCAAATCACGCCGCCTGAAAATCATCAATAATCAGGTCGATATTGGTGTGCGGGTTGAAACTTCTGATATTGTCATGGAAGAGATTAATAAACACCTTTACGAAGGAAAGTTCACATTTAATACATCTGTCGGTACAAGAGTGCGGACATTCTGCAGCAATCCTTCCGGCCATGTTGTAGTAGAAAACCACTCAGGAATCATGCTTGCGAATGGCCATGCTTACAAAGACCCTAAGCTTGGAAGCACTAATACTAATTTTGCGCTGCTTGTATCCCATACATTCTCTGAACCGTTTGATAAGCCAAATGAATATGCGCATGAAATTTCCAGGCTTGCCAACAGCCTTTCAAGCGGCGGAATAATCGTTCAAAAGTATGGAGATATATTAAAAGGCAGAAGATCTACTGAGAAGAGGATTAAGGAAGGCTTTCTTGAGCCAACGTTAAAGGAAGCGGTCCCTGGCGATCTGGGACTTGTTCTTCCGTATAATACAATGAAAAGCCTGATTGAAATGACTGAGGCTTTAAACCATGTATCTCCAGGCCTTGCATCAGAACATACTTTATTTTATGGGGTGGAGGCGAAATTCTACTCTGCACGTCCGAAATTGAATGACCGTTTCGAAACGGAAATCAGCGGACTTTATGTTGGCGGGGATGGTGCCGGCATTACCAGAGGACTTGCACAGGCAGGTGCCTGCGGTGTCTGGATTGCAAGGGATATTATCGAAAAGGCAAGTAATGCACCAAGAAGAGAACCTGCATTAGTATAAGAGCAGAAGGCCTAGCTGAAAAGCTGGCCTTTTTTTAATATGCTTTTCAATACATACAAACAGTTATCTCCAAACAATCGTCCATCTGATAAAATGTAAAACAATCTACAAGTCTGAAAGCGAAAGAGGAGAGGACACGATGCTTGCAGAGCGATTGAAGCCCGGTGATGAGATCCGGGTTATTGCACCATCCAGAAGTATGGCCATTATAAAAGGCGAACAATTGCGAATTGCCCAGGAGAGCTGAATCAGCTTGGGTTCACAGTGACATACGGCAAAAACGCACAAGAGCATGATGAGTTCTTCAGTACGTCTATTGAAGAAAGAATTGAAGAGCTGCATGATGCTTTCACTGATCCTAATGTAAAGGGGATTTTGACCGTGATCGGCGGCTATAACGCCAACCAGCTTTTGAATTACATAGACTTTGGGTTAATAAAAAGCAATCCAAAAGTATTTTGCGGATTTAGTGATATCACAGCACTGCAGGGGGCTATTTATAAAAAAACGGGATTGATCACATATTCAGGGCCTCATTTTTCAAGCTTCGGTGTGAAGCATGGGTTTGAGTACACTTTGGAGTCTTTTATTCATGCAGTCACAAATGAAGCACCATATGAAATTACTGCATCAACGCATTGGAGTGATGATCCATGGTATCTCGACCAGGAAGACAGGCATTTCATCAAAAATAATGGGTATATCGCAATCCAGGAAGGGGATGCAGAAGGCAGATTAATCGGAGGGAATTTATGTACGCTTAACCTGCTGCAAGGGACAGAGTTCATGCCATCTTTAAAGGATTCAATATTATTTATTGAAGATGATGAGGAATCACATGCTCTTACCTTCGATCGGGATCTCCAATCTCTTCTGCATCAGCCTGATGCCCGTGATATTAAAGGAATTCTCATTGGAAGGTTTCAGAAAAATTCTCAAGTGACAGAAGAAGCACTGAAGAAAATTATTGAATCCAAAAAAGAGCTGCAAGGCATTCCTGTAATAGCAAATGTGAACATCGGCCATGTATAGCCTAACGCTACTATTCCAATTGGAGGTAAAGCAGTTATAAAAGCACAGGGTTCTGAAAGTGAAATTTGGATTGAACAGAAATAGGAAAAAATTTTGAGCAGCCGCTAGTGTGCGGCTGCTTTTTTTCAGCGAAAAATAGATTACTCTGTAAAATTCTTTTATGAAAGATTTCTAAAGTGACTTCATACAATTTACTATATTGCCAAATGGTAGAGATATTTGGATTGCAGAATTGAAGATTTGCTGTGAAAGCTCATGAAGCCATCGGCGGATATAGATTAGCCGCAGGCAAATTTCGCAATTACAGGTGGAGGGAGCAAGCTGATGAACCAGTCGAACTTAATTAAGCCGATGCTTGATGCACAGTACCCGATCATTGATTATGGAAGAGGCGTCTATTTATATGATACGTACGGAAAGGAATACCTGGATGCATCATCAGGCGCGATAACAGCTAATATTGGCCATGGTGTGGAGGAAATTATTGAGGCAATGCATGAACAGGCCAAAAAAGTTTCCTTTGTTTATCGATCGCAATTTACAAGCGAAAGTGCTGAAAAGCTTGCTAAAAAAATAGCGGAGGCTGCGATTGGAGATTTGAATTGGAGCTTTTTTGTGAACAGCGGGTCTGAGGCCACTGAAACGGCTATGAAAATAGCTATTCAGTATTGGCAGGAAAAAGGCATTATGACAAAAACAAAGGTGCTCTCGAGGTGGATGAGCTATCACGGCATTACACTGGGAGCTTTATCAATGTCAGGACATACGGGCAGAAGGGCTCGCTTTATACCATTGCTGGAGGATTTCCCAGTCATTCATCCGCCATATTGCTATAGGTGCCCCTACAATCTGGAAGCGCCTGAATGCGGTTATCTGTGTGCCCATGAACTTGAAACCATCATTAAACGGATAGGGCAAGAGAACATTGCTGCGTTTATCGCAGAGCCGGTCATTGGGGCTGCAGGGGGTGCAATAACACCTCCAAAGGATTATTACCGGATCATTAAAGAAATTTGTGATCGGTATGGCATATTATTTATTGCTGATGAGGTTATGACTGGATTTGGCAGAACAGGCACAATGCTTGCCTGTGAGCATTGGAATGTAAAGCCTGATATTGTCGCCCTTGGTAAAGGAATGGGAGCCGGGTATGCTCCGATTGCAGCTGCTCTTGTAAGTGATGAAGTTATGGAGCCCATATTGGCAGGTTCAAAAAGCATAATGAGCGGTCATACTTTGAGTGCCAATCCGCAGTCATGTGCAGTTTCCCTGGCAGTGCTTGAATATATTGAAAAAAATAATATTATCCCGGAAGTTGAAAGCAAAGGAGTGTATTTAAGATATAAGTTGACTAAGCTGCAATCCAAATTTCCCTTTATTGGTGATGTAAGGGGAAAAGGGCTCATGGCAGGGCTTGAATTTGTTATGGATCCCGTGACAAAACAGCCTTTTACAAAGAACTTTGGTCTGACTCAGAGGTTAATAAAGGAAGCACAGGAACAGGGTCTGCTTATTTACCCTGCAGGTGCAGGCACAAATGGGATAGATGGGGATGCCGTACTGATCGCACCCCCGCTGACTATAACTAAAAGGGAAATCGACGATCTGATAAAGCGATTTGATAAGACTTTGCAGATTTTCTCAGAAAATCATTTGATTTCTGGTGAGGAAGAGGCTGAAAACAATGGAGAACACATTTAATAAAATCATTGAACTTGATGACGCAATGAAGCATTTTCGGGACGGAATGGTTATTATGTTTGGCGGCTTTGGCGGTATTGGAACCCCTCCTTCCCTTATTGACGGCATTTTGGATAAAGAATTCAAAGATCTAACGCTCATTGGCAATGATTCAGGCTTTCCCCATATTGGGATCGGGAAGGTGGTCAGCCAGGGAAGGGCAAAAAAAATGATTGCTTCTCATATTGGCTCAAATCCCGTTGCCGGCCAGCTAATGACAGATGGAAAGATGGAAGTGGAATTTTCACCCCAGGGGATATTGGCAGAAAGAATACGTGCCGGCGGAGTGGGCATACCTGCTATCCTTTCCGATATTGGCTTGGATAATGACATTGTTGCCGGCAATAAACAAACATGCAGTCTTGGCGGTAAAAAGTATCTTGTCGAGCCGGCTCTTACTGCAGAGATATCGATTGTCTTTGCTAAAAAAGCTGATCCTTACGGGAACTTGATATATGACAAAAGTGCCAGAAATACAAATCCGCTTGTTGCCATGGCTGGTGATATGACAATTGCGGAAGTGGAGGAAATTGTCCCGCTTGGCAGTCTGGACCCTGATGAAATTATAACACCCGGTGTATTCGTCGATTATATTGTACCTTCGAAAGGAGTGAATTGGAAATGGGCCTGGGAGTAGAAAGCAGAAATCGTATAGCCAAACGTGCCGCAGAGGAAATAAAAAACGGGATGATTGTCAATCTCGGCATTGGCATCCCTTCGCTTGTTCCCAATCATTTGCCTGAAGGGACAAATGTAATGTTTCATGCGGAAAATGGCATTACAGGAATGGGGCCAAGTCCGGAGAAAGGGAAGGAAGATGAAAACCTCTGTAATGCAGGAGGTTTTCCAGTTTCCGTTGTAAAAGGTGCTTCGTATTGCGACAGCACGGTTGCTTTCGGGATGATACGCAGAGGAAGGGTTGATTTGACGATTCTGGGCTCTCTGGAGGTTAGCGGAAAAGGGGATCTGGCCAATTGGATTGTGCCGGGAAAAAAAGTCCCTGGCATGGGAGGTGCCATGGAGCTTGCCCAAAAGGCAAAAAAAGTCATTGTTCTTATGAACCAGACTGACAAATACGGAAACTCAAAAATTGTGGAAGAGTGCACCCTGCCTCTTACATCTGCCCGGTGTGTGGACATGATTATTACAGAGATGGCTGTCTTTCAAATATCAGCTCATGGACTCACATTGGCTGACTTGTTTGCGCCGCATTCTATAGATGAGGTAAGGGAAAAAACCGGATGCAGCTTTGCAATTGCTGAGAATGTGAGAGTGATTAATTGATAGATTTATATGCTTTGGTCTCAAAAAAGGAGTGAGAACATGAATACTCATGCAAAGATTAAACAATGGCTGGAAGAAAATAAGCAAAGAGGAACAAGACTTCTTCAGCAGCTGGTACAGGAAGGGAGCATCCGCGGACATGAAAGCAGTGCACAGGCCGTCATCATTGAAAAATGCCGCAAACTTGGACTAACTCTTGATATTTGGGAAATAGGCAAGGAGGATTTAATCAAACATCCTGCCTTTTGTTCAGATCGAAAGGATTTTTCCGGGAATCCGAATGTGGTCGCTGTTTTGAAAGGGACCGGCGGAGGGAAATCCATCATCTTAAATGGTCATATTGATGTTGTTCCAGAGGGAGACCGAAATGATTGGGAGCATGATCCATTTAGCGGCAGAATTGAAGATGGAAAGCTATTTGGCAGGGGTTCAACCGATATGAAAGGCGGTACAGTTTCGCTCCTGCTTGCTATGGAAGCCATTATGGCGCTTGGAATTAAGCTAAAAGGCGATGTGATTTTTCAAAGTGTCATAGAGGAAGAAAGCGGCGGGGCAGGTACATTGGCTGCAGTCCTAAGGGGGTATTCAGCTGATGGGGCAATCATTCCGGAGCCGACAAATATGAAGATCTTCCCAAAACAGCAGGGCTCGATGTGGTTCCGGATAACCGTCAAAGGGCGTTCAGCACATGGGGGAACCCGATATGAAGGCATCAATGCCATTGAAAAAGCAATGTATATGATTACAAAGATACAGGAGCTTGAGAAGGTTAGAAATCTTAGAATTGATGACCCGCTCTTTTCAAAGATTCCTATTCCGATTCCTATTAATATTGGAAAACTATACAGCGGAGAATGGCCTTCCTCAGTACCGGATATTGCGGTTATAGAGGGAAGGATGGGGGTAGCACCGGATGAAGAGATGAAATCAGCCGAACTAGAGCTGGAGGATTGCCTGAAGGAAGCAGCAAAAAATGATAAGTGGCTTAAAATGAATCCTCCTCAAGTTGAATGGTTTGGGGGACGGTGGCAGCCTGGTGACTTGGAGCAGGATCATCCTTTAATGACTGTACTATCGGAATCCTTTGAAGCTGTAAAAGGAAGGCAGCCGGCTGTTGAAGCATCACCATGGGGCACGGATGGAGGTATATTATCCAAAGTGGGTAATACACCTGTTGTAGTCTTCGGTCCTGGCGTGACGGAGGCCGCACATGATGTTAACGAATTTATTTCATTACATGAGGTTTTTGAAGCGGCTGAAATTATTGCTCTGGCCATACTGGAATGGTGCGGCACTAATCAGGGAGAGGAGAAATAAAGATGGGATCGATTAATATAAGAACAGCGATACCGGGGCCAAAAGCGAAGGAGTTATTGGCTAAAAAAGAGCAAAATGTTCCAAAGGGTCCATTTAACACAATGCAGACCTTTGCAGCTAAAGGGGATGGAGCACTTCTGACAGATATCGATGGAAATACTTTTCTTGATTTTGCAGGGGCAATTGGGACACTGAATGTTGGACACTGCCCGCCAAGGGTTGTTGAAGCCCTTCATGCCCAAATTGATCAATACCTTCACCCATGCTTCCATGTCATGATGTATGAGCCTTATATCAAGCTGGCAGAGAAGCTCAACAGCATTACCCCTGGCAATCACAGCAAGAAAACCTTCTTTTTAAGCACCGGAGCAGAGGCTGTGGAAAATGCAGTCAAAATAGCAAGGAAATATACCGGCAGAAAAGGAATTATATCATTTGAACGGGGCTTTCATGGGCGGACCTATATGTCCATGAGTTTAACGAGCAAAGTAAAACCTTATAAATATGAATTTGGGCCATTTGCTCCGGAAACGTATAAATGGCCATATCCTTATTATTACCGGAGTGAGGGCCTGAAGGAAATGGACCATGACAATGCCTTACTTAGTAGATTTGAAACGTTTTTTTTGAGCGAGGTGCCGCCTGAAGAAATCGCTGCTGTCATTATGGAGCCTGTTCAGGGCGAAGGAGGCTTCGTAATGCCGTCATCTCGTTTTGTTAAGGGTGTAAAACAGGTTTGTGAAAAGCACGGAATCCTTTTTATCGCTGATGAGGTACAGACGGGATTTGGCAGGACAGGCAAAATGTTTGCAATGGAGCACTATGATGTTGTGCCCGATCTTATGACGATGTCTAAATCGATCGGTGCCGGGTTGCCGATCAGCGCGGTTACTGGCAGGGCTGACATAATGGACTCACCGAATATCGGTGAAATAGGCGGAACTTATGGAGGCAGTCCGCTCGGGTGTATGGCCGCTTTAGAGGTAATTCGAACAATTGAAGAAGAAGGGTTATTAGAAAGGGCCACTGAAATCGGAAGTCTTTTCACTGAAAAATTTTCTGATTTTCCTTTAAAATATAAACAAGTGGGTGAAGTGCGTTCTTTAGGAGCAATGTGTGCCATTGAATTTGTTAAAGACCAGGAAACAAAGGAGCCAAATAAAGAAATTGTTCAGGAAATCCTGTCGAAGGCACACAAGCGCGGCTTAATCATAATGAGCGCCGGCTTATATGGCAATATTATTCGTTTGCTCAGTCCGCTTATTATAACTAATGAGCAGCTAAATGAAGGATTTTCCGTACTAGAAGAAGTAATAGGTGAATGCTGCAAATAAGGAGGAATTCCATTGAAACAACATTTATGGATCAGCGGAAAGTTCAAGAAAACAGAAAACTACAAAGCAGTAAAAAGCCCCTTTAGCGGGGAGGTAATTGCAGAAGTTGCCATGGCAGCTCCTTCCGATGTGAAGTCAGCCATCGATGCAGCAGATCAATCCAGAAAAACAATGGCAGAGATGCCTGCCCATAAACGGGCTGAAATACTGGAAAATGCTGTTGCCCTCTTGAAGGAGGAAAAAGAGGAGTGCGCCAAGATTATTTCGCTCGAAGCTTCAAAGCCGATAAAGGCTGCAAGAGGCGAAGTTGACCGCACCATCATGACCTATACCTTCGCTGCACAGGAAGCGCGCAGGCTTTATGGAGAAACGATTCCGATGGATGCTGCCCCGGGAGGCGAAGGCAGAGTTTCGTATACAGTACGGGAGCCACTAGGGATTATTGGCGCGATCACGCCATTCAATTTTCCAATGAACCTGGTTGCCCATAAAGTGGGACCGGCTATTGCTGCCGGCAACACGGTTGTTTTAAAGCCTGCTTCTCAAACGCCATTGTCCGCATATAAAATCGCTGATATTTTTCACAGAGCAGGGCTTCCTGCCGGAGCGCTGAATGTGGTAACCGGAAGCGGCGGAACGGTAGGGGATGTACTTGTTGAAGACAGCCGCATATCCATGATTACTTTTACAGGGAGCCCCGCAGTAGGCCGGCAGATCCGCGAACATGCAGGATTAAAGAGAGTAACTCTTGAATTGGGTTCCAATTCGGCAGTTGTAGTGGATGAGAATGCAGACTTGGAGAAAATTGTCCCGCGCATTGCTGCTGGAGCATTTGCCTTCCAGGGTCAGGTATGTATCTCCGTGCAGCGCATTTATGTACATGAATCCCTGTACCAGACATTTACCGAGCGTTTTGTTGAGGAAGCCAGGAAGCTGAAGATCGGCGATCCGCTCAATGAGGATACTGATATATCAGCGATGATCTCCCGAAGTGACACTGAACGCGCAGAAAGCTGGATCAGGAGTGCCGTTGAAAACGGAGCAGAGCTTGCTATCGGAGGGAATTCGACAGGGAATACCTTGTATCCAACCGTCCTGCTGAATGTCGGCAAATCCGAAAGAATTTCATGTGAGGAAGCATTTGCACCAGTTGTTCATATTAATTCATTCAGCAGCTTTGAAGAGGCTCTTGCACAAGTGAATGATTCAGAATTTGGCCTCCAGGCCGGGGTTTTCACTAATGATGTGAACAAAGCTTTTAAAGCAGCAAAGGAGCTGCAGGTGGGCGGGGTAATGGTAAACGATTTCCCAACCTTCCGTGTAGACCATATGCCGTATGGCGGAGTAAAAATGAGCGGAATGGGACGGGAAGGAATCAAATATGCTGTTGAAGAAATGACAGAGTTAAAGCTGATCAGTTTTAAAATCGATTAAGGTGAGGGACAGAAATTTGATTTACTGATTCAGCCGGTAAATGAATGTGTTTGACGGGTGATTCATTTATTGGCTGTATTACCGTGAATTCTTTATGCCACCACAATGCCTGGCCGCCTGGCCGGGCAGTTTTATTAATAGAAGGGAGTCTTAGCTATGAATCATACTGCTTCAGTAAAAACTATAAAAAATGAAAACATAGTGGCTGAGTTCTATCTTGATCCATTCAATAAGCGATTAAGGGTAGATGATTATGCAGGGAGCCTGGCAGAAACCGTCAACGAAGCAGAGAAAGCAGCAAAAGATTTTCAGTTTGAGAAATTAATATTTAGGGGAAGAGCTGAAAATTATATAGATCTGCTCTCATTGGGCTATCAGTGCGAAGCTGTTATTGACGGATATTTTCGGGGCTCTGATCAATACTTTTTTTGCAAGTATTTTACTGATGAAAGAAGGACAAGTGGACAATGGATTTCTGAGGACAGCATCGTAAAAAATGTAACCGCGCTTGAGAAAAATCCAGATGTCAGTATGCCTCCTTCTGAATATACGCTTATTAAAATAACGGAGCAGGAAGCAGAAAAACTGGCTGAACTATACTGTCAAGTATTTAAGATTTATCCAACACCTCTTCATGATCCCTCATATATTAAAAAGACAATCCGGGAAGGCACCATTTATTACGCATTTCTCTATAAGGAAGACCTTGTCAGTGCTGCTTCGGCAGAAATCAACTTATTTTATAAAAACGCAGAATTGACAGATTGTGCAACGCTTTCGTCACATCGTAAACATGGTTTAATGAAAATACTCCTTGAAAGATTAGAAAAAGAGTTAATGTCGCAGGGTATATTTTGTGCCTATTCCATTGCGAGGGCGCTGTCATTTGGCATGAATGCTGTTCTGCATCAGCTGGGATACTCCTATCGGGGCAGGCTGCTCAACAACTGTTACATTTTTGATAAACTGGAAAATATGAATGTTTGGGTTAAGAATTTGGCATATTCTGATTAACCAAAAAGAAGTGCCGAATTTTCAGCACTATCCTGACAAGTTTTCGGCACCTTGTCATATACATAAACTGGGGGGATTTAATGAATGAAACTCAAAGTATCTCAAAAGAGGTTCTGGCAGCCATATTAAAGGGCATTGATGAGGGAATACATGTTGTGGATCTGAATGGAATTACTATTTTTTATAATGAAATAGCAGCAAGGCACGATGGCCTGGCGGTTTCCGAGGTTATCGGAAAACCCGTTCTGAAAGTATTTCCTTCCTTGAATGAAGAGACAAGCACTTTACTAAAAGTAATGAAAACCAAAACTCCGATATATAATCAGACTCAGTCCTATGTAAACTTTCATGGTGTTCAGATAGAAACCATTAATACAACTCTCCCGATAACTGTAAATGGGCAGTTAGCGGGAGCTGTCGAGATCGCTAAGGACTATTCCAGGCTGAAGCTTCTTTCCGAAAGTCTTCTGGATTTACGAAAAAGAATCAAACAGCCGGTCAAAAAAAAGACTGCTGCCAAAAATGTTCAATATACACTCGATAGCCTTTTAACTGTAAATAATGAAATGAAAAATATTAAAAAGGAAGCGGCTAAACTGGCAAAGTCCGATTCTTCCATTCTTGTTTTTGGGGAAAGCGGGTGCGGAAAGGAGCTCTTTGTTCAGGGGCTTCATCATGCTTCTTCAAGAACGGAAGGGCCTTTTATTGCCCAGAACTGTGCAGCTATTCCGGAGTCTTTGCTTGAAAGTATTCTCTTTGGGACTGCTAAAGGGAGCTATACAGGAGCGGTAGACAGGCCGGGGCTTTTTGAATTAGCCGATGGCGGGACACTCTTTCTGGATGAAATACATGCCATGCCGATTGAGCTGCAGGCTAAACTGCTCAGGGTGCTCGAGGATGGCATTGTCCGAAGAGTTGGAAGTCCAAAGAGCTCTCGGGTCAATGTACGGGTGATTGCAGCTATGAATATTCATCCAGTGGAGGCACTTGAGAAGAACCAAATGAGAAAGGATTTATTTTACCGCCTGAACGTTCTCACTTTCGGCCTCCTGCCTCTAAGGGAGAGAAAAGAAGATATTGAATATCTGGCATATCATTTTATTAAACAATTTAATCAAGTATTAAACAAAAGCCTTTCAGGCATCGGGGACGAAGTGCTGGAGTTTTTCAGGCAATATCATTGGCCTGGAAATGTCAGGGAATTAAAGCATACAATCGAATACATGATGAATGTCTGTGAGGAAGACTATCTTAAAGCTGAGGATTTGCCGGTTATTATGAAACAGCAGCTTCGAAGGTATAAACAGGATTTTCCAATAAAAGTTCAGCCGTTAAAGGCGAGTATGGAAAAGCAGGAAAAGGCATTAATCGAAAAAGCTCTGCAAAAGACAAACGGAAATATAAAAAAAGCCGCAAAGCTGCTGGAGGTGCCTCGTCAGACGCTGCAATATAAACTGGCTAAGTATGATATTGTGATAAATCACAGAATCCCAGTCAGTAACACTCAAAAAGGTGCCAAATAACCGGCACCTTTTTTGTTGAAGAAAATGAAAAATTCCAAACTGCTGCTAATAATCGCCAATCCGAAAGGGTTTCATATAATAGTACTAAATATTCTGAATTGGCATAAAAATTGCAATGTCTATGTTATAGAAATTCTTAAAGGGGGAATTCAGATGAAGAACGTTTTATATAAACCGGATCGGCATTGGAAAGATATTGAGCTTTGGAAGGATGTCACAGAAGAACAATGGAATGACTGGCTCTGGCAGCTGACGAACACCATTCGGACAGTTGATGATTTGAAAAAGGTGATTAATCTTACTCCTGATGAGGAGGAAGGAGTAAGAATTTCTGTAAAAACGATCCCTTTAAATATAACACCTTATTATGCTTCACTTATGAATCCGGATGACCCGCGCTGTCCAGTGAGAATGCAATCCGTCCCTATTTCAAACGAAATCTATAAAACTAAATATGATCTTGAAGATCCGCTGCACGAGGATGAAGACTCGCCAGTTCCGGGATTAACTCACCGCTACCCTGACCGGGTCTTATTTTTGGTAACAAATCAATGTTCAATGTATTGCCGTTATTGTACAAGAAGAAGATTTTCCGGACAAATTGGCATGGGTGTTCCGAAAAAACAGCTGGATGCGGCAATAAGCTATATCAGGAATACTCCTCAGGTAAGAGATGTTCTCATTTCAGGCGGTGATGGCCTTTTAATCAATGACAATATTCTTGAATACATTCTAAAAAATTTGCGTGACATCGATCATGTTGAGATCATCAGAATCGGAACGAGGGCTCCGGTTGTGTTTCCTCAGCGGATTACCGAGAATCTATGCAATATCCTGAAAAAGTATCATCCGGTGTGGCTAAATACACATTTTAACACATCCATTGAAATTACCGAAGACTCCAAGAGAGCTTGTGAGATGCTGGCCAATGCAGGTGTGCCTGTGGGTAATCAGTCCGTTATCTTGGCTGGCATAAACGACAGTGTTCCAATTATGAAAAAACTAATGCATGACCTTGTTAAGATCCGGGTCCGTCCTTACTATATTTATCAATGTGATCTTTCTGAAGGCATTGGTCATTTTCGCGCTCCCGTTTCCAAAGGGCTTGAAATTATTGAAGGGTTAAGGGGACACACATCCGGCTATGCTGTTCCGACTTTTGTGGTCGATGCGCCTGGCGGAGGCGGAAAGATTTCACTGCAGCCGAATTATTTAATCTCCCAAAGTGCTGACAAAGTAGTACTTCGTAATTTCGAAGGTGTAATCACCACTTATCCTGAGCCTGAAAACTATGTTCCAGGCCGTGCAGAAGACTACTTTAAAGAAATTTATCCAGATATGGAAGAGAAAAGATCAAATGTGGGTATTGCCGCTCTAATGAATGACCAGCAATTCAATCTGGTGCCTGAAGACCTGGCAAGACTGGACCGCCGCGAAAAATATGACAGCGATCCTGAGCACAGTTCCTTGAAAGATAAACGTGATAAACGGGATGAATTAAAGGAAAAGAAATTCAATGCTCAGCAGAAAAAGCAGAGCCCTGCAGCAGAAGCGAATTCGCAAACTGCAGCTGCCAAGGAATAGGAGGAGAGGAATGGGAAGTAAATGTGCCTGGTGTGAAAGCCAAAATATAAATGCAAGCAGTGAAACGGTTTATTGGGAACTCCCTGATGGAACTAGGGCCATCCAAATACATGAGACGCCTTCCGTTACCTGCAGGGATTGTAATATGGTTTATCAGTCAGATGAGCTTGTTAAGTCCATTGAGGACCAGCTGTTTTTGATCGATGTGAAGAAGATCGGAAAAGAAATAAATTATGAAAAATTGATGGAGCAGCCAAGGCTGCTCAAGCGAAATTACTTTGATTTCTCTTCCTAAGTTAAGTGAAAAAAATGGCAGCCTGCAGAAATGCGGGCTGTTTTTAATATGTATAAGTAGACGAACTTAGCACAATTCGATTATAGTAGGTAATACATTAATGAACGACAAAATAAAAGGGAAGAGGTTAGTATGTCAAAAACTTTCTATCACTTTTTAATGAAATACAGACATCCCGCACCAAAAGATAGTATCAGCCGTTTTGCCAATGACGCATACGAGGACCACAGCTTTCCGAAAACGTCATATGATTATGAAGAAATCAGCTCTTATCTGGAGTTGAACGGTTCGTACATGGAAAGCATGTCTGTATTTGATGAAGCCTGGCAATTGTATGTTCTTATCGAAAGTTGAATGATTCCTTAAAAATACTCCGGTTCTGGAGTGTTTTTTTTTTGCTTTTCGTAAAGTTTGTTGCTTTTTCATAAGCTAGTTTAATATGCTGAGTTGATCTTCGCTGTGGGTACTTGATCCTCGAAAATGCTGACGCATTTTCTTCGTGTGGTGTCTATTCAAGGAAGCTTATTCAATGTCCTGCGGGAGGAGAGGGAAGTGTGAGACCCCGCAGGCGAAGCCGAGGAGGCTCGCATTCCTCCCCGCGGGTTCGCTGCGTGCCTTTCGCTGCAATCAACGGGCAGAATTCATAATCAAAAAACATCAATGGTTTAGAAAAGAGCCTTTTTTTATTGACCCTTTTCGTATAATGCTGCTTTTACTGAGTTATTCTTCTCTGTGGGCACAAGACATCAGCAGGAGGGGAGGGAGAAGGGGAATCTTCGGCTAGGCCGGGGCGCCACTTCCTGCAGAAAGCAACGGGCTGTATTCATTAATAAAACAATAATCTATGAATTTAAGACCTGCAGTTATAAAAAACTGCATCTTTGCTTTTTGATTGATTGTGATGAACGTACGGACGATTTTCATAAAAAGTGCATATACTATTGTATTCACTACTCACGACTCAGTCATTGAGAGGATGGAGGAAATGAGCAAAAAGAAAAAACCCAAGTACAAAGTCGGTGATACAGTCGTGATCACTATTTATGGTACAGTCGGAAAAGTAACAGATGTAAAGTGGCTAGATGATATGTACGTCTATGAAGTCAATAAAAGTGAAGGTCTATATATGGAATCCAGCCTTCAAATGCTGTCTGAGTATGAAGGTGAGATTATGGAAAAGGAGCATATTGACATCGAATATAAATACTTTTTTGGCGACCTTGTCCAAGTCAAGGGGTATGGTTCGGATCTTTTTAAAATCGTAGGCTTCAGGACGGAAATTTGGAGATACAAAGAAGATGCATGGGAAGATGTTATTTATGAGCTTTCGAGAATTAATGACGGGGAATGGCTGGAAGCAGGGGAAGAAGAGCTGACACTTGTTGCGGATGCTGAAAGTGCTGATGCTTTTATTCAAAAGCTGGGGCTCCTTTATATGATTAACAAAAAAGAAAAGCTACCTGATTTAAAGGAATCAGCACATTCATTCCGCAAGGCAGAAAAGGAATTGCTTGAAGGAATAAAAGAAAGAAAAGTGCTGATTGATGGTTTGCTTGATATCTATAATGATTATCGCATTCTCTATGAGATGTTTCAGGATGAAGAGTATAAGCATATCATGCGGGTTATACTCAGAAAGCTGAAGCATATCGCCAACAATGATGATAAGAGCACGGTGTGAAAAGCAGGCAAGGAAGTATTAGGGCTTATTATAGCCAGGTGACCAGGAGATACAGTAAAAATGGGATTCCAAACCATATAATGACCTTAAACCAGGCATTTAATAGATTGCTATAAAGATTTATAAGGGAGCTTTCTTCACTATTGACATCTTCTTTAATTAGTAGGACCAGTCTGGATATACTTGACATGTCGCTGCCTCCTCAATTTCTTTATAAAATGTATTGCTGCAGGCTGTTTATCCTATATGTATGTCCTAACTGAAGAAAAATGCATCGAAAATAAAATAAGGCTGTTTTCGTAAAGTTTGTGCTTTTTCATAACCTAGTTTAATATGCTGATCTTCGCTGAGGGCACTTGATCCTCGAAAATGCTGACGCATTTCCTTCGTGCGGTGTCCAATCGAGGAGCTAATTCAATGTCCTGCGGTAGGAGAGGGAAGTGTGACCCCGCAGGCGAGGCCGAGGAGGCTCGCATTCCTCCCCGCGGGTTCGCTGCGTGCCTTTCGCTGCAATCAACGGGCAGAATTCATAATCAAAAAACAACAATGTCTTAGAAAAGAGCTGCCTAAAATAAAGAATCTGACTTTTCGTAAGTTGTTCTGCATGAATCCAGGGAGTGCTTCATACATTTTGTACAAAGGGGGCGTTGCTGTGAAGGAAATAGAAGTTGTAATAGACACAGAAGAAATTGCTGAGTTTTTCTTTCATGAGCTGGCAAAAAGGGGATATGTGCCTACTGAAGGAGAATTGGATGAACTTGCTGATATCACGTTTGAATACCTGCTTCAAAAGTGCATCATTGATGAAGAAATTGAAGATGACTGATATAGAAAAATGACGAGGAATGGTGCTCGTCATTTTTTTGCGGAGCAGCAGAATATGTATATTACATAATTTAAGCACGCTATAACAAGCCGCTCAGCATTGATTGTAAGTACAGCGGATACAGCAATTCCCAAAAAAATATAAGCTGCCTCATCTGAAAATGAAACCTTCTTGTTATAAGTACGTATATCTAAGTAAAATAAGTGCTTTGCTTTATTTATGGCTAAGACCTCCGGCAGTGTTAAAATATCGGCAGGAAGGCAATCTTCCATAAGGTAAAGAACTTAAAATAATAAGGCTGTTTTCGTAAAGTTTGTTGCTTTTTCATAAGTAAGTTAAATTTGCTGAGTGGATCTTCACTGCGCGTTTTTCGCTGCAATCAGCGGGTGGAATCACTATTAAAAAACAACAACAAACTTTAAAAAAAGAGCCTAAAATAAGAAACAGGGAGAGAAGCATATGTCATTTTTTAATAAGGTCCTGGCAAGTGTGGGAATTGGATCAGCAAAAGTGGATACGAAACTTGAAAAGGATTCAGCAGTACCGGGCGAAGCCCTCAGAGGCGTGGTTGAGATAACAGGGGGAAGCGCCGAACAGAAAATCGATGATATTTACCTTTCAGTGAATACTACTTACATTAAAGAATCAGATGATAAAAAATATACGGTCTCCGGTCTGATTGACCGTTTCAGGCTCGCTCAATCCTTTATCCTGGCTGCGAATGAACGTAAGCAAATTCCTTTTACCTTTAACCTTCCAGCTGATACACCTTTGTCTTTTGGCAAAACGAAAATATGGGTGGCGACAGGACTGGATATAAAAAACGCGGTGGATCCTGCAGATAAGGATTATATTCGTGTAGCTCCAACTCCGCTGATGGATTCTGTATTGAACGCTGTTTCAAGCATGGGATTCAGGTTGCGGGAAGCAGAATGCGAACAGGCTCCTCACCGGCTGCGCAGAAGGCTGCCGTTTATCCAGGAGTTTGAATTTGTTCCAGTCTCCGGTCCCTTCAGAGGAAAGCTTGATGAATTGGAAATTGTATTTTTTCCACAGTCAAACGGAGAGATTGAGGTTATGATGCAAGTTGACCGTAAGGCAAGAGGATTAGGGGGATTTCTTGCAGAAGCAATGGAAATGGATGAAACATTTGTCCGTATCACTGTTTCAAATGCGGATATTCCTTATATGCAGCAAAAGCTTCAGTCGGCTATTGCAAAATATGCTTAATTCATTGCGAAAACGATGGGCATCACCCATCGTTTTTTCTTTGGTGGCTGGGAATGCTATAGCTTTTATGTCAAAAGTGTTTTAATTAAATCCTGTCCTTTTAAAAAGGGAGTAATAAGTGCGTACATAATAGAATCCGGAATCCTCTTCTCATCTCCGGAAATAATGCCGTGAACACCGAGCCTCTGCATGTCTGCGTATTGGTATTGTTTGCTGATGGTCCACGAATATATCTCATAATCGAATAATTCAGCTTGATTAATGAAGGACTTGGAAAGCAGGAGATGGTGAACAGATAGAAAAGAGGTAAAATCGCGGTAGGATGCCAAATGAAACAAGTCCAGGTGTTTGCTCAGCACCAGCCCTGCAGGAATTTCGGGAGCCAGCTCGTGAAACCTTTTCATTTCATTAATATGGAAGGATTGGACTTTTATCTGACTGTCGGATTTGTGAGTGTTTAGTATGTCTGCGAGAATTCCTGTCATGTCCGGCTGATTTTCAGGTGCTTTCATTTCAATGATAATTCCTATTTTTCCGCTCGTTTGGTTTAATACTTCCGTCAATAATGGGATTTTTTCACCCTCAAATTCAGGAGAAAACCAGGAGCCTGCATCCAGTTTTTTTAAGTCATTAACTGTCAACTCCTCAATTAGCCCTTCACCATCTGTAGTACGCTGAACATTCGCATCATGAATAACAACCAGCTGTTTATCTTTGCTCAGCCTTACATCTAACTCGATATAGTCAAATCCCATTTCAATAGCTTTTTCAAAAGATGCAAGCGTGTTTTCCGGTGCATGTGCAGATGCGCCTCTGTGTGCAATAGATTTAAATGGCATGAGAGGCTGAAAAAAATAGGAAAAAGTCATTAATAATAATCCAATTAGGATTGAAAGCAACACGGGCTTTTTCGTTACCAGCAATTTCTTTCACCTCCAGAAAAGATTTTTATACATTATATGCAGTACAAAGATTTTTGTAAGCGTTTTCATAGGGGGAAACGCTGTTAATCGACAAAAATAGTATTTCTTTGATGGAGGAAACGACAAGAAAAATGGCTAATTTATTAGTAATAAAAAATGGTTTGCAGAAAATAGGCAACTGGCAGGAATACGATTTTAAGAACTTAGTGGATAGATGACTAGTCACTTGATGTATTGTTTTCATCCAAAATAACAGATGCTGAAATAAGAGGGGGATGCCATATGCTGAAGGAATTAACAAGAATAAAAAGAAGAGAGTACGATGTTACGATCTTTCAAACACCTGAATTCAGGGGCAAAAAAGGCTTTCAGCAAGTATATCGCCTAAATGTCCAAGCTTTAACTCATGAGGAATGCCTTGAATCTGTTTTTAGAAAGTTTAATGTGCATGACCGGATACCCGGAGATTTTGACGGCAGATTTATATCCACAGGAGATATACTCTATATTGATGAAGGAAGAAGAGGTCAATTTTATTATCAGCTTAAGCCGGGCGGCTGGGAAGAAATTAATCGGATACATATACGCTAAATAATAAACAGGAGGGCCTGCAGCTCTCCTGTTTTATTTTATTAAATACTTTATTCAGTTATGTGTGATCCCGGGCTGTTTTTGCGTTTATTGGCTGTGAACTCCTTGCCGTGCGCTTCCTGCTCTGCAGCAATGGCTTCTGCAGGAATGTGATTATTTTTCTTTGGAGAATTTATACGGTTGCGGTGCTTTTTGCCCATCTTATATCCCTCCGCTTATCGGTTGCTTTTTGTTTTAACTGTTTTGGATGTATGAGGCTCTGTGTTAGCTCTGGAAGATGGATTGGTTTCATTGGCATGCTGGACTGCCTGCCTGAGTTTTTTGCTCATTCCTTTTTGCGGCATGATTACAACCTCCTTTGGAAAAGCTAAAATTATCTTTCCCGCATTAAGAAAAAACATGCCTGTTTATTAGTTTCTAACTGATGGCACATATGGTATAGTGTGACATGGAAGCATTTACAGAGGATTCAGAACTAATTTGGAGGTTAGATTTATGAGCGTACATATAGGTGCTAAAGAGAATGAAATTGCGGAAACGGTCCTGCTTCCCGGAGACCCTCTGCGTGCAAAATATATTGCAGAAACATTTTTAGAAAATGCGGAGTGCTACAATGAAGTCCGCAACATGTTTGGATATACAGGAACATACAAAGGGAAGCGCATATCAGTTCAGGGTACCGGCATGGGAGTGCCATCCATTTCCATCTATATTAATGAACTGATGCAAAGCTATAATGTTCAAAACCTGATTAGAGTAGGAACGTGCGGCGCGATTCAAAAAGATGTAAAGGTTCGCGATGTAATCCTGGCGATGAGCTCTTCTACAGATTCTCAAATGAACAGGCTCACTTTTGGAGGGGTTGACTTTGCGCCAACAGCGAACTTTGATTTATTGAAAAAAGCTTACGATGCAGGTGTTGAAAAAGGATTAAACCTTAAAGTCGGAAATGTCTTTACAGCTGATATGTTCTATAATGACAATGCGGAACTTGAAAAATGGGCAAAGTATCAAATTTTGGCGATCGAGATGGAAACGGCGGCTCTATATACTCTTGCAGCGAAATTTGACCGCAAAGCACTATCTGTTTTAACTGTCAGCGATCATATCCTGACAGGTGAGGAAACAACTGCTGAAGAAAGACAAACCACCTTCAATGAAATGATCGAAGTGGCACTTGAGGCTGCTGTTAAGTAATAATATTAATGGAACTGGTTCATTGAGCCAGTTTTATTTTTTTGCTGTGTTTTTATCGTAAAATGGATGTTTTGTGCCGTTTGTCCTGTTTTTAACACAATTTTGGACTAGTTGACGAGTAGTGTTAAAATAGTAATGTTGCAAAGAAATAAAAGGCTGTTTTCGTAAAGTTTATTGCTAATTGTATTATTTTACTGGCTTGATTGTAGCGGAAACTGCGAGATACTCGAAAATGCATGGTGTGCAGGCTAGGATCCAACTTCCTTCGGGAGAAGCGGAGAGGTAAGACCCCGCAGACGCAAAGCGTCGAGAAGGCTCAGGCGCCCGCTCCACAGAACGCTTGAGCATCCCTTCGCTGCAATCAACGGACAATATTGATATGCGAAAACAACAATTTATACGAAATAGCCAAATAAAAAGACAGGTGAGTTTGAATGAAGAAGATCTTAATTATGGCAGGGACTCTCAGCCTTCTGCTTTCCGGCTGCAGCCAGCTAGATCCGTATTTGGATAAAGCAAAGCCTCTTATTGAAAAAATTCCTTTCCTTGGGAAAGATGAAAGCATTGAGGAACCTACTCAAGAAACCGAACCAGAAAACAAAGAAGAAAACAGTGCCGGGAAAGAAGGCAATGAAGACAAAGAAGATATACAAAAGGATCCTCTTTCATTGGAAGCTTCATATTTTAATGATATAAAAACTGTCGATGGAAGAAATATAATCCAGAATCCTGATAATGTGATGGTACTGGTTAATAAACAATTCAGCCTTCCGGATGGCTATGAGCCATCCCAGCTAATAATCCCGGATGTTGCATTTTCTTACGGGAAATTAGATTTGGAAAAGAGCTATATGCGCCAGGACGCAGCTAAAGAATTGGAGAAGATGTTTACTGGAGCTTTGAATGAAGGTGTGGAATTATTTGCTGTATCCGGCTATCGCTCATTTACACGTCAATCGGAAGTTTTTGATGCAGAAGTAAGCAGAGTTGGCAAAGAAAAAGCTGTGCAGGCTGTGGCTATTCCCGGAAGCAGTGAACATCAGACAGGACTTACAATGGATATCTCAAGCAGAAGTGCAAGCCTTGAGCTTTCTGAAGAATTCGGGGAAACAAAAGAAGGAAAGTGGCTTGCTGAAAACGCACATCGCTATGGATTTATTCTCCGTTATCCGAAAGGGAAGGAAGCCATCACAGGCTATAAATATGAGCCTTGGCATTTCCGCTATGTGGGCCATGAGGCTGCGAAGGTCATTTATGAAAAGAAATGGACTTTGGAAGAGTATTTTGATATTGTCAAAAAAATATAAAAGGGGCCAACA
>NZ_JCAXER010000045.1:0-24484 GCF_059758675.1 Cytobacillus sp. GQ23
ACATGGCCTCTTTTATTTGCCTTTCTCCTTTAAATTTCTTGATTGAAAATAAAATATAACTGCTAAAATAATGGGTACAGCGGGGAGGCCTGACAGAATACGAAGCACATTTTCTTCCCCTGTTAAGACATATCCCAATGGCAGCAGGAGAAAAAAACTTAATAGAGCAAGTTTCCATGACTGATTCAAGATTCCGGCTATTATGCTGATTAGAGAAAATGAGAAGCTTATCCACAATATTGCGGCTGTTAACATCATAAATCACCCCTTAAGAAAGTGATGGGAGAGCAAAGGTCTGGAACAGGATTTGGAGAGTTTTTTGAATCACCATATAATAAAATATGTTTATGCCTGCAAAACATTAACCTTTTATTTTACTGAGCAAACGCCTTTACAATGTGGTTAAGTATGGCATGGCGGGCTGTCTGTTTACCTGATGTTTATAAGCCTATTTAAATGAGGTATTAATAAAACTAAGGTTACTCGTAAAAAGGAGGCATATGCTTTGGAAAAAGTTTCACTTAAAGTGGTAGGCATGACCTGCGGCCATTGTGAAGAGGCCGTCAAAAATGCCCTTCTATCCATCGATGGCGTGGCAAGCGTCGCGATTGCCTTTCACGATGACTATGCAGAAATCGAATATGACCCTGAAAAATCTGATATGGAAAATTTAAAACAAGCGATAGAAGACCAGGGCTATGGAGTAGCCTGACAAAAGAAAGAGCGCCAAGCAGATTATGCTGGCGCTCTTTCAAGCTTTACACACATTTTTCTTTGTTATTTTTTCGATAAATGTTATTCTAATCAATAAGGATTGTACATAGTTATTTTACGGTGACGAAAGTGGTGAAAAGTTTGCAAAATGAAGATTTAAACAAAGAAACTTCTGAAGCACCAGATAATAACCATTCAGGTTTTATCCGCATGAAAAAGTTTCATTTTGTTATGCTGCTGTTTTTTATTGTGTTCCTTTCAGCAGGAATTACTACCTTTGCACTTGCCTTTGGAGACGAAAAGGCAGTAGATGTGGGAACAAGCGAGAGAAGGGAATTTGATAAGCTATATACAGCTTATGATACCCTTAAAGCAAACTATTTCCAGGAAGTGGATCAGAATAAACTTATTAATGGTGCAATTAACGGTATGCTTGAAGCGCTGGATGATCCATATTCGGACTATATGAATGAAGAAGAAGCCGAAAGTTTTCATCAAAGTATTTCATCTTCTTTTGAAGGAATCGGAGCTGAAATCCAGGAACAGGAAGGCTACATAGTCATAGTATCCCCATTGAAGGGTTCACCTGCTGAAAAAGCTGGGCTTAGGCCTAATGACAAGGTGCTTTCAGTTGATGGAAAAAGCCTTCAAGGGATGAGCTCAACAGAGGCTGTTATGCTGATCAGAGGGGAAAAAGGAACTAAAGTAGAACTGGCAATTCAGCGTCCCGGCACAGATGAGCCTATGAATATTTCCATTACACGCGATACTATTCCGCTTGAAACCGTCTATGGGGAAATGCTTGAAGATGGTATTGCAAAAGTTCAGATTACTACCTTCTCAGAAAATACTTCTAAAGAATTGGTGGAAACTTTAAATGAACTGCAAAAACAGGGCATGAAAGGTTTGGTCCTTGACCTTCGCCAAAATCCTGGCGGCCTTCTCGATCAGGCAGTGGAAATCTCGAGCCTGTTTGTCCCGGATGGCGAGATATTGTTCCAAATTGAAGATCGCAATGGAAATAGAGAAGAAATAAAATCAAAGAAAGAAGAAAATCCTAATATACCATTAGTGGTTGTGATTGATAAAGGAAGTGCCAGTGCTTCAGAAATTCTTGCTGCGGCCGTACATGAATCAGCAGATGTCCCGTTAATCGGTGAAAAATCATTTGGAAAAGGCACTGTCCAGCGTGCACAGGACTTCTCCGATGGGTCAAACATGAAGTTCACTACTGAAAAATGGCTGACACCGGAGGGAAATTGGATTCACAAAAAGGGAATAACGCCTGACCACAAAGTGGCATTGCCGGAATATGCTACACTGCCATTTATTAATCCTGACACTGAATTAAAGCTTTCTGCTTCTTCAGCTCAGGTTAAAGCAGCACAGCAAATGCTAAAAGCTTTAGGATATGATCCTGGAAGAGTAGACGGCTTCTTTGATGATAAGACAGAAGATGCTGTCAAGACATTCCAGGCCGCTGAAAAGCTTGATCAAAATGGAGTATTATCAGGGCAGTCTACTCTTAGACTGATGGAGAAACTTCGTGAAAAAATTGATCAAAATGATACGCAAATTCAAAAAGCAGCTGAAGTGCTGAAGAAACAAATAGGGTCTTAATTTCAAAAGCTCTCCGATTCGGAGAGCTTTTTCTGTCATTGTCAATCGGAGAAATTCCTTCTTCAGGCGAACACTAGCAGGTGGGGATAGTTTAAGTAATGATGCTCCAGAAAAAGGGTATATAAAGCGTTTCTCTTTCCCACAATGGTAGTAAACTTTTCTATAAAGCAGCGCAGGGGTGATTTTCTTGAAAAAAATAATCATATTATTTTTACTTGCTGCAGCTATACTTTCCGGCTGCACATCTTTTCAGCAAAAAGATAACAATAATACAGGGCAGGAGACAGAGATCGGTGAGTCCGACAAGGAGAATAAAGAGCCTTCAGCGAGTGAAAATGGAACGAAAAACTTTTTGCTGATTGGTGTTGACAGCAGAGGTGAAGAGGAATCACGTTCGGATGCCATTCTGCTGGCCAGCTATGATCCTTCAGGAGAGTCCATTAAATTGGTTTCTCTAATGAGGGACAGCTATGTAAAAATACCGGATTATCAATATATGTACAGCAAATTGAATCATGCTTATTATATAGGCGGCAAGGATTTATTAAAGAATACAATAGAACAAAACTTCGGAGTCCATATCGATCATACTGCTATAATTGATTTTAAGGGATTTCCTGCAATGCTTGATGCCATTGCACCGGACGGAATCGAAGCTGAAGTCAGTTCCGCCATGATTGAAGATATGGGACTTGATCTGGAGCCGGGGAAACAGAAGCTTAAAGGAAGCGACTTATTATCATATGTGAGATTTCGCCATGATGGACAAAGTGATTTTGGGAGAGTAGACCGGCAGCAGGAGATTTTGATTGCTCTTAAAGATGAAGTGATGAACCAATTCGCATCACCTGCCGGTTTAGCAAGGTTTCCGGAAGTTATCAGCCAGGCAATGAAATACGTTGATACCGACTTGAAACTTGAAGAAGCATTATCACTGGGTGTGAAGTTTTTAAGGAATCCTGTTACTGATATTGAAACACTTAGGTTACCTGTTGAAGATAGTTATGAAAATAAAACATATGAACATGCCGGTTCGGTTCTACAGCTTGATTTTGAAGAGAATTCGGATGCGCTTAAGCAATTTTTGGACGATGCTGAAAAGAGATAGCGGAAAAAGAAGGCACTTTTAAAAGCAAATAGGAGCCAATGGGCTCCTATTTACTTTTACTGCAAACTGCAATCCCAAAAGGATAGTGTTTGCCTTCTCTTTTTGGTTCAACGAGAGCACTTCTCTGGTAATAAAATTCAGTCTCACCGTAAGACTTGAACAGATCAATAAATTCATCTTCAGTAAGCTGGTGAAAATGGAAAGGCTCGTTTGTTGGCTTTCCTCTCCCGGCTCCGAATGGCGTGGATAAAATGAGAGTGCCGCCTGGCTTCAGCATTTTAAAAAGATTGTTAAGAAATATTTCTACTGATGCCACGTGTTCAAGGGTTTCAAAGCTCGTTATCACATCAAAGGATCCTAATTCTTCTGGGAGGGTTTCATCTTCCGCATTTGCTTTTACATATTGCACGAGAGGATGATAATGATGCTGTCTGGCATACTTCAGTGTTTCCTCATCAATGTCCACTGCTACAATTCCATTGATTTCTTTTTTCTTGGCTTTTGCCATTATTTTTGAACCGTACCCTGTTCCGCAGGCAATATCAAGCACTCTCCCTTTAGCATAATAAAGGGCAAAATAATAACGTGCCAAATGTTCCAGAAGCATTCCGTTAGTAACCGGCATTTGCTCGGGTATGATCCTTTCTCCGGTATTTTCCAGCATTTTTACTCCACCACCCTTAATAGATATTATAGCAAATATGGCATATGGTTTGTATGGACTGGTAAAATCATATAAAATGGGTCATTAGACAGGACAGCTATAAAGAGGTGATCCTTTGAAGCAGGTAGTGAAGCTTAATGAAGAGATCCGCAGGCAAATATCAGATATTGAACAAAAATGTGAAAAGCTTGCAGAAAAACTTCTTAATACGTACAAAACAGACTTTCAAACTGAAGAGGGAAATCTGGTGGTGGACTTGGTTCGGACAATAAAAGGCCGGCGTGCATCAGAGGACGATGTGTTTGAAGTTGATTATGAGTCTATTTTGGAACTGGGAATTGAGACAGAGGATGAATTTTTTCCAAATGCTTATATTCCCATTTGGAAATGCAAGCAGGAAATGTTTCATTCCGTTGGCTATTTAACTAATCTGGATATAGTTTCAATAGAAAAGAAAATGATTCTTATGATTGAAGAAATGCTGTCAGATTGTGAAGAAGGGGAAATGTATGAATAAAACAGAAATATATATATTATCAGGATTTCTGGGGAGCGGGAAAACGACGCTTTTAAAGCAGCTGCTGCAGGATGAAAAAAAGCAAGGCAGAAAAGTGGCAGTGATGATGAACGAGCTAGGGAAAGTTTCAATTGACTCGGACGCAATTGATGAGGATTTGCCATTAAAAGAGCTGCTTGATGGCTGCATATGCTGTACTATCTCAGATAAGCTGGAAGCCCAGCTTCAGGAATTGTTGATGGTTGAAAAGCCGGAGGCGATCTATATTGAAACTACGGGGGCTGCTCATCCAATTGAAGTTCTCGATAGCATCCTTTCCCCACTCTTTGCTGACAGGATGCAGGTAAAAGGTATTATTTCTGTTGTTGACGGTCCAAGGTGGCTTAATCGAAATATGTTAAGCCCTCAGGTGCAGCAGCTTTTAATTGAGCAGGTTCGGCATGCGGACTTAATTCTCTTAAATAAAGCAGACGAACTTTCTGAGGCGCAACAGGCCCGGCTTACAATGGAGGTTCAGGGTCTGAACAGCCAGGCATACACCATCTTAACTTCATACTCAAAGATCGCTGTGAAGCAGGTAAGAGGCATGTCCTCCGCGAAAAAGAGCAAGGCTTCCAAGTCACATGTTTTTACTGATCTTAAGCTTAGCACGTTCGTTTATCAGTTTCAAAAACCTGTCAATCAGACTGATTTTGAGGATTTTCTTAGAGAGCTTCCAGACACTGTGTACAGAATAAAAGGGTATATGAAGCTGCATTCATCACAGTATCCGTTTCTTTTTCAGTTCTCTTATGGGATGCCGCTCTATATGCAGGAAAACATAAACATGCCTCTTAATATGGTGTTTATTGGAGAAAATCTTGATTGGGCAGAAATCGAACAAAGGTTAAAAATCTTAGAAGCATCTGATTAATCCGGGGGTTTAAAGGGAATCGCATTCAATGGGTGCGATTTTTTTCTTGCTTGAATGAATGAATAAAACCTTTTTTTGGGAAACTCATTATATAATGCCTTACCGAAAAAAACATATAAATGAGTGGAATTTATGAAAACATTAAACATAGTCATTATATTCATCTTTCTTCTTTTTGCAGGGGGAACGCACACAACTGCGAGTAAAGAGGGGATTGGCTGGCGGATTGAGATGCTGCCATGGGAGAAAGTGAATGGGATATTGCCGAAATACAGTAAATTTACCGTTCTGGATGTGGAAACGGGAAAGAAGTTTAAGGTTCAGAGGCGTGCGGGCAGCCATCATGCAGATGTCCAGCCATTAAATGCTGAAGAAACTAAAATAATGAAAAGTATTTATGGCGGAAAATGGAGCTGGAAGAGGCGCGCCATTATAGTTATTAATGGAAATCAATGGATAGCGGCTTCCATGCATGGTATGCCCCATGGCGGAGGTGCACTGAAAAATAATTTTCCAGGTCATTTCTGCATTCATTTTTATGGCAGTACGACACATCGAACTAACTTTATGGATTTATCACACAAGCTGATGATCCTGAAAGCGGCAGGAAAGCTTGATGGATATCTCTATAATGCCAATCCATATGAAATAATCAGCGCATTCATGGCCGGACTTAAACAGCAAGATGCAAGGATAGTCCAGCCGATTTCACTTCAACCCATAGACTGGAATAAACTCCTGCCCAAAATTGAGAATGTCAGGTTAAGTGCGATGCCCGTTCTTCCGGCGGAGGATTTGGCAGATGAGCTGAGCATGGAAGTTCCAGTGGAAGCAGATTGGTTCATAAAAAAACGCGGCAGACAGCATTTTCGGGGCAAGATTTATCTTGTGCGCTTTTCACAGGCAGATCCATGGAAAGTGGATAATAAAAGATTCTTAATGGAAAATAAATTAGTGAATGAATAAAAGCCCGAGAACAGAATCTCAGGCTTTTATTTATTTCACTGTTTTTCGCCAAATTTGATGAATGTCCGCTCGTCTTCAACAAGTCCGCAAGCCGCACATTGCACCCTTTTATCAGGGCCCTTATATGGCATATGGAAGGGGGACAGCTGTTCACTGCTGTACTCTTCCATAACATTCCCTGTCTGAGGATCCATTTTAATGGATTGAGGCACCTGTTTAATAATATTGAATCGGCTTCTGTTGGTTTTACAGTTTGGACACCGATAAGGTGAATTCATAACTCATTCTCCTTTCTCGCATATTAGCTGTATTTTTTGCATTTACAAAATTATTTATGTAAAAATACATCTAAGGAAATTTAATTGTTTCCTGTTTTGGAAGGGATGTGGCAAGTTATGAGTCCAAAATATGAAAAGCTTCTGAATGAATACCGGAAGCTTTGGAACAACCGGAAACTAGAAGAGGACACTAATGCAGAAATCATTTTGAAAGAAGCAATCTCCAGGGAACTAAAGGATGAAAATTCACATCCAAGAGTCCGTAAGTCTGTCTATGAAAAATTTTTCCTTGCGGTTAAGAGAATTACTCATTCAGACATGGATGACACATCCAAAGCCGCACTTATCCAGATGCATATCCATGAAGCGGAAGGGTTGAAATAGGGAGGTTCATGCCTCCTTTTTTTAATGTGTAGGTTTATTGCAGATTTCAGGATCCTTTCACATTTATCTCACAATATTAATGTAAGATAAAGTTAAGATAGTAATTAGGAGAAATGATATGTCAAAAAAAATATATTGGCTTGTCTTTTTATGGATCACAACAGCCCTCCTTTCTTCCTGCTCAGAAAAGAGACTGCCTGAAATCCCTGAGGATGTCAGCTTTGCTGCTACAGTGAATATAAAAGATATGACCATATCTTTTGTGGACCTGGAAAAAAAAGAGCAGGCAGCAGAGTGGGCTATGGAAAAACCTTATACAGGCGCTTTGATTCTCCCGGACAATGACTCCATCCTGCTATATGGAAAACAGCTTGAAACGGCTGATCTTTATTCCTTAAAGGAAGGTAAATTGATTGATAGCTGGGAAACAGGAGAAGGTATCGTTAATGGCATCATGCTTGATACTAATGACATAGCTTTTGCAGATCAAAATTTAAACAAAATTCGGTTCTTTAATCTAAATGGAGAAGAGGAAAAACAGGTCAAGACGGAAAGAGATCCGCTTACCCTCCTCGAATCTGCTGCGGAAAATAAGTTATTTGTCCTTAGCTTTAATCATGAAAAACTGGGAATTATTGATCTTAAATCAAAAGCAGGAAGCGGAGAATTTACAATTCATCCTTCAGCATCCGGTGCGTGGCTTAATGAGAGAAACGGTGAAATATGGATTGGCGGACATGGAGAAGGTGCAGAGATTGAACAAAATATCCATGTGTATGACACTGATACCGGTAAGTTAAAAAAGAAAATTCCAGCTGCTTCGATGCCGGTTAATTTCCTAGGACAAGAAAATCATGTATATGTCTTAAGCCATGGTTCAAATATGTTATACAAAATTAATGATTCCGGGGAGGAAGCTGCCTCAGTTTCTGTTGGGGCAAATCCCTTTGAATTAGCTATTGCCAAAGATATTCTTCTAGTCGCCGGTTATGACAGCAATGATTTACATTTACTGGAGCCGAAAAGCTTAAAAACGCTTAGTAAAATTAAGGTTGGAGAGGGCCCGTTTAAGATAGTGATTAGGGAAAGTGGTGAATGACATGCTGAATATCCTGATAATTGATGATGAAGCTGATATGGGGCATTTGATTGAGATGTACCTGGGGAATTCAGGATTTACATGCTTTTTAGCAGAAAGCGGCGTTGAGGCATACGGCATACTTGGAAATAATATGATAGACTTGGTTATTCTAGATATAATGATGCCGGATGAAGATGGATTTGAAGTGTGTTCTCAGATCAGGAAAAAATCAAATGTACCTATTATATTTCTCTCTGCCAAGGGAGAGGAATGGGATAAAGTGAAAGCACTCCAGTTAGGAGGGGATGACTATATCGTCAAGCCATTCAGTCCTGGAGAACTTATTGCCAGAATAAATGCAGTACTCCGAAGAACTGGCGGATTAAAAGATGACTTGGATTCTGTGCAGATTGGGCAAATCACAATTGACAAAAAAGCACGCAAGGTAACAGTAGAGGGGAAGCAGGTCACGCTCACTCTTAAAGAATATGAATTGCTTCTATTTTTTTACGAACATAAAAACCAGGCATTAAGCCGGGAGCAGCTTCTTGAATACATATGGGGTATAGATTATACAGGAAGCTTAAGAACGGTGGATACTCATATAAAAACCTTGAGAATGAAACTGGGGGTTGGGGACTATATCCAAACAGTCTGGGGAGTAGGCTATAAATTAGAGGTGCCATGTGAATGAAATTTTTGACCAATAGCCTGGCAAAAAAAATGTGGCTGACCGTGACAGCAGCGATTATCATTACGATCTTATATTCCTATTTTTTATCTTATTTATTTTATGAAAAAATATATGTGGAAGATGTAAGAGATTCCCTGCTGACTGAAGGGCGAAACCTCTCGTCAGAGTACGAGGGAGGGCCTTTGACAGAGAGTCTAAGGGAAAAAATCGATTGGTATAATTCAAAATCAGAAACAGAGGTTTTTATTGTTAACAATCCAAGAGAGCTTAGTGCCTGTCTGCCGTTTGAAATTGACTACCAGACACTAATAGGTGAAAAAGAACGGGAAGAGCTTCTTAAAGGCAGAGCGGTTGAAAAATTGGGCTATGAAAAAAGGTTTGACCGGAAAATAATGGGTGTTATTATTCCGCTTCTCGATGGTAATCGGCTGGAGGGTATCATATATTTATATGTTCCCCTTGCAAAAATTTCAGAGATTACCCATGATTTTGCCTACCTATGGCTGGCTGCTGCGATGATTTTTACGTTCATCAGCATTATTTTAGGTACCATGCTGGTTAAAAAGCTGACAAAGCCTCTATTGGATATGAAAGTTGCAGCTGATCATGTTTCAAAGGGACACTATGATATTCATTTGAATATTGATTCGAAGGACGAAATTGGCCAGCTGGCAAATGCATTTAATCATATGTCTTCATCTATACAAAAAGAAGACGAAAAGAAAAAGGATTTTCTCGCAAACGTTTCCCATGAACTGCGAACTCCCATCAGCTATGTAAAGGGCTACAGTGAAGCACTTCTGTCCGGTATGGCAAAAACTGAGGAAGACAGACAAAAATATTTGCAGCTAATGCATAGGGAGTCTAAAAGGATGGAACGTTTGGTGGGAGATCTGCTTGATTTGTCGAAGCTTGAATCTGACGAATATAAACTCGAAAAAATGGCGCTGCCTTTGGGGCAGCTAATAGAGGATGCTATTGAAAAATATAAGCATGTCCTTCGTGAAAAACATTTGGATTTACAATACTGCCTGGATCCCGAAGTCATCATTAACGGTGACGAAGGCAGGGTTGAACAGATTATCCAAAATATTATGGACAATTCAATTCGTTATACAGACGAAGGCGGTATTAGCATCCGTTTATATCAAGAGAAAGATAAATGTGTGATTGAAATAGAAGATAC
Source organism: Cytobacillus sp. GQ23 (assembly GCF_059758675.1). Lineage (NCBI taxonomy): Bacteria > Bacillati > Bacillota > Bacilli > Caryophanales > Bacillaceae > Cytobacillus > Cytobacillus sp. GQ23. Next base: position 10,126 of record NZ_JCAXER010000045.1, read on the forward strand.
AGGGATTGGGATTTCTGAAGAACATTTAAGCAAGATTAAACAAAGGTTTTATAGAGTGAATAAAGGCAGAACAAGATCTGATGGCGGTACAGGCCTTGGACTTGCCATTGCAGAAAAGCTGGTTAAACTCCATCATGGTGAGCTGACTGTTATAAGTGATTTAAATAAAGGAACAACGGTTAAAATTGTGCTGCCGCTGTTCGAAATAAGATAGGATAAAGGAGATTTAAGATGAAGAAGCTACTAAATATCTGGCTCCCGCTAATGCTCATGGTTACCCTGGCAGCCTGCAGCAATGGTAATCATACAACAGAGGAAGAACCGCAATTCCTGGATGTCGAGTTATCGATTAATCCTGAAAAAGCAGAAGCAAATGAACCTGTAGTTTTTGAAGCAAAAGTTACATATGGAGAAGAAGAGGTCACAGATGCAGACGAGGTAAAGTTTGAAATCTGGAGAGCAAATGCAACAGAGCATGAAAAAGTTCTTGTTGAACATGCTGGTCATGGAATTTATCGGCTCAAGAAAACCTTTGAAGAAGAAGGAACCTACTATATATACTCACATGTAACGGCACGAAGAATGCATAATATGCCTAAAAAAGAATTTGTTATTGGTCAGCCCAGTGCACCTGAAAAAGAATCAGGCAGCCAGGAAGAAGATATGGATGACAATGATCATGGCAGCCATTAAAAAGCAGCATTGGCTGCTTTTTTTGTTTTGGATCGGTTAATCCTGCTGGAATTTTTCCTTTGGGGGCATATATACCCATTAAGGGGTACATATACCTATCATATTTGTTACACCAGTGTAATAAAAGTAATGAATACTATCAGGCTAAAAACCTGTCAATAGTGATCTATTAGTATATAAATGGTATTTGGGTAATGCGTCTGCCAATAAAGACAAAAATAGACAGAAAGTTATATACCCATCTTAAGCAAGCATAAACCCTTTTAAATAGGGATATCTGAAAATTTCTAAGCTGATTTTACTAGTTTCTAAGTCGATCGGTTGTGCAGGATTCAAGAATTTGTAAAATCTGTCCATAAATATTACGAAAAACCCTGTGTTATGATGATTGTGCAAGTCACACAGCACCACACAACAAAGAAAACAAACACAGGGAGGATTTTTATACATGAATAAGAAAGTTATTTACTCAGTAGCAGCGGCAGCAGCTTTACTAGTATCAGCACCAGGAGCTAACCAGGCGGACGCAGCTTCAAATTGTCCTACTCCTGAACAAGCTAAAAAAATGGTAGTTTCTCAATCTGGTAACCTAAGCCAGGAGCAAATTAATAATATTCTTCAAAAATACCTTAAAAACTACAATATTAACTGGGATAATGTCCAAGTAAATAAACAGGAAGCACAAAAACCAGCAGAGCAAAAACCGGCAGCACCAGCACAAGCACAGCAGCCAGCAAAAGCTCCAGCACAGCAGCCGGCAAAAGCACAAGAAACAGCAAAAGCACCTGCAGAACAAACAAAAGAAGCTGCACCTGCATCTTCTGAAGTAAGTGCTTACGAGAAAAAAGTACTTGAATTAACTAACCAGGAACGTGCGAAAGCAGGAGTGCCTGCACTTAAATTGGACGAAGAACTAAGCAAAGTAGCTCGTGAAAAATCACGTGATATGCAATCAAAAGGATATTTTGACCATAACAGCCCAACTTACGGTTCACCATTTGATATGATGAAGCAATTCGGCATCTCATACACTACAGCGGGCGAAAATATTGCTATGGGGCAAAAATCTCCTGAAGAAGTTGTACAAGCTTGGATGAATAGTGAAGGCCACCGTAAAAACATCATGAATGCCAACTTTACTCACCTTGGTGTTGGCCATGTTGCTGACGGTAACTACTGGACACAAATGTTCATCGGGAAATAATATTTGAATGAATAAAGGCAGCCTCTTTTAGGCTGTCTTTTTTTGTGATTTTTTGCCACTCGCCCGAGTTAATTTTCATTATAGTATTTACTTCCGGTCCATGTATGTATTCAATCATTCAATGGAACATTAGTAATGGCTGTTAAAAATGAAAAACAACAGGTGATGTAAATGGAAATTAGAAAAGGAACAAAAGACGATTTAACGGAGATAATGAAAATTGTCCAAAAAACAGTCAGCATTATGGAATCTGAGGGGAATGATCAATGGAACCGTACTTATCCCCGTGAACAGGTTTTTCTGTCTGATGTGGAAGCAGGCAGTCTATACACTGCCATCTATGAAGGAAATGTCGCAGGTACCATTACTGTCGATCAAATCCAGGCGGAGGAATATAAAAATGCCTCCTGGAGAAAAGATGAGCCTTGCTTCGTTTTTCACCGTCTGGCCGTAGATCCGGAAATCAGAGGGGAAGGGATAGCGAGCAGATTAATTGAATTTGCTGAAAAACATGCAGTTAAGAACGGGATTCCGTATATGAGAACAGATACATACTCGCTGAATAAAAAGGCTCAAAAATTATTTGAAAAGAACGGCTATGTCAAAACAGGCACAATCTGGATGGATCGGGACAACCCATTTTACTGCTATGATAAGCTGCTTGATTAAGGGTATTATTCAACTCTGTACCTTAATAGGTATTTTTTCTTCTTCTTCAAATAAGATGGGGAGAGAGATAGAAAGAATCCCATTCTCAAACGATGATTTTATCGAATTTTTATCAACAGGCATCGGGAGGGTCAGCACTTTTTCAAAAGCTCTGCTATGTCTTTCTTTCAGAAAATAGCGCAAGTGCTGCTGAAATGCTGAGCATGTTCCTTTAATGATAAGTTCATTTTGCACGAGAGATACTTTAATGTCATTTTTACATGCACCGGGGAGTTCTGCTTCAATTATGATATTTCCGTTATACTCATATACATCACAACGCGGATAAATGTCCTGACTGGATAGAAAACGATTGATTTTTTCCTGCTCCAGCCCTGAAAAAGAAAGTTTTTTATTATGATTGGAAACTTCAGGTGAGATAAGTTTTTCCCAGAAATCCTGATCTTGATATTGTGCGGACATTTTGATTAACTCTTTCCATTTTTCCAGTTCCAAAATGAGCCCCCCTTTATAATATTTCTGTTACATCAATTTCTGAAAACTGCATGTCAATGTTTTTAGGAATTTTTATCTCCATATACCCTTCCTTACAGCTGGCTGATGATCCTTTTTTCCTGACAATTGCAGGGAGGGTTATGATATGCTTATCGTCTTTACCGGGAATGTGTTCAATGATCATTTGGTTAGATGTGTGGTAAAGTTTCATTTCTTTTAACCAATCATCATTTTTTACAGGGAATCTTACAAAAACGTAATCATGAGTTTCAAAGACGGATGCATTCAGCGGTTCAGAACCTGGCTGGCCAGCTCCAGGGGCTGCTGTATGAAAACCTTTCATAAAATCATGAGTTCCGTTCATCCCATGCATACTTTGAGGGAACATCTGCCCCATAATACTTCTTACATATTTATCAATATCCTCCGGTTTCATTTGATGGGGAGGATTTTTCATATCTTTATTAAATGGAAAAAGGTTCCATGGAAACATCCTTCTCATCCTTTCCTGCAAAACTGCCAATGAAGCTGATGGTTCATCACTAAGCCATATATTCTATGCAGATAATTGCCTATCCGTTAATGTTCCGCCTTTGGCAGAAGAGGAAAAAACTTCTTATTATTTGCAATAATTCAATGTAATTACTACTATATTGGTATTGGAGTATATAAAAATTATTAAATACTGAGGGGTAATTTTGTGAGAAATAAAGCAGCTTTAATCACGGGAGGAGCAACAGGAATCGGAAAAAGAACCGCGTTCATGCTTGCCGCTAAAGGCATTGATCTGGTGATTAATTACCGCAGCAGTCAAAAGGAAGCTGTCTCATTATGCGGGGAACTGTCCGGCAAATATGGAACCAGGAACATTGCTTTGCAGGGAGATATTTCTATAACGGATGATTGTGTAATGATGGCTGAAGCTGCTTTAAATGAATTTCCGGTCATCGATATCCTCATTCATAATGCCGGACCTTACGTACATGAACGAAAAGAGATGCTGGATTACACCTTCGAACAATGGAATTACCTGATTAATGGCAATTTAAATGCGGTATTTTATTTGTCAAAGTTGTTTATCCCGAAAATGCGGGAAACTGGATGGGGAAGAATCATAACGATTGGGTTTGATCGCGTAGAATATTCTTCAGGATGGGTATATCGTTCTGCTTTTGCCGCTGCCAAAACAGGTGCTGCGTCATTAACGAAATCGATTGCATTGGAAGAGTCCGGGAATGGCATTACCGCTAATATGGTTTGCCCAGGAGATATTACGGGTGAATGGAAGGAAAAAAATATCGAAGAAGCGGCAGGTGCTTATGAAAGTGCATCACCAGTCGGAAGGCCGGGAACTGGTGAAGATATTGCCCGTGTAATCAGCTTTTTAACCGATGAAAAATCCGACTTTATCACTGGCAGTATAATCCCGGTTACAGGAGGGAAAGACGTTCTCGGCAAAATTTATCAGGAATGAAAATGAAAAGGCAGAAGAACCGTGTTCTTCCGCCTTTTTATATTACTTCGCTTTCATATATGCCGGGTATTTCCTCTTTTGCAGATTGATCAGGCGGGCTGTTAAAGTTATGGCTCCGGCTGCAAGCCCCGTAATTAAGCCGATCCAATATCCATATGCTCCCCAGTCTGTATGATTGGCCAGATAATAGCCAAATGGCAGCCCGATGATCCAATAAGAAATAAGGGACATCATAAAGGTGACATTTACGTCCTTATACCCGCGCAGCGCCCCCTGGACAGGTGCCTGAATAGCATCTGACAGCTGAAAGAACATAGCATATACAAGAAAAGCAGCTGTTAATTGTAATACTTTTTCGTCTTTTGTGTAAATAGATGCCACTTCCCTTGGGAAAGCCAGAAGGATAGCTGCACAAATTAAAGCCATAAAAACAGCAATGCCGACACCAATCCAGCTGTACTCCTTAGCATCCCTGAATCTGGAAGCCCCTGCTTCAAAGCCCACAACTATTGTTAATGCCATTGAGATGCTGAGAGGAATCATATAAAGAAGTGATGCGAAATTTAGGGCAATCTGGTGAGCTGCGATAACAGATGTTTCGAAAGTGCTCATTAATAAAGTCACTGCTGAGAAAATGCTTGTTTCGAAAAAAATAGATAAGCCGATGGGAATCCCGATTAGCAGGATTTCCTTCCATTTGCCGAAAGAAACAGCATGTATTTTCCTGAAAACTCCATAAGTCGAGAATGGTGAATGTTTATGAATAATATAAAACGAAATGAGCATGATCAGCCAATAAGTAATAGCTGAAGCATACCCTGCACCTGCTCCTCCAAGTTCCGGGAATCCAAATTCGCCATAAATAAGGATATAGTTAAACACAGCATTGATCGGCAATGAAAGAAGCGTAATGATCATGCTGACCCTGGTCTTTCCAAGAGCATCAATAAATGAACGCAAAACATTGTAGACAAACAGGGGAATCAACCCTGTGCTTAAGGCTGCCAGGTAGTTAAAAGCTGTATCCTGAACCCTGTTTTCCAAATTCATTCCACTTAAGATTGGATTTAAGGAGAGTGCTCCCCCGGCAAATACAATGACGGCCATAATGATGGATAGATAAACACCCTGAATAACAGAAAATGAAACTTCCTCACTTTGTTTCTTTGCTCCCACGAGATGGGACACGATCGGTGTAACAGCAAGGAGAATGCCGCTGAGACCTGTGAACACAGGTACCCAAAGGGAGGAGCCAATCGCTACACCTGCAAGGTCCTCAGAATTATAGCGGCCAGTCATTAATGTATCAAGAAAAGTCATGGAGTACATTGCCAGCTGGGTTATTAAAATAGGGATTAAAATCACCAGCAGCATATGCAGCTTTTGTTTTTTGCTATACGTTTGATTCATGTATTATTTCCTCTTTCTTTAAAGTGTAAAGAATTATATCATATTGAAAGAGATGGGGCGCATTCCCGGCTTGTATCCTGCATATTGCAGGACGATATTTTTCAATTATGTGAACTTTTGTATAATAAGGAATAAAAATCCTTCCATAGGCGAGTATAGAAGTTAAAGACAGCCAATTTATACACGGCTTGAAGGAGGCATAACCATGAGTTTTAATACAAATAGGATAAATCCGAATCAAACTCAAGTTTCATTCAAAGACGGGCGTTTTGAAACCCTTACTAACGAAGAACTGGAAGAATTGCTGGCACAGCATGGAATCAGAGAAAAAACAGATGAACCGGAATCAAATCTTATCAATTGAAAAAAAGCACCTGCTTGAATGCAAGTGCTTTGCGTATTTATTATAGAATTCAAAATTTTTACTTCGTCAGTATCCAGCTCCTGCAGCCAGTTCCATTGAGGTGCCGTGGGTGGGCAAGATGCATGCACTTTCTGTTAAGCCTCCAGTAATTGGGACGATTCTTGGGCTGCTGCTCCATGGCGCATCACATGAAGAGTATATAAATCTTTTGGGATCTCATATAAATTATAAATATCACCATTAGCATTCAGCTGATCATAAACAGGCTTTCTTGTTTCATTTGCAAGAATGACATAAGGAAGTTTTTCTGCAGCTTTTTGCGAACGGATATTTTCCTTGCGGATCCGCATAAAGATCGTTTCAATGCCAGTTTCGAAAAAGAGCTCTTCAAAGAAAGCATCTTTTGCTAACTTGTTATACCCCTTGCCATGATAAGGCTTACCAAGCCATGTGCCGAGGAAGCCGGCATTGTCCTGGATGTCATACAAATTAATCGTCCCAATCGGAGCGCCCCATTCATCAAGAATTGTTCGTGAAATCAATTCACCGCGCTCTTCGGATTCGATTGTCTGCTTTGTAACAAAAATAAATTCATCATAACAATTGGCTTTTTGGCGAACAAAAGGGAAGACATCAGGGTGCGTCATCAAATCAAATAAAGCATGGCAGTCGTGAAGATCACGTTTCTTGAGCATAGGTTATCCCTCCAATTGAGGGCAGTCCTACTCCATGCCAAATAGAGCCTTCGGTCCACCCTCGAAATTTTTTATTATGCTGCTAAAAAATTTCGGGGTGGGAATCGAACCCACTAGAACCAGATAACTGGTGGCGCACCATTTGCCTTCCCTATTCTATCGTTTCCGATATTTGATTGTAATCCTAAAGAAGCAAAAATTTTCACTTCACTTTAGGTATAATACTAAAAAAAATTCAAAAAGGAAATAGGTTTTTTAATTATTTTTTTTACGATTTAAAGCCAAAAAACACCAGCGATATTCGACAATATTCTACGATTCTCTGTACACAAAATGGCCGCCTATCATGGTCCATTTTGGCTTGGCAAGAAAGTGGAATGGGTGATGATTCCATAAAACTAAATCAGCGTCTTTTCCTTCCTCGATGCTTCCCAGCTGATGATCAATTCTTAGGTTTCTTGCCGGCAGAATGGTGATTCCTTCTAAGGCTTTTTGCTCGGAAAGACCTTCCCGGACTGCAATAGCTGCACACATATTTAAATATTGTACAGGGGTGTATGGATGATCTGTAGTGATGGAGACTTCCACTCCATGCTCGGTCAGCTGCTGATACGTTTTCCAGGTTTTGTTTTTCAATTCAACCTTCGATCTTCTTGTCAGAGTAGGGCCCACTGAGACCTTTAAATTCAACCCTTCTAATTCGTCCGCAATTAAATGGCCTTCTGTACAATGTTCGATTCGAAGGTCGAGATTGAATTCTTCTGCAAAGCGGATGGCAGAAATGATATCATCGGCCCTGTGTGCATGTATTCTTACAGGAATTTCTCTTTTAAGTGCTTTAACAAGCGGTGCAAATCTTAAAGAGTCAGGATTATCACATTGTAAAGCCTCATAAAAGGCTTCCCTCAGCATCCCCATTATCCCCATTCTTGTAATGGAATCCTTGTTGCCATGACTGTGAATCCGTTTTGGATTTTCACCAAGGGCAATCTTAAGCCCTGCTGTTTCCTGAATAATCATCTTGCTAATATTTTTCCCTGAAGTCTTAATAACAGAAGTTGTTCCTCCAATAACATTAGCACTTCCCGGCATGATGTGGGCAGTTGTTATGCCGTACTTCACTGCATCAGCAAAAGCGGGATCTAAAGGGTATACTCCATCCATCGCCCGGATATGAGGGCTTAAAGGTTCAATTGTTTCATTGGCATCGTTGCCTGCCCAGCCTGTGCCTTCATCATATAGACCCAAATGGGTATGGACATCAATGAAACCGGGAAGCAGGTGGTGGCTGTGGCAGTCAATAATTTTTACATTTGAATCAGACTTTAAGTTCTTGCCTGTTTTTAGGATTTTTCCTTTTTCAACTATTAAATCCCCATGGAAGGTGGGGGATGTGACAGGATAAATGAGTGCATTTTTTAATAGAATTTTCATAAATAATATCTTCCTTTGATTCTAGATATTTGCTTTATTTTACAAAAATGGAAAGGGAGTGTGAACAGTTTTTAAATTGAAAAAATTAAAAAGCTACTTTCGGAGTTACTGTCAGTCTTGAGCGGAAATTAACACACAACATTATTAGGGGAAAAACACAATTTCTAAAAAATGAGCCAATAAAAAAGTGTAAAATTAGAATTCTACACTTTTGGTGGATATACTGATTTAACTTTTCCGCTTCTTATATAAAAAATAGAACATCCCGGAACTCAAAGCGATGATTATGATCGGCAATATAAGTGGTTTTGCATATTCCTTGATGTCTCTCCAGTGGTCACCCAGCTCCATTCCCAATAATAAAAAGAGAACCGTCCAAGGCACCATGGCTGCAATTGTATAGATTGTAAAAATGGATAACGGCATTTTGGCTATTCCGGCAGGGATTGATATGGCGTGCCGGATGACTGGAATAAATCGGGCTGTAAAGATGACTCCTGTTCCATACTTTTCGAACCATTTCTCTGATGCATCCAAATGCTTTTTCTGAATCAGCAAGTATTTCCCGTATTTATCAAGAACTGGCCTTCCGCCATATGCCCCCAGCCAGTATAGAAACAGCTGGGCAAATGTTCCCCCTGCAATTCCTGCAAGCAGTGCCCCTGTAAAATGGATATCACCGGTGCTGACTAAGAAGCCGCCATAACTTAGGACTATCTCGCTTGGTATTATCTCAACCATTAAGCCAAGTGCTATGCCGGCATAACCCAGCTGGGAAAGTATTTCAAAAATGCTCGAAATGATTCCTTCCATTTTGATATCGCCCCTTAGAAATTAAAAAATCCCGGTCATTTGCAGAAAGATTATGGAGAACCCTAAAATCCAAACGTATACAGCAAATATCTTCAATGATTTCCGTTTTAGAAAGTTAATCATCCAAACGACTGCTGCATAGCCGAATATAGCCGATGACAATGTCGCCATTAACATGCTGCTAAGGGTTATGGCTTCTGTGTGGCCTGATAACAGTTCGCCAAATTGCATGACAATGCCGCCCGCGATGGCTGGAATGGAGAGCAGGAAGGAAAAATAGGCAGCTGTTTCCCTGTCAAGCTTTCTAAAGAGACCTGCTGCAATTGTTAAGCCGGATCTGGAGACTGCCGGAAAAATGGCAGCTGCCTGGAAAGTCCCAATAAATAAGGCATCTCCGTAGCTAATGCTGTCCATCTTTTTTGCGCCTTTTTTAACACTATCAGCAATCCAGAGGATAAACCCTGTAAATAGAAACTCCCAGCCTATAGTAACTCCGGATTTAGAAATTGAATCGAACATGTCACTCAGAAGCAGTCCGACAATGACAGCTGGAATCGTCCCTATAATCAGCAGCATCGATAGCTTGCAGAATGGATTCTTTACTATTTGAAGCAATTCATTTTTGTAAACGACAAGAACGGCCAGTAAAGTTCCTATATGCAGCATTGTATCAAGGAAAAGGCCAGCTTCATCAAGCCCGAAAAGATGTCTCCCCAAATATAAATGCCCTGTACTGGAAATAGGCAGGAACTCGGTAAGCCCCTGGATGATTCCCAGAATGAAAGCCTCCAGCTTTGACATCATGTGTATATCACCTTCCTAGGCAGGTATAAGAATAGGCAAAGCTATGCGCAATGCCTGTCTTTAACATGTGTATTCAAGTTGTCCTAATCGAGAACAGGAAATTGAGCTGCAGGGGGATTGGAAAATAAAAATACATGAAACCTTTTTGAATGAATATCGTAAATAATATAAAAGAATCATCCAATTATATTGAAGAAATTTAGGAGGAAACACAATGAATGACTATAAGATGCCTTCCAATGATGAAAGGCTTATAGCAGCCGCTATCTATGTGACCAGCTTCTTTACCATTTTTATCGGACCGCTGATCATTTGGCTTTTGAAAAAGAATGACTCGGAGTTTGTAGATTACCATGGAAAGGAATATTTTAATTTTTTAATTTCCTATTCGATTTACAGTGCAATCAGCGTAGTGTTAATGATCGTATTAATTGGAATCATTACGATTTGGATCGTGGGGATTCTTGTGTTTATCTTTACGATAGTAGCTGCAGTTAAGGCATATGAAGGGAAGGAATACAGAATACCTTTAGTTTTTAGGCTAATAAAGTAATGCGTTAGCAGAAGCCCCCTGGTTACAGAGGAACGTACGTCTTCCCAAAAGCTGTGGTGGTGCTATGTTAAGCTGACGAAGCCTTCCTTGTCCTTTGTGCCTCAAGCGCAAGTCGGTTTGTACCGAAAGGTGTCATTGCTTTTCTGGGCGGACCTGCTTGTGACCATGAAGGGGAGGCGCTGGGGCTGGATGCCAAAAACAGAGTCCAGGGCTGTTGCCGCTGGGCTCTTTATAATGGATAATTATAAGGGGATGGGATGATGTAATGAATAGACTCGATAAACAGCGCATGCTCAATCTAATGGAAGTTTTGAGGGAGCAGACCGATTAAGAAAACGAATATACGCTCGACGATATAGCTCAATGCTTTAAGTGAGAGATGGGCTTGTCAAATGGCTTCTTAACTGGGGCAGCCAGGCTAAAGTGCTTTCACCATCCTCACTCCTTGATCAGTTAACAAACGAAATCAAACAGATGATGGCTGTTTATGAAAAAGAAACGGATTAAGCCGTCAATTAACTTTTGAAGCACCCCTTTACTGGAGTGTTTTTTTATTTGAAAAAATAACTGAACGATTTATGCACTTGAACGTCATATGAATGACAAAACACTTAAGGAGGACATCATAATGGAATTATTTGAAAGTATTAATTGGGCAATTTTTGCTCCGATTGTCTTCATTCAGCTTATTATAATGGCGGTTGCCATCATAGACCTGATAAAAATAGAAAAAGCAAATGGACCAAAGTGGGTATGGGCTCTCGTCATTTTATTTATTAATCTGATTGGGCCTATCATTTACTTTATTTTCGGAAGGAGAAGCTGACTATGCCGGTTGTTAGGGTAACAAATCTTAAAAAGCGGTTCAGAAATCAGGAAGTCATAAAAGGCCTGGACTTCCAATTATCGGAAGGAAAGTGTATTGCCCTCCTTGGAGCAAATGGAGCAGGAAAAACAACTTCACTAAATATGCTTGCAGGTCTGATGAAGCCCGATTCCGGTTCGATCGTGTATGAAGGGGGAGAAAAATCGGATTTTCGCAGATTAATAGGCTATCTTCCTCAATTCCCTGTTTTTTATGACTGGATGACAGGAAAAGAATTTCTTGAATACGCGGGTCAGCTTGCGGGCCTTTCCAAAGCAGAAGCCAAAGCCAGAGCAGCGGACCTTCTTGAACTTACCGGTATATCCGAAGCTAAAAACCGCCGGATTGGAAAATACTCGGGAGGAATGAAGCAGCGTCTTGGCATCGCTCAGGCGATTATTCACCGCCCTAAGCTAGTCATGCTCGATGAACCGGTTTCTGCCCTTGATCCTTTTGGGCGCAGGGAAGTGCTGGAGCTGTTGAACAGGCTGAAAAAAGAAACTGCAATCCTGTTTTCCACCCATATTCTAAACGATGCAGAAGAAATATGCGATGAAATTTTATTCCTCCATGATGGTGAACTGGTTGAGTCTGGAACATTGACAGACCTTAGAACCAAACATCAGCAAGCCAAGATTGACTTGGTTTTTAAAGAAGATGCCCGGGAATATGCTGAAGAACTGTCACTGCTTCCGCAAGTATCTTCAATGGAATTGGACGGAGATCGTGCAAGCTTTTGTGTAAAGGATATTGAAGAAGCAAGGGCTTTATTTTTATTTGAAATAACCAATCGGAAATGGCCACTGGTTAAGTTTGAAATCAGCAGAACGAGCCTTGAAGATGTTTTCATGAAGGTGGTGAAGAAATGAAGCAATGGGTGACTTTATTAAAAAAAGAAATGCTGGAGCTTGCCAGAAACTTCAAATGGGTGTGGGTGCCGCTGACTTTTATTTTAATAGCTGTAAAAGAGCCTCTGACCTTATACTATTTGCCTCAAATCATTGATTCAATTGGCGGGCTGCCTGAAGGGGCAGTTATCGAGCTTCCTGTTCCTTCAGCAGGTGAAGCACTTGCTGCTGCTCTCAGCCAGTATAATACGCTTGGTGTGCTAATTATTGTTTTCATTGCAATGGGAACCATTGCCGGTGAAAGGAAAAGCGGTGTTGCAGGGCTAATCCTTGTAAAGCCTGTGTCATACACCGGGTTTGTAACAGCTAAGTGGGCCAGTTTAATGATCCTAATATGGTTATCATATTTTTTAGGTTACTTCCTCTCCTGGTACTATGTGGGCGTATTATTTGAATTTATTCCTTTTTCCGATTTTCTGCAATCCTTTTTTGTTTATGGCATTTGGCTTACCCTTATTATCACTATAGTAATTCTCTTCAACACTTTTATTAAATCGCCTGGAGCGGTTGGATTTTTTACTATTGGGGCAATAGTCATTTTAACTCTTGTAAGCAATTCGCTTTCTCACGTGCTGGAGTGGAGTCCGGCCCTGCTTTTTGCTTATACAAATTCCTTTGTCATAGGCGGTCATTTCCCCGATGAATTATTGCCGAGTATCATTGTATCTGTCATTATCATTATATTTTCGATGTTTGCATCGATTGCGATTTTTAAACGAAGGGAACTTGCATGAATTCATGCAAGTTCCTTCCTTTTGGGCAAATTTGTATTTGAGAGGCTGATATTTTGGTAGTATAGCTTTAAAAGACGGAAAGGAAGATGCAGGGTGATTAGTGAAACGGGTCTTGTGCTTGAAGGGGGAGGAATGCGGGGAGTATATACAGCCGGGGTTCTCGAATATTTTCTTGAACAGGATCTTAGCTTTCCTTATGTTATCGGTGTTTCTGCAGGGGCATGTAATGCAGCCTCTTATTTGTCCAAACAAAAGGGCAGGAATAGAATTGTTAATGTGGATTATGTAACAGATCCCAGATATATCTCATGGCGCAATTACTTTAAATCGCGTCAGTTTTTCGGAATGGATTTTATTTTTGATGAAATACCGAATAAACTTGTCCCATATCATTACGAAGTGTTTTATAATAACCAGTCTGAATTTATAATTGGAACAACAGATTGCCATACAGGCAAACCTGTCTATTTTAGTAAACAAGACTATGGGAAAGATATGCTCCAGGTTTTAAAAGCATCCAGTTCCCTTCCATTTATTGCTCCTGAGGTAGATTATAAAAACAAGGTCCTCCTGGATGGAGGGATCAGTGATCCAATACCAATCAAAAAAGCACAGCAGGATGGTTTCAAAAAAAATATAGTGATTTTAACAAGAAACAGGGGATACTCAAAGAGACCTTCGAAATTTGCTTTTATGGTAAAAAGGAAATACCCGCATTACACAGGGCTGCAGAAAGCACTGGCAAATCGGTATCGAACCTATAACGAGACCCTGCGCTATGTAGAAGAGGAAGAAAAGAAGGGGACAGTCCTTGTCGTCCAGCCGCAGGAACCATTAACAGTGGGAAGGATGGAACGAAATCCTCAAAAACTGGAAAAGTTGTATCTTCAAGGTTACGAAGATGCAAGAAAATCATTTGAAAGAATCATCTCATTTTAACCGTATCGATCACGATGCGGTTTTTTATGTTTTAGGACAAAACACTTATCTTTTCGACATTGAGGAAATTGAAAAATATAAGGGTATTGTTGTATATAGTGCTAATATACCTAAATTGGTGTGAATATATGGAATTTAATATTAATAACATGAGTTTTATGTTGTGTCTTTTGCTTATTCTGCACAGGAGTGTGTCGAATAACAAAGATTTGCTGGTTAATTTATATTGAATATAATGAAAATTAGAAATTATAAGGGGGTCAATACACAAAATGAACATGAAAAAGGGAATCGTAACGGGTGCG
>NZ_JCAXER010000046.1:0-23746 GCF_059758675.1 Cytobacillus sp. GQ23
CCACGGATTCTTTTTGATTACCTCTATATACTCATTAAATATCCTTTGTTATTATAATTATACAACTGCTTTCTTAAGGGATAGAATCATTTGTCTGAATGAAACTCTCATTCTATTTCTTTGTTCCTTCTCCCGTTTTATGGCGCATTGATATTCAAAAATCAATTGATCGAGTTCCTGGCTGCAGAGAACCGTTTCCTGGCTAGCCATCCCCTTTTCCCTGGCCGTTTCTATCATTTTTTCCCTTTTTTGCTGGATTTCAGTCAGCAGCTGTATTCTTTTATTGCGCAACTTTTTTCCTCCTAATCCTATCCCTTTTATCCAATATTAATGTGTCTACTTGAAGCATTATTACAAGAATTTCTATAAATGTAAATAGATTCGCAATATTAGACAATCTTTTTCCAAAGTTATTTTAATCGACACAAATTTCACTTTGGCTTCACACGGTTTCGACACACTTCTGCTGCTTAAAACATGAGGAATCAACAGTATTTGATAAAATTTTTGCAAGTTAGGGTTGTAAAAAATATCCAACTACTATAGTGGAAAAATAAAAAACCCAATGCCGGAGCAATGGGTCAACGTATTATTGATGAACTTCCTTTTCCTCATAAATTGGCACCCATCCTTCTGAAGATACAAAAATTCTGATGGCTACCACCTTTCTGTCATCCTGCAAAGTGAAATAATGACGGATATTTTCAGGCACGGAAATTAAATCGCCGGGTTTTAAGTATACCTCAAAAAATTCCCCATCTTTTCCTTGTATAATAAAAACTCCGTGGCCACTGACAATAAACCTTACCTCATCGTCTGTATGATGGTGTTCCTGCTGAAAATTCTGAAGGAGCTGTTCCAAATTCGGCGTATTTTCCGAAAGAGAAATGACATCCTGGGCCATGTATCCTCTTCTTTCTGAAATATCCTTAATTTCTGCAGCAAATGTCTCAAGTATTTTTTGTTTTTCATCATCAGAAAGCAAATATTTCTCCTGAAGGTTTTCTGGCAATTTATCTATTTCCCATTGCTCATAGATAACCCCCTGTTTTTCCAGAAAAGAAGCAACTTCTTCCTGATTCCTGATTTCTTTTTTTGAATTTTTCAGTACGATATATGCCATGCTAATCAATCCTCTCTACTGTTATCTTTCTTATTTAAATCTGCATCTTGTGCCTTACACAACTCTGGATAGCTGATTGGGTCTGTGCTCCAGAAGCCTTAGCTGATAGCGGAACAGAAACTCTGAAGCTTCAAGGATCTTTTTAGCCTCAAAAGAGGTTTTGCCCCAAACAGTAATTCCGTGATTTCTAATTAAAATTGCACCTGAATCTTCATGTACATGGGAAGAGAAACAATTTGCCAGCGCAGGAATATGCGCATAATTTGGAATAATCGGAATTCTAAGGACAGCATCCTCCTCCCATTTATTAAATGCTTTAATGAGCTCTTGCCCCTGAAATGTTACTGCCTCCTGATCTCCATATATTTCTGAGATAACATTATTATCGATTGTATGTACATGAAGACTGCATTCAGCTTTTGTTTTACTGTATATTTCCGTATGCAGAAGTGTTTCAGCGGATGGCTTTAAATGAGTTTCTTCCACCGGACGGCCAAATTCATCCACTAGCAGGAAGTCTTCGGAAGTGCGTTTTCTTTTATCCTTTCCGCTTGCAGTTACAAGGAATTGAAGCGGATTTGAACTGACCTTAATGGCCAGATTTCCGCTCGTCCCCATAAACCAGTCCCTTGCTGCGAGCTCGTCTTTAATATCGGCGAGCTCATTCCATTTTTCCTCAAGTGTGCTCATACTCTCACCTCATTTAATTTTTTTATAACTTCTATGCAATCATAGAACGTTTCAAATGAATTGTGATTAAGGTTCATCTCTTTGCTTTTCTCCAGGAGCAGATCTCTTGCTATGACAAAGTCCGCCTGTTTTGCAGCCTCAAGGTCAGTTACTGAATCTCCGATAACGACTTTTAACGTGTCCTCATCCTCCAGCCTCCTCATAATGGAGGGCTTGCAGCATCCGCAATTATTTTCACATTTTTCATCACAGCTGTGGGGCCATAAGATTTTTATTTTATCGCCGCTAAAATCAGAACTATTGCAGAACACTGCTTTAAAGGGTCCATATTTCTCCAGTACAGGAGTCACAAAAAAATCTATCCCCCCGCTTACTATATAAAGCGGTATATTTTCTTGTGCCAGGTAATCGGCAAAAAGCTGAAACCCATCTCTTATTTTTGCATTTTCCAGGATGAAATCTGTGAGATCTCCTTTCAAATTGCTAGGGAGAAGGGAAAACATCTTTCCTACTCCCTCTTTAATAGAAATCTCCTGATTCAGAACTTGATTTTTTATTCCTTCCCATTGGGGAGGAGCAAAATGTTTCATAATATTGATGATGTTATCACTTTCGGTAATAGTTCCATCAAAGTCGCAAAATACCCCTATTTTAGCCATTCTTAACAGCCGCCTCTTTTGATCCCCACAAATCGATCGCGCTTTTTAATTCGGTGAAGTCTGAAGGAGCATCAGCCAAAGAAACTCCCTTTAAAGTCAAATCAATCGCCTGGCGGAATGCCAAACCGCCTCCTCTTGCCCCATCTGGATGCCCGTGTATCCCGCCTCCGGCATTGATTACACTGTCTATTCCGAAGTCTTCGAAAAGCAAAGGCACTAAACCCGGATGAATGCCGGCTGAGGGTACCGGAAAAGATCTTTTGAAGGAATCTTCCGCATTCAGGTTATCAGCAATGGATAATGCCTGTGTCTTTTCAAGAGCAACAGACCCATAAGGAGATGGGAATAAAGATAAGTCAGCACCCGAATATCTGAGCAGCTTGCCCAAAAGTAAAGGATAAGAGATTCCATAAAGGCTTGAAGCTGAAAGAGCTCCGCTAACTGCAGGATGTGCCATGATAGGCAATTCAATTTCATTATCTTCTCTTAAGGACTGCAAAACATCGAGTCCATAAGAAAATACATTGAACAGCAGAAGATCTGCACCAAGACTTGCTGCCTTCCTTGCCTTGTCTTTTAATTCAAATGTTCTGCCTGTTAAATTCACAGCATAAAGGGTTTGATGGCCCGTTTCCTCGTAAACTTGCCTTAACACCTTTTTTCCTTCTGCTATCCGGGCTTCAAACGGTGTAAGGCTGTTTTCAAATAAAATTTCGTCATCTTTTACAAGATCAATGCCCCCATAGGCCTGTTCTCTTAGCTGTGAAGTCAAAAAATCCATATCTTTGCCGAGCACTCCTTTGAAGATGCTCATCAAAAGAGGTCTGTCATACACATTTAATTTCTCTCTCAGTCCTTCAATTCCAAATCGAGGTCCTGGAAAAAAGCTTTTAAGTTCATTGGAAAACTCTAAATCCAGCAGTTTTATCTTTCCGTCCAATGACAGTTTTCCAAAAACGGTTGTTAATATTGCCGGTAAATCAGGACTAAAATTAACAGCAGGATAGGCGATCTTAATGATCGCAGCTGTTTCCTTGCTTCCTGTATTTTTTGTCGCTCTTTCAACAGAAACGACCCTGCCTTTATGCTTCTCCAGCTGAAGCTTTTCAAGCACGGGCAAATGGGTCCATGATCCCACCGTTAATCCTAAAGCAATCTCCTCTGCTTTTTTCTCGGGATTATGTTTTTCATCATGTATCAGATACGCTGCAATAATCTCACTCATTAATCTTCTTCCTTTCAATTTCAAAGAATGGAAAAAATAAAAAAACCTCTTCAAATAAGAAGAGGTTAGCATAACAATCTAACATCTCCTTATCTTTCAGCTATTAGCTGCAAGATTTAGCACCGTGCTTTTGTTAAGTCGGTTGCCGGGCTTCATAGGGCTAGTCCCTCCGCCTGCTCTTGATAAGAAAACGAAATCGAGTATTCAGTTAATTTAGAAATTTAATTAAAATTATGACAGTGCTATATACTTTTGTCAATTGAATTTTTGAAAAAATTAAAACAAGCTTAATTTTTGTATTCGCTCCACCGCTTCTCTAAGTCTTTCTTCAGATGTCAGCAACCCGACTCTTACAAATCCTTCTCCAAAGGGGCCAAAGCCGTTTCCGGGTGCCACTGCAATATGCGCTTTTTCAAGGAGATACTCAGAAAACTCTTCAGATGTAAATGATTCAGGAACCTTTAGCCATGCAAAAAAGGAGCCTTTTGGCGCTTGTACATCCCACCCAATTTCCCTGAGACCGGAAATGAGGGTATTCCGTCTGGACTCGTAGATCGAATTCAACTCTTTTACACAATCCTGAGAGCCTGACAGAGCAGCTGCTGCAGCTTCCTGAACAGCTCCAAACAAGCTGACGTAAAGATGATCCTGCATCAGGTTCAATGCTGCGATAACGCTTGCATTTCCAGCGGCAAACCCTACTCTCCAGCCAGCCATATTAAAGGTCTTTGATAGAGTATAAATTTCAATTCCAACCTCTTTTGCTCCTTCTGCCTGAAGAAAACTGACAGGGTTTTTTCCGTCGAATCCAATTCCTCCATATGCAAAGTCATGGACTACGCATATCTCATGCCTTCGGCTTAATTCAACTGTTTCCTGGAAAAATTCTTTGTTTGCGATTGCTCCAGTAGGGTTATTTGGATAATTAAGAAACATCAACTTGGCTGCTTTAAGCTCCTCAGCCGGCAAGTCACTATATACTGGCAAAAAGTTATTTTCTTCCCTCAGAGGCATTGTCACCATTTCTGCTTTAGCCAGCGCAACTCCTGACCAATAATCAGGATATCCCGGGTCTGGAACCAATATCCTGTCCCCAGGGTTTAAAAGACATTGGGGGATTTCAACAAGCCCTGCTTTGCCTCCAAAAAGAATGGCTATTTCAGTATCGGGGTCTAATTCTACACCATATTCCCTTTTATAAAAGTCAGCTGCTGCCTTTTTTAAATACGGGTAACCCTGAAAAGGAGAGTACTTATGGTTTTGAGGGTTATCGGCTGCACGTTGAAGACTTTTGACAATATGATCCGGGGTTGGCAGATCTGGATTTCCCTGTCCCAAATTGATGACATCATAGCCCTGTTCAAGTTTTTTTCCCACCTTCGCAGTCAAAGAAGCAAAAAACTGTTTAGGAAGACTTTTTAAAAGTTCAGATTGCGGATAATTAATCAAATTGTTCACCTGCTTAAAAAAAGGATTGAAAATATAGTCCCAAATGATATAACGTAAATGGTAAGTTGTAAAGTAAAATTTAGAAAGTTTTTATCTATCGGACTAATCATAACATAAGGAAAAGATGATTGTGGGGGAGTAAAGTGAAATTAAGGATTGCTTGTTTGCAAATGGATATTGCATTTGGAAAACCAGAGAAGAATTTTATTGCGGCCGAAGCCATGATTAATAAAGCTCTTAAATCTGATCCAGACGTTTTAGTACTACCTGAACTTTGGACGACAGGCTATGATTTGACCAGATTGGATGAAATAGCAGATCCGGATGCTGCTTTTTCACTGGCATTTTTGAAAGAAATTGCAAAAAAAAATAAGGTTTACCTGATTGGCGGTTCTGTAGCCAAAAAAACAACTGATGGCATTTACAATACTCTGCTGATTGTAGACCATAATGGTGAGCTTTTGCATGAATACAGCAAGCTGCACTTATTCAAGCTTATGAATGAGCACCTCTATTTGAAAGGAGGGGCAGCAAGGGGAGGATTTTCCCTGGCCAACAGGAAGTTTGCAGGAATGATTTGTTATGATATCCGTTTTCCTGAATGGCTGCGTACCCATACAGCGGATGGTGCAGAAGCAATATTTGTAGTAGCACAATGGCCATTGGCACGGCTTGCTCATTGGCGTGCGCTATTAATTGCACGTGCTATTGAAAACCAGTGCTATGTCATTGCCTGCAACCGTTCCGGCTCTGATCCTGCTAATGTCTTTGCAGGTCATTCAATGATTATTGATCCATGGGGGGATGTGCTTGCTGAAGGCACTGAAACTGAAGAAATTCTGCATGCTGAAATTGACCTGGATAAAGTGAAGGAAGTCCGCGGCTTAATTCCGATTTTTGATGACCGCAAAACGGATTTTTACCGCTGAAAATGTTGCAGAGGGCCCTGTCAGGGCCCCTGCTTATCCTTCTATTTTTGCCCACATTTCTGGAGGGTTTAATTCGTAAATCCCATTCTCGCGGTACATATAATGGTTGATTATGAATTCTCTGCGTATAGTTGCATAATCTTCATGAAACTGTTTGATGTATTCGTTAAGCTCTTTTTCTTCATATTTTTTACCCATTTTCAAGCCTTTAATTAAATGTTCAAAAACCATGAGTTTCTTCTTTCTCTGGGCAGGAATATTCTTCAGTTTTCCATCCCTGGTAAAGAAATTTTCAATAACCTTCTGGTTTTCTGAATTTTGTTCCTCCATTTTTTTAACCTCCTCTTTGTCTGCCAATTTTGCAAGAACCCCTGATTGGTGTTTCAATACGGATTCATTTAGATAAAAATACACAGTATTTTTATCTCTTCTTTGATAAACAAGGTTTATTTCCCGCAGTTTATTCAGGTGATGCGTGATAGTAGGCGGGGTTAAGCCGAGCTTTCCGGCTATAGCCTGGCCATGCAGCGGCCCTTTGGCAAGGAGAAATACAATCCGGATTCTGGTAGGGTCTCCCATTGTCTTATAAAATGCTACTAAACGATTTAATTGCATAAGTAAAGTACCCCATTTCGATTTTTATCTAATTAGATAGTAATCGAATTTAGTTCATTTCGTCAATAGAATTTAAATAAACCAAAAAAATCACCTTGAAAGGGTGATTTTGATAACTATTTAGCATAATGGGCTCCTTCAAGGGATAATAAAATTTCTTTAATTTCTGTCCTGCTTCCCGCATAGCCAGTTAAAGATTTATTTTTGCCGATAACACGATGGCAAGGAATAATGATTGGAAGGCGATTGGCCTTGTTTGCCTGTCCAATGGCCCTCACAGCTTTATCTTTCCCTATCCCGGCAGCGATTTCCTGATAGCTTCTTGTTTCGCCAAATGGAATGAGGCAAAGCTCTTTCCATACTGCTTTTTGAAAATCCGTTCCATTGGGCTCTATAGGGATATCAAATTCCTTCCTATGTCCGTCAAAGTATTCCTCAAGCTGGAGAGTACACTTTCTGATTAAAGTATTAGAAGGATCAAATTGCAATGATGATACCTCTTCCCCTTCCATAAAATCATCTTCCCCCATGTATATAGCCGAAAGAATTCCATTTTCTGCTACGATGTAAATATCTCCGACCGGTGTCATTTTTTTAGAATAAACTCTGCCTGTCATATTAATTCCCGCCTTTATAATAAGGGCAAATAGATGTGGAAAACAGTTCCTTTTCCCAATTTGCTTTCCACTTCAATTGTTCCCTTGTGCTCTTCTATAATTTTATATGTAACCATTAAACCAAGTCCAGTGCCTCTTTCTTTTGTAGTATAGAAAGGCTCACCAAGCTTTTTTATTTTATGCGCAGGAATTCCTGTTCCTTCATCCCTTATGGTAATGTGAACTTTATGACCAGGGCCCTTTTGAACGGATACGGTAATATAACCGCCTTTAGGCATGACTTCAATTGCATTTTTAATGATGTTGATAAAGACCTTTTTCATTTGATTGGTTTCGCAGAAAACCTTGGGCAAATTTTGTTCATAATAAGTTCTGAATTGAACATTATGAAGCACAGCCTGTGCACTAAGGAGATCGACTGTTTCTTTCATGATTTGTGAAATGTCTTTTTCTATAAATTTGACAGCTTGAGGCTTAGCGAGAATGAGAAATTCATTAATAATGGAATCAATCCTGCTGAGCTCAGTGGTGATTACATTGAAATACATCGTATGATCTTCTTTTACACTGCTCTCCAACAGCTGTATAAACCCTTTAAGAGCCGTCATTGGATTTCTTATTTCATGTGCAATCCCTGCAGCCAATTCTCCAATAACATTCAAGGTATCTGATTTCCGAAGCTGTTCTTCCATTTCCAGCTTCTCAGTTATATCTTTAAATGTACTCATACTGATATTAGAAAAAATATTATGCTTGTTGGAAAACTCAAAGAATTTCTTTCTGCCTGATTTTAAAGTAATGGAAAGATTCCCGTCAGATTGGCCATCTGTGTGTATGTTTCTTAATTGCTCTTTTAATTCATCATCGGTTATATTGCAGTCATTCAAAATACTATGAAGTGACGCTCCGATAAGATCATCCTTTTTCATCTGCAGCATTCTCTGGCCCGATTGATTAATATCAACTATTTGAAACTGATCGTTCCAGAGAAGAATACCTTCAAGTGCTCCTTCAAATATCATGCGAAATTTTTGTTCGCTTTCCCTTAAGCTTTTCTCCATGGCATGACGCTCACTTACATTTCTGAAGATTGTCATATGGTAGCCTTCAACGGAGTTTAATTTCACTGTAAACTCCAATGATTTAAACTGGCCATTGGGCATCAGAAAAACAAGCTCATCCCGTATACTTCCTTTAACGAACATCTCTTTTACAATGCTTTTGTACCTTTCCGATTTTTCATAAACAAAATCTTTTATCTTTTTATTGAGAAGCTCATCATGGGTACATTCAAATATTCGGCAAGCGGCTTCATTCGCATCGATGATTTCACCGCCGCCACCCCAAAAAATAATTCCATCAAGTGCTTCGATAAATAAGTCAGCATAAAGCTCTTCATTCTTTTTTACTTTCCGCTCAAGGAGCCTCTTGCTCGTTACATCACGTAATAAACACATATAAAGGCCGCTATCATTTAGGATGCTGGCAGTAAAATCAAACTCAATAATACTTCTGCCAGTATATACCGGCAGGATGCCTCTGGCACTTTTATTCTTCCTCAGAAGCTCTATGTGCTTTTCAAGCTTGAAATGCCTATTTTCCGGTACGATTTCATACAGGCTATTGCCTATGAGCTGCTGTTTATCCATTTTTATACTTTCAATAAATGATGGATTGACATCGACTATTTTCTCCTCGCTGTCAAATATTATAATTCCATCTTTTGAGTGTGAGAAAAGATTATATCCTAGTGAATTATTATTGGCCAAAATATTATTTTCCTTTTCCAAAGTCTCAATCCTGGCATAGAGTCTCCTGATTTCCTGATTCATAATGACCACTCTATTTCCTCCTATTGGGGTATGCAATTAATTAAATATTTCTACAAAATTTGACCAAAACCTTTAAATCTCAGGGAAAACTGTCATAAATAATTTTTAATATTAATGCGTTTGGAGAATACAGAAAAGGCATACCCTTTCACGAGTATACCTAAAAATTTACAGTTTGAATTTTATGATCATCTCATTTAATTGTTCAGCCAATTCCGAAAGAGATTGTGCATTATCTGAGATTTCCTCCATTGAATGATTAGTCTGAGCCATTGATGCACTTGTTTGCTCGATGCCTGCAGCAGATTCCTCAGATACTGCGGCAATATTGCCAATGGACTGGTTCATATGCGAAGAGTTAATTGATACTTGCTCGAGGCTGCGGGAAATGTCGCTAACATTGGTGGACATTGAGTTAACTGCCTCGTAAATTTTTTGAAACGTTTGTCCTGTCAACTGAATTTGCTCAGTTCCCTTTTCAACTTCTGCATAGCCTGTTTGAAGTGACACGGCAACACTATTTGACTCTGATTGAATCCCCCCGACAATCTTGGTGATATCCGAAACAGAGTAGGATACCTGTTCAGCAAGCTTCCTCACCTCATCAGCAACGACTGCAAACCCTCTTCCATGCTCACCGGCTCTGGCAGCTTCAATTGCTGCATTTAATGCAAGCAGGTTGGTCTGGTCAGCAATTTCCTTTATAACCTTAACTAGCCTTGAAATTTGTTTGGTCTGATCATCCAGCCCATTAACCTTGTTCACAGATGATTTCATTATCTGATTAATTAATCCCATTTGTTCCTGGGATTCTTTCATGAGCTTGTTTCCATCCTCAGTAAGCGACAACACCTCTGTGGAAGCACTCTTGATTTTATTCCCGCTGCTTGCTGCTTCATTCACTCTTTCCAGGTACTCGTCCATCAATAATGACAATCGTGTTGCTGAACCAGCCTGATCCTCAGCTCCTCCTGAAAGCTCCTGCATAGTAGAAGCAACCTGCTGACTGGCTGCTTTTACTTCATTAGCAGCAATATTCAATTCTCCGCTTCTTTCTGTTACATATCCAGAAACTGCATTAATTTCCTGAATCATAGCCTGCAGTTTCACTTTCATGGAATTCATAGCTCTGCTAAGCTGTGCCACTTCATCATTGCCCTCATATTCAACTGAATCAGCGTTGAGGTTTCCATTTGCTATTTCATTTGAGAATGTAACGATCGAATTTAATTTTTTTGTAATGATACTGCCTATAAAAACAATACTTGTTATTCCAAAAATAGCAGAAACGATGATTGAAATACCAAGTGTTATTAAAGTTAAGATAAGACTTGCTTTAGCAGAAGATACAGCTTTGTTCTGGTCCTCTTTCATCATACTGCTCAGGGTATTCAATTTTTCAACCGTTTCAGAAATAATATTATCTGCCTGCAATTTCCCAAGCCTGTACTCTCTTTCATGCTGAAGTTTTACTTTTGGCTCAATGACTTCATGAAATAAACTGGTGATTTTTTGATCATTTTCATCAATTTCCTTAAAAAGTTCTTTCGATTTTGCACTGCTCAAATCCGGAGAAACTTCCTCCTTTAATTCATTAAAATCCTCTGTCAGCTGGTCAAAGGTCTTTAAGTGTTTAGGATTGGAGTCAATGATAAAGTTTCCAATTGTGCTTCCTTTATGGTGAAATGTAGCAGCCGATTCAGTAATCTTAATGGCATTCTCCCCAGAATCCTTCACAATCTCCAGTTTTGAGCTGGCGATTGTAAGCAGAAAAAAAGTAAGGACTGTTGAAACTGTAAATAGACCAATAGTCACAAAAAGCGCAACCCCATATTTCTGGCCTAGCTTCAGATTCTTCCACCAGCGCGTGCCGGCCATCTTATTAAAGAACTTACCTATATCAGGCTTTTTAGGCTTAAAGGAAACAGTACGTTCCTTCTTCCCTGCTTCGTATTTTCTTGCCCCTTTCAAATTACTTCCCCCTTTGTGATTTAACCGGATGCAAACAATTGAACCAGTTCACTTCTAATTCTTTTTTACTATTCTTTCAATTCATTATAATAGAACAAAAATAACATTTGAAGATTATTTTTCCAATTTGTTATAGCCCGGCATTTATCCGTGCTTTTCCTTTATGATTTTTTTCCTGGGGAGATCGTCTTTTTATAGCTTGGCAGACTAATCGGACTGCTACCATTTATCTGAAACAAAAATAACAATCAATACAATATTTTTGAAACAGATTAATAAAAATATACTAACCCTTATATTATATGAGTTGGTTGAACACCCTTTTTATATAACAGATTTTTCATTTAGTATGTTACAGTCATATTGGATCTTTTATAATTAACTTTTTCTGTAAATATAACCTTCTATTTACACGAGAAAAGAAGTTTGCTTCATGTTACAGTGGGTAAAGACAGAGAAAGTATTTATTTGGGGGTCTTTAATAGAGGAGGACATATGAAACAACGTGACTATTACTTCGACAATGCCAAGTTTATTTTGATCTTCTTTGTCGTTTTTGGGCATTTGCTCCGCTCTTTTATTGAAGGTAATGAAACAATTTATACAGTATATAAAGTTATTTATACGTTCCATATGCCGGCATTTATATTGGTATCCGGCTTTTTTGCCAAAGGCTTCTATAAAAAAGGATATATAAAGAAAATTGCCAAAAAGCTAATACTGCCATATATCATTTTCCAGGTTATTTATTCGGTTTTTTATTACTTTTTATATAATAAAGGAACCTTTGAGCTGGATCCTTTTAACCCTCATTGGTCATTATGGTTCCTGATAAGCATGTTCTGCTGGAATATTATGCTTCTGCTCTTCGCAAAATATAAAGCGAAGTACTCCCTGGCAGCTGCCGTGATCATAGGGCTTGCTGTCGGATATGCTGATTGGATTTCAAACTATTTAAGTTTATCAAGAACCTTTGTTTTCTTCCCATTATTTTTATTGGGATATTATTTAAAGAAAGAACATTTATATGCTTTATTCCAGCCAAAATTCAGAATTAGTGCATTAGGTATTTTTGCGGTCGTCTTTATCGGCTTCTATCTTTACCCTGAAGTGGATTACAAATGGCTGCTTGGCTCGAAGCCATACACTGAAATGGGGGCAGCTTCCATTGGA
Source organism: Cytobacillus sp. GQ23 (assembly GCF_059758675.1). Classification (NCBI taxonomy): domain Bacteria; kingdom Bacillati; phylum Bacillota; class Bacilli; order Caryophanales; family Bacillaceae; genus Cytobacillus; species Cytobacillus sp. GQ23. The sequence continues at coordinate 12,284 of NZ_JCAXER010000046.1, forward strand.
GCTGTTCTAACGAGATTAGGCTTTTATATTTTAAGCTTAATAATGGTGCTTAGCTTCTTTGCTTTCGTGCCGCGCAAGCACTATTTCTTTACTAATTTAGGCAAAAACACACTTTATGTCTATCTGCTTCATGGGTTCTTTGTTCGGGTTTTCAGAGTAAGCCACTTACAGGACTTTTTCAATAAACCAGAAAACTTCCTGCTGCTTGCCGGTATATCGCTGATTCTGACCTTGCTTCTCTCAAGCAAACTGATTACTTCCTTTGCACAGCCAATCATCGAACTTAGAACATCACAGTTAAAAAAGCTGAAAGATAGATCAAAAGCATATGCCAGATTTTATCGAAATAAACTTACAAGTTAGATCATAAACCGGTCATTTTCTAATGGCCGGTTTTTCTTTAGGCATAACCATTGACCAATTTTGATGAAGGGATTATAATAAGTAACTGTGTTACCAATATAAATACTTGCTGTGCGATATGCCATCATGTCCCAGTAGCTCAGCTAAGCGTAAGCTTCACTGAAGTACATCCCTGCAGCTTTGTTTCGACGCATTTACTCCCTGTATAGGCTTGCAGAGGAAGAAACAGGATATGCCAATCTTATTTGTATTGCAACAATTTCATTTCATTATACCACCATGTCCCAGTAGCTCAGCTGGATAGAGCGACAGCCTCCTAAGCTGTAGGTCGTGAGTTCGAATCTCGCCTGGGACGCTACAAAAGAAAAGCGCGAAACCCATATATATCATAGGTTTCGCGCTTTTTTATTTATGTTTCTCCTTGAAAAATTGAATTTTTAAGTATTGTCAGACACCTGTTTTCAGCGTGCTGATCGTCATCTTCCTTCATCATTACATAAATAATCCTAATCTATTCAACTATCTGACTGCTTTCCAAATCGTCCATCTATCTTTTTCAACTATGCTATGATCAGCTGAAATTGACTCATCTATATAATTTATCAATAATGTTAATTCTTTATCGTCTAAATCGTGTAAAATACTCCTGCCTGTTCTCCTGTTTAAGTCATTAATCAATTGCTCTTTGCAATCATATACTTTTCTGGTTTCCCACAATTTAACTTCTTCAATTTGACTAAATCCTGCTTGTTTAAGTGTATCTATAACCAATTGGCTTTGGTATCTGCGGTTAATTTCTTTTTTTATTAACTTTGGGAACAGATCAAATATATACCCTCTAATATGACTTTCATTCCCTTTTAATAAACAATCTTCAGGTGTACGGTCCTGAACAATATAGTATCCATCATCCTTTAGTAATCTAAATGCCTCGTTAAAGCATTGCTGTAAATCATCTATATGATGGATCAGTGCTCTTTCAAGAACAAAATCATATTTGTTACTTTCTAAGCCCGTTTGCAAAGCATTACCTTTTATAAAGGATATGTTCTTATGTTCTTTACAGTTTTCTTTAGCACCTTCTAGTATTGTTTCGGAAAAATCGATGCCAGTAACAAATTGCACCCCTAAATCGGATAGAGCCTTGGAATAAATACCTCCGCCACAGCCTATATCCAATGCCAATGAGATATTTTTGATTGGCACAAGGTCCTTTATAGCTCTGATCCATGAATGATCTGCATTTCTGGTGGTATAAGTTTTACGACTTTTTTTATTATGAAAATCAATTCCCATCGGACATCCCTCGTTTGTTTGGAATATTTCCTATTCCTATAATACTTCGCTTAATATCATATGAAAATTTTAAAAAGTTTATAATTTTCCATAAGTTTAGCTTATGTTAATTAACAGCTATGATTGTTAATAAATTTCCATTATTTTATCTTTTAGTAAGTTACGAGAAAAGGAATAAATATTTAGGTGACACCTTTTGAAGCTTCACCCTCTAATTGGTAGAATAATATTACATCCACACCAAATTTAGTAAAATGATTACCTGGGAGGGATTGATATATCATATTATAAATGGCATTACATTGGCTGGTTATTCTTTGGTCTAGCACTTATTATTTCTTATTTTTTAGTTCCGCGTGAACACAGTTTTACGGCAATTATCATTTTAACGGCTTTATTTGCAATCTATGACTTCTCGGGAATAATTAGGGCAAAACGAACAGGGAATGATAATAAATCTTAATGCCGGGAGAAAAACAGGTAAGCTGCAATCCCCAGTCACTCTTTAAATCTAAATAAAACTTCTCCAAACTTGCGTTATTACTATACTCTGAAATTGCGAAAAACCGTACTATGTAGTCATACAGTTTTCCATTTAAACTTTATAGCCCTTCTCAATTTGAGAAGGGCTATAAATTTGTTTCCGTGTTTATCTCAATACAAAGATGAAACTCATCTTCCAAACGCGCGTTCCCCAAAGTTCTTAAGCAAGACACCGCCTGGACGATAAAAAACGCCAACAAAATGTTAGCGTTTTTTTAACCTATGATATCAAGCGTCTCACGCATTATAAATCATCAATAACAATATACGCAGCTTTAACAGGTCCATGCACGCCAACTACGAGGTTCATCTCAATATCTGCTGAATTGCTTGGTCCGGTAATAAAATTAATGCAGGAAGGAGCAAGCTCCCCTGATTTTACTCTTTCCCTTATAATCCTCGCAGCCTGTGTCATGCGGGGAACCAATGTGGTTTTCGGAATAAGAATAATGGAAGCAGCGGGCAGAAAACTGACAGCCCGTCCATGATCTCTGCTGCTGAACAAGACCGCTGTTCCGGATTCAGCCAGAGTAATTTCACTGATTGTGATTCCGATATTCGCCTGTTCCGCATATTCAATATTTTTATTTTCAGCAGAATAGTCCCATTCATATACTTTCACATTCTCTTTTGGCCAAATTTCCTCAAATAGCTGAGTGAGCCCAAACTGTCTAAAACGGTCATCTTTCCAGGTTACTATTGGGCCGCCTCCGTACTCGGCAGTAATTCTTTTAAGAGTTTCCGGCAAATCAGCGGCTTTTGTCACAAGGAGATCAGTGTGAATTTTCGTACACTGTGTTTTTAAAGCTTCTAAAAGTTCATCTGCATCTGCTTCTCTAAAGATTGCATCCTGAGGATTATAGCTCCACTTTGGCTTTTCAACTCCGAAAGTTCTTTTTTCTCTGCCCAGTCTCCCTGCAATTTTAGTAATAAAAGCATCCCGATTCTGAATAGTCCCCTTCACTGCTGTCCGCCTCCTTTTGGCCGGTTTTTGAACCAATCACGAAATCTTTCTTTATTAGGAGCTGGAAAATCCCTTATTTCTGTCCATGCCTTTAACGGTCCGGGTCCCTTTGTAATTTTGTCCCCTGCTGTAAATGGATTCATGGCTGCCGGTGCAAGCTTAGAGCCCAATTTATAAAGGGACGGTGAAGCTGCCCCCAATCCAAAAGCCTTCATGGTCATCTTTTCTGATATAGGAGCCCTTCCTTCTTTTTCTACGATTACCTGCCGGTGTTTGTGAAGAAGCTCATGCAGAGGGATTTTGACAGGACAGGCCTCTGTACATGCTCCGCAAAGTGTGGATGCATAAGGCAATTCTTTATAATCATCATAGCCTCCTAATAGCGGTGACAGAACCGCCCCAATCGGGCCAGAATAGATGGATCCATAAGAATGCCCTCCAACATGCCTGTACACGGGACAGACATTTACACATGCAGCACAGCGGATACATTGGAGGATGGATTGAAACTCCCCTCCCAAAATTGATGAGCGGCCATTGTCTACAATGACGAGGTGAAATTCCTCAGGGCCATCAACATCAAGTTCTTCTCTTGGACCAGTCAAAACAGTTATATAACTCGTAAGCTTTTGCCCAACCGCGCTCCTGGTCAGCATGCTGACCAGCACTTCCATTTCCTCGTAAGTCGGGACCAGCCTTTCCATGCCCATTACTGTAATTTGTGTCTTGGGAAGTGCTGTGACAAGATCTGCATTGCCTTCATTAGTCACTAATGTGATTGAACCGGTTTCTGCAACAGCGAAATTGCAGCCGGTTATGCCAACATCGGCCGTCAGGTATTCGTGGCGAAGCATTTCTCTCGCATGCCATGCAAGCTCTTCCGGCTTTTCTGTGTTTTGATAGTTAAGTTTTTCAGAAAATACATCGCGAATCTGCTCCTTGTTCTTATGAAGGGCAGGCGCCACAATATGTGATGGGGGATCATGGTCATCCACCTGTAGAATGTATTCTCCCAGATCAGTTTCAATGACCTGGCATCCTGCCTCTTCCAGCGAGGCATTTAAATGTATCTCCTCGGTTACCATAGATTTTGATTTAACCACTTTTCTTGCATTCTTTTTTTCAATTACTTCCCGTATATATGCAGAGGCTTCTTCAGCAGTTTCAGCAAAAAAGACGTGCCCTCCCCTATTAGCAACATTTTCGCTGAGCTGGTATAAGTAAAAATCAAGATTTTCAAGTACATGCTTTCTAATTTCTTCAGAAAGCGACCGCCACTCTTCCCAGTTTCCCAGCTCCGCTGCAGCATCAAGCCTTCTTGTCTGAAGCCTTTCCTGTGCCCCTGAAACTGCCCCTCTCATAAAGGCATTGCTTATTCCGGAATCTACTCGATCCTTAAAGTCGTTTGTTCCTATTTTCATAGCCATTTTTATTCCCCCTTAAGAAAAACGCAAGCTCCTCAATCCCTCTTGAAATGTGTGGAGGCTCTCCTCCAGACACTTCAAAACTGTCCTGCCAGCTTTGCAGGAAAGCATGTCCATTTATGGTTTAGCGGCAATTTAACACTTCAGCAATATGCATAACCCTTATTGGTTTTCCCTGTCTTCCGATTCTGCCTCCAATATTCATCAGGCACCCTGCGTCTGCTCCAATCAGAATCTCTGCTTCGGTCTCCTCTACATGCCCAACCTTCTCATCAACCATTTGTTCCGATATTTGAGCCATTTTCACAGAGAATGTTCCGCCAAAACCGCAGCATTGCTCTTTTCCTGGCAGCTCTTCAAATTCAAGGCCCTTCACATTCCTTAATAATCTCATAGGGGCTTCCTTTACTCCAAGGAGCCTGGTCATATGGCAGGATGTATGATAGGTGGCCTTTCCGGTTAACCTTGCCCCGACATCGTCCACATTAAGGACTTCAACGATAAATTGAGTAAGTTCATATGTCTTCTCTGCAAGTTTCTTTGCTCTTGGTTCCCATAATGAATCTCCTTTAAAAACATGCGGATATTCATGAAACATATAGGCGCAGGATCCGGAAGGAGATACAACATAGTCTGCATGTTCAAATGCTGTGATCATCCTTTTCATGGCTTCCTTTGATTCCTTCACATAGCCGCTGTTGTATGCAGGCTGGCCGCAGCAGACCTGTGTTTCCGGAAAATCTATTTCACATCCCAGGCGCTCAAGCAATTCAACAGCAGATTTGCCCGCATTTCCCTGAAACATATCCACCAGACATGTTGCAAAAAGACTTACCTTCATTCGTCCTCTCTCCCAGCTAAGTATTTATTTTCTACTATCTTACTATAGTTATAATGCGAATTGTTGTATTTTTATAAATATTATAATAATTTGTATAGTTTTTCCTGCAAAACATATGTCAATGTTTTACTTCCTTTTTTTCGGTCAAAAATATGATACAATTATATGATGTTTAAGTTGCTAAAAAGGGAGTTCAGAAATAAATGAAAGTTATCGCAAGTACGCTTAACGCTAAATACATTCATACAAATATAGCGATCCGCTATTTAAAAGCATATGCTCAGCCTGATTTCGATGTGGAATTAGCCGAATATACTATTAAAGATCCAATAATAAATATTGTTACAGACCTAATCCGCAAAAAACCTGAGGTGATCGGATTCAGCTGTTATATTTGGAATATCGAAGAGACAATAAAGGTTATTAAGATGATCAAAAAGATAGATTCCTCCATTCATATTGTCGTCGGGGGGCCTGAAGTGACATATGATGTCTCAGATTGGATGAACAATGTAAATGAATTTGATTACATTGTCATCGGGGAAGGTGAGGAAACCTTCAAACAGCTGCTGCATGAGCTGAAGGGCAGCATGAATATGGAAAATGTTCATGGTCTTGCTTTCAGAGAAAATGACCAGGTTCGCATCAATCCTCAGCGGAATAAGCTGGACTTGCGCGACCTGCCTTCACCGTTCCGCTTTGAAGAAGATATTCCTCACCTTTCAAAACGGGTCACATATATAGAAACCAGCCGGGGATGCCCTTTCAGCTGCCAATTTTGCCTTTCTTCCATTGAAGTAGGTGTGCGTTACTTTGACAGGGAAAAAATCAAGGAAGATATCCGGTATTTAATGAAGAATGGTGCAAAGACCCTTAAATTTGTGGACCGCACCTTCAATATTAGCCGCAGCTATGCATTGGAAATGTTCCAGTTTTTAATAGATGAACATCTTCCGGGAACTGTATTTCAATTTGAAATCACTGCAGATATTATGAGGCCTGAAGTGATTGAATTTCTAAATAAGGAAGCCCCGGCAGGATTATTCCGTTTTGAAATTGGAGTTCAATCAACAAACGACTATACAAATGAATTGGTCATGAGGAAGCAGAATTTTGACAAGCTTTGCCGGACAGTCACAATGGTAAAGGATGGAGGAAAAATCGATCAGCATCTAGACTTAATTGCCGGTCTGCCTGAAGAGGATTACAATTCATTCAAGAGAACATTCAATGATGTATTTGCAATGCGGCCGGAAGAGCTTCAGCTTGGTTTTCTGAAAATGCTGAGAGGTACGGGCCTGCGCTTAAGAGCAGAAGATCATCAATATATATATATGGACCATTCACCATATGAAATCTTAGGAAATAATGTTTTATCCTTCGATGACATCATTCGCATTAAACAGGTTGAAGATGTTCTGGAAAAATATTGGAATGACCATAGGATGGATGCGACTGTCGAATATTTGGTTACTAAGGTCTTTCCGACTCCTTTTGATTTCTTCCAGGGATTTGGAAGCTATTGGGAGCAAAAGGGCTGGTCCCGAATTGGGCATCAGCTTGAGGATCTCTTTAAACGCCTATATGAATTTCTGCAATCCATTGAAATTGATGATCTGGATGTAGCAGAAGGACTGATGAAGTATGACTATATTTCAAAACAAAAATACAAGCCCAGAAAACCATGGTGGCAGCCAACCTTTGAAAAATCCGAAAGATCAAAGCTTTACCAGTCTCTTCTCGAAAACCCCAATCAGCTGGGAGAAAGCTTCTTAAATCTTCAGCTGAATGAAAAAGAAATATACAAACATACCTTGATTGAAAAATTATCCTTTGATATTGAAAGGTATATGAACGAGGGAATAATTGAAAAGAAAGACTCTGTTCTTCTTGCCTATTTCGATTCAGGCTCTGAGACAGTCTCTGTCTTTTCCGGACCTTTAAAATAATTAAGAAACCGGCAGGATCTGCCGGTTTTTTAGCATTCATTTTTATTTTTCTTTTGATCTTTATCCCGGTTCATAAAAGGAAGTTCGTAAAATTTCCCTGCATTTATATCACCGAATTCCATCCCGAATTCAACATTTTGAGCGCCATTCTGCCTGCCTTTTTTTCGTGGTTTATTTTGATCCACTAGGCTCTACCCTCTCTCCCATTCTTTGAGTTGCGGTTAGCCATTTTCATCGGATCTTCTCCCTGGCTGAATTCAGCAGAAAACTCCGATTCCTGAAGGTTTTTCTTAGGCGTCTTGCTGTATTTTTCAACGGCATTATACTCAGCCTTTCGTTTAGCCATCCACATCTCCTCCTGAACTTTTTTGGTGTTAAATTTATTTTCAGCTTTAACACAGGTTTATTTTAAGTAAAATACACAGTTTCATTCCTCACTGCGACTTCCTTATTTTGCATTCATAAACTTTTCTTCAGTGCAGAAAATAGAATAAAAAGGATTGAGCCTCTATGACAAATGAAAAGAAGATAAATAAAAACATTGGCATTGACGAGACACTTCCGCATCAAATTGAAGCTCCGAGCTTCAAAGGCACAGGTATGAAACTTCAGCCGCCTTTCAAGAATTCTTTTGGCGTTACCATTGGGGACAGTCATTATTCTTCAGACATTTCTCCGCTGGAAAACTGGAGTGATGAAACAGATCCTGCCGTTATGGCTGGAGACGAATGGATCCATCCGACAAATGATATCGGATGGAATACAGAGGAAAATAAAGAGCTCCTGGAAAGCAAAAAACCGCCTCAAGCCTACCCATTCATGCATCCTACCAAGGATGTCAGCCGCGGAACGGATTAAAATGAAATAGCGGCAAAGGAATTTGCCATGACTTCTAGTAACGCAAAGGTCCAAATTAATCCAAATTATCTATACCCTGTAAAAAAGCAGTCCGGAAAACTTTTCCGGGCTGCTTTTTTAGCCTATAATAACTCGCTCTTTTGGATAATGATAATTTGGCTTTTTCTCTTTGCCGCCTATTATGAATAAGAAAGAGGTTAATCCTATTCTTCCAATAAACATTAAGGCCATTATGATGCATTTGCCGATAGTTGACAGCTCAGGTGTAATTCCCAAAGATAATCCTGTGGTACCAAAAGCTGAGCATACCTCGAATATAATTTCAACAAGCTCCGCATGCCTTTCTGTAATGCTTAAAATGACTACAGAGAAGAAACACATTCCAATAGCAAGCAGAGTGATAGCAAGTGATTTCAAGACATCATCTTCATGAATTTCCCTTTTAAATATTTTTATATCCCGATTTCCTTTTGCAAAATGATAAATGAAAAGGATATTTACCGCAAATGTCGTTGTCCTGATGCCTCCTCCGACAGAGCTTGGGGATGCGCCAATGAACATTAAAATACTCATAATAATGAGTGTAGGCATTGTAAACTCATTTACATCCATGGTTGATAAACCGCCGCTCCGGGTAGTTGCGGATTGGAAAAACGCATAAAAAAGGCTTTCATGCCAGATCATTTTCTTAAAATACTGATTGAATTCCATAATAAGCAAAATTAAAGTCCCAAAAATAAGAAGAGCTGCATATGTAACAGTTGTCAGCTTTGTAAATAAAGAAAATCTGAAGGATTGTTCCTGATTCCATTTATTGCGGAATAGATATTCCTTTAATTCGATAAGAACAGGAAAGCCTATAGCTCCTAAAGTAATCAGGATAATATTGATCAGCTGCACGAAATAATCGCCGGCAAATGGTTTGAGCGATGCTCCTGTAATATCCATGCCGCCATTAGTTGTGGCACTGACAGATGCGAACAATGCATGCAGAAATGCCTCATCCCATGATGGATAATATTTAAGAAAATGAAAGCCAAGAATCAGTGCACCAAGCGTTTCAATCACCAATATTATTTTAATAATTTCTTTCACTAAATGCACAAGCCCTGACAAAGAATACTGATTATGATCCACCATAATGAGGCGGCGCCCTCTTAATCCAATCCTGCGGCCCAGCAGAAGCCAAAAGAAAGTGCCCAGTGCCATGATCCCTATTCCGCCAAACTGAAGTATGAACATAATAACAAAATATCCAAACACACTATAAGTATCTGATATATTTACTACTGTCAGTCCGGTTACACTGACTGCACTTACTGCAGTAAAGACAGTATCAATAAATGCAATCTCAACACCCGGCTTATGTACGGCCGGTATACTTAATAAAAGTACCGATACAGATACTGCCAATAAATAATATCCGGATATTACTTGGGCAGGTGTTAGTTTATCCAGCCAATGTCTTATGTCCTTCCACATATCCTACCTGTCCCCTTTAAAATTTTCTAACCCTTATCATAATGAATATACCCTCTTTTTAAAAGAGATATTAGAAAATTTGCAGGAAGTTTTTTAAAAAAGGCTATTTTGGGAAGGTTGTTTGTATTTTTACTGAGTTCATTGTTTTCCGATTAGGCTTATTTAACCTTCCGGGGGAGCAGCTGAGGAGCTGAGCCTTCTTTAGCGGAAATCAGCAGATAACATTGACAAGCAAAAAACAACAATCTATACGAAAAGAATCTTTAATTATATATAATAAAGTCAAAAACCAAAGGGAGATATAATATGCTGCTGCCTGATTTGGCTGAAAAGATCATTGCTGAAGTTCGCCAGTTCCTTCAAGAAGATATCATTGTTGCCAATACCTCAGGAGTCATTATTGCAAGTACTGACTCTGACAGAATAGGCAATTTTCATGAAGGAGCTTTGCTTACGATAAAACATAAAGAAAAGCTGATTATCACCAGGAAGGATCAATCACGCCTGCAGGGGGTAAAAGCGGGCATTAACCTGCCGATCTTTTTTAAAGGAGAGACAGTTGGAGTTATTGGCATTACCGGAAATCCCGATGAAATTTCCCCGTTTGCAGAAATCATTCGCAAACTGACAGAATTGTTTATCAGTGAAAGTTACTTTGCAGAGCAGCTCGATTGGCAGGCACGTGCAATGGAGAGTTTTATGTTTGACTGGCTGCAGACTAAAGAGTGGGATCCCGCATTTAAAGAACGGGCTCATTTGCTGAAAATAAATCTCTCAGAAGATAGACAGGTTTCTATCGCGGAATTCAGGCAAACTGGACAATTGCTTCATCGTGACCTTTGGAATAGAATTTTATCCTGGAAAGAAGCGGGTCCGAATGATATCCTGATTCGCTGGGGCAATGATCGAATTGTCCTTTTAGCCGGGGTTTCTTCAGCAGAAAAAGAACAGAGCTTAAGGGAAAAGGTCAGACGCTTCCATCGTTTTCTGGAAGACCTTCTCGCTGCCAAAGTAAGTATTGGCACAGGTAAACCTTTACCTCCCTTCAGTTTGTCCGAATCATTTATGCAGGCAGAACGAGCTTTGAAAATCGCCAAAAACCGCGAAACTATCATATTTGACCAGGATTTGACCATTGAAATGATATTTGATGACCTTTCACCGGAAACTAAGAAGGACTTCATTGAAAGAACGATTGGCACATTTTTAAATGAACAGGATCTTATGGAAACACTTAAGGAGCTGTTCAGGCAAAATCACTCTTTGAAAAATACTGCTGAGGCTCTGCATATACATATTAACACCCTTCATTACAGGCTCAGGAAAATATCTGATCTTTCAGGACTTTATATCTCAAATTTGAATGATTTAATGAAATTATTTATAGCTGTAAAACTTTTGGAGGAAAACACAAAAATTAATTAAGATATTCCTTAATATTTATATAATTATCCATAGCAGGGGATTCCCTGCTTTTTTTATACTTAAAGAATAGATATTGTTATCCTGCTATTAAAGGAGAGGATCTGCTTGATCGACGTTCAAATAAAAGAAAAATTAATTGCCGTTGTTGGTGAAGAGAATTATGATGATTCAAAAGCTGGGCGGCTCGTGTACTCTTATGATGCAACCCCCAATTTCCAATCTATGCCCGATGCGGTGATCAGTCCGCGAAATGCACAGGAAATTTCCAAAATTCTCAAAATTTGCAGCAGCAAGGGAATTCCAATCGTACCAAGAGGA
>NZ_JCAXER010000047.1:0-22794 GCF_059758675.1 Cytobacillus sp. GQ23
AGTTTTGCGTTATGTGCTTCAGCTGTTTTTGCGTGTTCTGCAGGCGCAGGACAAGCCCAAGCTGCTGAAAAGAACTATTTGGTTGTTTTTAAAGATGAAGCTAAGCTTCCTTCAGGGTATGCTGATTTAGTGAAAAAGGCTGGAGGGCAAGTAGAGAATAAGCTGAATAAATTAGGAGCAGTTGAAGTTTCTTCATCTAATCCTAATTTTCTTTATGAAATCAGAAAGTCTTCTATTGTATCGGCTGCTGGCACTGAAAATGTCATATATCCAGAAGCTCCTGCAGTGGAAGCAGATCTTCCATTAGATGGTGCGGATTTATATAACAGTCTGCAGTGGGATATCAAACAAGTAACAAATGATGGTGTATCCTGGAATCTTCCAGGAGGAACAGGAAAGTCTGCTGATGGCAAAGATATCGTTGTTGGGGTAATCGATACAGGTATTGACTATAATCACCCTGACCTGAAAGAAAATTATGCATATGGTAAATCATTTGTTCCCGGCTATCCAGATCCAATGGATGAAAACAGCCATGGTACACATGTTGCGGGATCCATTGCAGCAAAAGGAAGAACAATGGGTGTTGGACCAGACTTAAAGGTAGCGGCTTACCGTGTATTCGGTCCTGAAGGGGGAGCAGCTACTTCACATATTGCCGAAGCTTTAATGACAGCTGCAGATGATAATGTCGATGTTGTCAACATGTCCCTTGGCGGATATGACTGGTTCCAGAATCCTGAGTATGCAACGAAGGATATTGTAGCAGACGTGCAAATGTTTAACAGAGCCATTAAATATGCGATTCAAAAAGGTGTAACTGTAGTTGGTTCAGCAGGGAATGATAGTGTTGATTTAAAAAGTCCGGGGAAACTTTCTGGTTCTGATAATGGTGCCACACACAGAAGTCCAAGCAGTCAGCTGATGATTCGGGTGTCTGCAGGCGGAGCTTTAAAGAATCTTGCTTTCTATTCCAACTATGGTGTCGGCAAAATTGATGTTATGGCTCCAGGCGGGGACTTGGGACCAAACTATGATCCAAATACCGGAGCTGGCAGGGATAATACCTACTTGGCATTAGCGACAATCCCTGGCGGAGGCTATGGCTATAAGGGAGGAACTTCAATGGCTGCCCCGAAAGTTGCGGCACTTGCTGGTGTGATCATCGCAAAACATGGAAAAGACAAAATCTCTCCCGCACAAGTTAAGCACATCATTCAAACTTCATCAGAAGATATCTTTAAGCCTGGGTATGATGAGCAGTCAGGCCACGGGCTAATAAATGCAGTTAATGCGTTAAAATAATTCAATTAATAAAGCTGGCGGAAACTTTCCGTCAGCTTTATTTTTGAGGGGATTTTGCAAATAAAAAGAGCTTCCGACAATAAAATCCTTTCAGAATTCATTTTTATAGGACCTGATTAATAGAATAAAGAAGAGAAACAAATATAGCAGGGGAGACATACTGATGAATATCCAGCACTATTACCAAAAAACAGCCGATATCTCTTTAAATGCAAGCCTCACAGCACTAGTGCCCCCATTTTTTTTCTTGTTGTTGTTTATGAATAAATTTCAGGGCACACATTTCATTATTCTATTAATCCCTTTTATTTTTTATAGTTTTTTATGTCATCAAATGTATTTGCTGAATAAGCAAAGGGCGGATGAGGCAGCGTTAAGTAAGTACTATTACCAAGGACAAGCCCTTCTGCCTATTTTGCAGTACTCAAATGTGCTGATCGCTTTTTTGCCTGCCCCTTCTCTCAGGATGGTTTTGTTTGATCCTGATGGAAGTCAAATAGGCGAAATCAGGGATATGAAAATGCGAAAGATCCGCTGGTTTCTGCCTTATTTTCTTGACCGTATCTTTCCAACGAGGCTGGGGATCTATGACCAAGCAGAAAATCTTGAAGTTTCCATCTTAATCCGCAGGAGTGGCATCGAAATTATCTCCTCAAATGATGAATACAGGGAAACAATCGAAATAAGAAAAATTGGAACCACTGTCGTGTTTCAAAATGGAGCTATTCATTATACAGTTCCTAAAACCTATTTACACACGGATTTGCAGGTTCTGGATGAACAATCGCATAGAGCTGCCCGCCTTCGCAAAGGGTGGATGCCACTTGAGTGGGGAGAGCGTTTTAAGGATCCAAATACACCGGTGCTCTCTTTTAAAGAGAGTCTGGCTCCAAAAGAAAAATGCAGAATTTATGCCATTTTTGCGGCTCTTTTTCTATATCACAATCACTAAAATCCAGTGCACATATGTAGATTCTGTATTCCCCATATAGTATGATAAATTCAGCTTACAGGGAAATCAGTATTGAGGTGTTGGAATGAAAAAGTTTTTACTGGCTGCTGCAGTTATTGTTCTTTTGCTGTTTATTGTAGACAAAACCATTCTTAAAGAAAAGGGAGTAGTAGAGCAGGCCGGACAAATGCAAAAATACGATAAAATAAAAGATCCAGAGGATTTGCCTATTGGTCTGGAAAAAGGAAATCTTGCTCCGGATTTTGAACTGACAGATATGGAAGGAAATCCGGTAAAGCTCAGCGACTACAGGGGCAAAGCAATCCTTTTAAACTTCTGGGCTAGCTGGTGTCCTCCCTGCCGTGCAGAAATGCCGCATATGGAGAAGCTTTATCAAAAGTACAAAGATGATAAATTTGATATTTTAGCCGTAAATCTTACAAACACAGAAAAGAATAATGGAGACGCTGAGAAGTTCGTGAAAGAGCTGGGTCTGACTTTTACAATTCCTATGGATGTAAAGGGAATTGTGGGTTCTGACTATAATATAATGGCTTATCCTACAAGCTATTTTATTGATTCCGATGGTGTTATCAGAGAAAAAGTATTGGGAGCTTTAAATGAAGAATATATGGAGAAGGAAATCAAAAAGCTTCCTTAAATAAAACCGGTGAGCCATTCAGCTCTCCGGTTTTATTTCTGTCATCCTATTCTGGTAAAGGCGGTTAACGATTACTCTTTTTCTGTATAGCATAATACCTGCTTCGGCAATATCATTAACGGCTGATCGATTGATGAAAGCCCCAAACAACAGTCCGGCTATCGGGATCAGTTGGAAAAGTTTTTTCCAGCCAATTTGATCTCTGTAAGAAAACACAACCTCTCTCCATCCCTGAAGTTCGGAAACGACTTCCCTTTTTGGCCCTGATTCTTTAGAACCGAACATGGAAAGCTGCTGCAGAATGGCTTTTTTTCCAACAATGTCACTGGAAACAAATTGAAGAATCTTTACAATGAACATTCTTTCGTTTTTATCAGCAGGATCGAAGCCATAGCAAATCGCGATATCCTGCAGAGTTTTCAGCTGAATGCCAAGAAGCAGGGGGATATCAATGGTCAGGGTAAAAATCCCTCCGACACCAGTACCCGCACCCTGCAATGCTGCTGCTCTTTTACGGTTAGAGCTTAGCCTTTCAGCGGCTACATCCATTATTGATAGGGGCAGGGCTTCTACATCCTGCAAGGTATGAATGTTTTGTCCAGGATAATAATTCTTTAACGCGGAAGCTGAACTTAAATATCTTCCTCCTGATTGAATATATGTCCCAAGCTCATCAAGGATCACTCCAACCTTTTTATGTATGAACTCAGGTGTAAATCTATCAATAAGCTTAAAAGGGAGTCTGCCCAGCTTCTCCCAAAACCATAAATCACCTTGTTCTTTTTCCCATTCTTCACATTTTCTTAACTCGCTGATAAGATGTTCTCTTGGTTCCTCCATTATAAAAGTCCTCTCCTTTTTCTATAATTAACTATACGGCGTATCGAAGTAAAGGTTTCAATTCTTTCAAAAACAATTCTCTTTGTATAATGTGATAATTCATGGTAAGATTTCTATAATAGAATAGGATTTCCTTCGGGGCAGGGTGAAATTCCCAACCGGCGGTGATGAGGGTACGCCCTCTTAGTCCGTGACCCGGCTTTATAAGGCAAGGCGCTTGAGCTTTTCTAATTATTGTCTAGCAGCGCCTACCCCCTCGAGGTCACAAGCCAATCCTCTCAAAAAGGCAAAAGACGCCTTTTCTGGGAGGCTCGTCTTGTGCTTGTCGGGGGAGAACGAGGCGCTTGAGCTTTTCTTATAAACCCGGTGGATTTGGTGAAACTCCAAAGCCGACAGTGAAAGTCTGGATGGGAGAAGGAATGATTATAATGATGCGTTAAAAAAAGTCTTTTTAAACGCTTATTTCGTCATGTGTTTTTGCCCCGTTTCACCTATCTGGTGTACGGGGTTTTGCCGTTTTATACTTAATTTGGAGAAATAGTAAGGAAGGGAGGATGCAGAAAATTTGATCCATCAGGAATATATGAAGTTAGCCATCAGTCTGGCAGCGGCAGCTAAAGGCCAAACCAGTCCGAATCCGCAGGTGGGTGCAGTTGTTGTGAAAAACGGTGAAATTCTGGGAATGGGTGCTCACCTGAAAGCGGGAACACCCCATGCAGAAGTCCATGCGATAGCTGCGGCTGGAGAAAGGGTTAAAGGCGCTGATATTTATGTCACTCTTGAACCATGCAGCCACTTTGGAAGAACTCCGCCCTGCGCAGACTTAATTATTAATTCAGGAATTAAAAGGGTCTTTATTGCTTCTGCCGATCCCAATCCTCTCGTTTCAGGAAAAGGAATTGAAAGGATGCAGGATGCCGGTATTGAAGTGGTGACCGGCCTGTTGAAGGAAGAAGCAGATGCTCTCAATGAACCATTTTTTCATTTTATAAAAACAAAGACACCATACGTAACCATTAAAGCAGCCTCATCTTTTGA
The DNA here is from genome assembly GCF_059758675.1 of Cytobacillus sp. GQ23. Lineage (NCBI taxonomy): Bacteria > Bacillati > Bacillota > Bacilli > Caryophanales > Bacillaceae > Cytobacillus > Cytobacillus sp. GQ23. Next base: position 4,797 of record NZ_JCAXER010000047.1, read on the forward strand.
TGGGAAAACAGCTGCAAAAACCGGTGACAGCAAATGGATTACCTCTCCAGAATCCAGGCAGGATGTACACCGTCTACGGCATGAACATGACGCTATACTTACAGGCATAAATACCATCATTCACGATAATCCCCTTTTAACCGCCAGGCTGCCCCAAGGCGGAAAAAATCCCATTCGTGTAGTTTTAGATACAAATCTAAATATTCCGGCTGATGCAAATGTCATCCGCGATCAGTCTGTTAAGACCATTATTTTTACCGGCTGCGAAATTGATGCCTCAAAAGCAGAGGAAATAAGGAAACTTAATGCAGAAGTCATTTCTTTTCCTGCAAATGAGGTGCCGATTAAAGATGTATTGAAAAATTTAGGTGAAAGAAACATTATGACCTTGTTTGTTGAAGGCGGATCTGAGATCCATGCTTCATTTATAAAAGAAGGCTGCTTTCAGCAAATAATTCTCTATATGGCTCCCAAAATTATTGGCGGCAATCAGGCGATTCCATTTATTGGGGGTGTTGGTGCCGACTTTGTGAAAGATGCAACTAGGCTGGTGTTCACAGAGATTAAAAGGGTTGGCAGCGATCTTAAAATTACCGCAAAACCACTGAGGGAGGCCAAGCAATAATGTTTACTGGAATTATCGAGGAGCTTGGAACAGTAAAAAAAGTAGTTCAGCAAGGAAAAGCGATGAAACTGACAATTCAGGCCTCCAAAATTTTATCAGATGTTCAATTGGGAGACAGTATTTCTGTAAATGGTGTTTGTCTCACTGTTACGGAATTTGCCAGAAATGGATTTTCAGCAGATGTCATGCCGGAGACGTTCAAAAGCACATCGCTTTCAGCTATTAAAGAAAGATCAAAGGTCAATTTGGAAAGGGCAATGAGGGCAAATGGCCGTTTTGGCGGTCACTTTGTAACAGGGCATGTGGATGGAACAGGTCAGATTCTCAAAAAGTCAGCGAGTGAAAATGCCATTTATATTCAAATATCTGTACCTCCTGCCTTAAGCCACTTGCTTATCATGAAAGGCTCTATCGCAGTGGACGGGATTTCCCTGACTGTATTCGGCAATGAAGACAATACCGTTACTGTCTCGGTCATTCCTCATACAGCCAGTGAAACGGTACTGGGCTTCAAAACAGTTGGCGACATTGTTAATCTCGAATTCGACATGCTTGCCAAGTATCTGTATACCTTTGTGAACAGGCAGCAGCAGGAGACCACGCAGCCTAAAGGAGGCATTTCAGAAGGATTCCTTAGGGATAACGGCTTCTTATAATAAGCAAAAGGAGTGGTATTAAACGATGTTCAGTGAAATAAAAGAGGCACTGGAAGATTTAAAAGCAGGAAAAGTCATCATAGTCTGTGATGATGAAGACAGGGAAAATGAAGGGGATTTCCTGGCAATCGCAGAATATGCGAAACCGGATACCATCAATTTTATGGCTAAGGAAGGCAGAGGCTTAATCTGTACACCTATTACAGAGGAGCTTGCTGAAAAATTGGAACTGAATCCTATGGCAGAGGTGAACACTGACAGTCATGGAACAGCTTTCACTGTCAGTATTGACCATGAAAAAACGACTACAGGCATCAGTGCTTTTGAGCGTGCTTTCACAATCAAGGAAATGCTTGAGGATGGTGCCAAACCTTCAGACTTCTCCCGTCCGGGACATGTTTTTCCGCTCGTTGCGAAAAAAGGGGGAGTTCTTAGAAGAGCAGGCCATACTGAAGCAGCAGTAGACCTGGCTCGTCTTGCCGAGGCTGCTCCAGCAGGAATTATTTGTGAGATCATGAAAGATGACGGGACAATGGCGCGTGTGGATGACCTTGAAAAAGTAGCAGAAAAATTTAATTTGAAAATGATCACAATTCAACAACTAATCGAGTATAGACTGAAACACGACTCTATTGTAAAAAGGGAAGTGGAAATACAGCTTCCGACAGAATATGGAAATTTTAAAGCTGTCGGCTATACGAACACTGTGGATGGAAAAGACCATGTTGCTTTAGTAAAGGGTGAAATCGATGAACACGAACCCGTATTGCTTCGTGTTCACTCGGAGTGTCTGACAGGAGATGTATTCGGGTCTAACCGATGTGACTGCGGACCCCAGCTTGAAGCAGCGCTCGCACAGATTGAGAAGGAAGGCCGTGGAATCCTTCTATATATGAGGCAGGAAGGACGCGGTATTGGCCTAATCAATAAGCTGAAAGCTTATAAGCTGCAGGAAGAGGGCTATGATACTGTTGAAGCAAATCATAAGCTCGGGTTTAAGGACGATCTTCGTGATTATGGGGTAGGTGCACAAATTCTAAGAGATCTGGGAGTTAAAAAGATGCGCCTCTTGACTAATAATCCACGGAAAATTGCTGGACTTGGAGGCTATGGACTGGAGGTTGCCGAAAGGGTTCCTCTCCAAATGCCTGCTAAAACAGAAAATGAGAATTACTTAAAAACAAAGAAAACTAAACTTGGGCATTTATTACAATTTTAAGGAGCGATTAGAGTTGAAAAAGGTTATCGAAGGACATTTAGTAGGAACAGGATTAAAAATGGCAATTGTTGTATCACGTTTTAATGAATTCATAACTGGCAAGCTATTAAGCGGAGCGGAAGATGCACTAAAGCGCCATGGAGTGAGTGAAGAAGATGTGACGGTAGTGTGGGTTCCTGGAGCATTCGAAATCCCGCTTGCAGCTAAAAAGCTGTCCCAATCAGGTAAATATGATGCAGTCATTACACTTGGCACGGTGATCCGCGGTGCAACTCCGCATTTTGATTATGTCAGCGGGGAAGTGGCAAAAGGAGTTTCGAACATAGCATTGCAAAGCGGTGTTCCTGTTATTTTCGGCGTACTTACAACTGACACGATTGAACAGGCTATTGAACGTGCCGGCACAAAAGCAGGAAACAAAGGATGGGAAGCGGCTGTCGGAGCCATTGAAATGGGCAATCTATACAGACAGTTATCTGATGGTGAATAAGATTTCATACATTATAAAGAAGTGGCAGATATAATTTGATTCATACACATAAATGAGTTAAAGTGGCACATAAAATGGAATAGTGGTTCATATGTTTGCCAAAGCGGCACCTAAACGTAACAGGCGTATAATGCTGCACTGTTATCTATCAAAATCGGCGGGATCATTCTCGCTGATTTTTTTTGATTCATCTGAACAGACGTCTGACCTTTCTATTGGCAGAATGATTTTTTTTTGATAAAATACTGCTTGTGGCTCACCCGTATTTTTACACGCGGGGAGAGCGGGTAGGGAGAGGGCTAATTGAATAGATAGGTAGTAAATATGATTAAGTGGTTTAACCGGCTTTTTCAGCTGAATTCAAATGGAACAACTGTTAAAAAGGAGGTTATGGCTGGGACAATCGGCTTTTTTACGATTGTTTATATTATCGCAGTCAACTCTCTAATTCTCTCTGAAGCAGGGATACCTTTGGAAGCAGCTATTTTTGCAACCATTATAACATCGGTGGTCGGGTGTCTGATCATGGGGTTTTGGGCAAATGTACCAATTCTCCTCGTGCCTGGTATGGGAATTAATGCTTTATTCTCATATACGATGGTTCAGTCCATGGGCTTATCCTGGCAGGAAGCATTGGCTGTAGTGTTTATATCCGGTCTGATCTTTGTTTTCGTGGCTTTTTCACGATTTGCTAAGACATTAAGTGAATCGATTCCTCATTCACTTAAAGAAGCGATAACGGTGGGACTGGGACTTTTCCTGATGCTGATCGGACTTGAAAAAGGCGGAATCGTTGAAAAAGGGACAAACTCCATTATTGCTTTAGGTGAACTTGGAGACCCGCAAGTGCTTGCAACAATTTTAACGTTCCTGCTGGCCATCATTTTATTCATGCGGAATGTGCCTGGCAACTTTTTAATTACTGTTGCTGCAGGGACACTGATCGCATGGGCTTTTGGGCTGATAAATGTGCAAAAGACTGATGAAAAGTCATTCGCACTCTCTGATTATATGGAAGTATTTGGAGCAATGTCATTTGATAACTTGCTTTCCGTCACTTTTTGGATTGCGATTTTTTCTTTGACAATGGTTCTGGTATTTGAAAATATCGGATTAGTCCATGGGCATGTTGGTTTTATTAACAGGCCGGAACAGTTTAAGCGTGCTTTTCAGGCGAATTCTGTTTCCGCTTTATTGTCCGGGATTTTTGGGACAAGTCCTACTGTAGCAACGGTTGAAAGTGCAGCAAGCATGGCTGCAGGAGGACGTACAGGATTGACAGCAGTTACAACCGGTATGCTGTTTATGCTATCCGCTTTCTTTATTCCTGTTATTAAGCTGATCCCCAACAGCGCAATTGCCCCTATTCTGATCATTATTGGCGGACTGATGCTTCAGAACATCCGCAATCTTGATTTAAAGGATATGAGCGAAAGCTTTCCGGCAATTTTTATCATTGCCATGATTCCGTTCACTTATAGTATTGCAGACGGTATTGCCATTGGGTTCATTCTTTATCCAATCTTAAAGATTTCGATAGGGAAAGCAAAGGAAGTTTCTTTTGCTTTATATGTTATAGCTGCTTTGTTTTTATTTAACTTTGTTTTTCATGTGATTAGTTAATATAGATAATGGGATGCCCCTTATATGAGGCATCCTTTTTCTTTATCTGAAAAAGGGAAGATCTTGCGAAAAACTTAAAAACTCCTATTTATTCAACAAGTTTCGACACGCGGATTAAATAACCTGAGTTAAAATAAGTCTATAGTAATAGGTTTTTCGGAGGTATGTCAATGGAAGTGTTTGTTGCAAGACAGCCAATTTTCAACTCAAAGGAAGAAGTGTTTGGTTATGAGCTTTTGTATAGAAATAATCAGGTGAATGCCTTTCCTGATATAGATGAAGATCAGGCTACGGCTGAGGTTATCATTAATAGTTTTTTAAATATTGGAATCGACCAGCTTTCTGAAGGAAAGCCATGTTTTATAAATTTTACGGAAAAATTGCTTAAGCTGAGAGTGCCTGCCTATTTCAGGCCTCGGGAAATTGTCGTCGAAATCCTTGAAACGGTAGAGCCAAGTGCGGAGCTTGTAAGGATATGCAGGGATTTAAAGGAGCTTGGCTATCAGATTGCCCTGGATGATTATGTATTCAATGAAACTAATCCCTTTGCAAGGCAATTGCTAAAATATGCCGACATCATAAAGGTGGATTTTCTTAACACTCCAAAGGAGATGCGCGAAAAAATAGAAATGCTTGTGAATCAGCTCCGAATAAAAACAATAGCTGAAAAGGTTGAGACAAGAGAGGAATACGAGGAAGCTAAAAGTAAGGGATATGATTATTTCCAGGGTTATTTTTTTGAAAAGCCTGTGATTATGTCGACACATGATGTACCGGTATATTTTCAATCCTATTATGAGATGATCCAAAACCTGTCAAAGGAGGAGCCCAGTCTCGACCGTATAACCGAATTAATAGAGCGTGACATATCCCTGTCCTATAAATTGCTTAAGCTGATAAACTCACCGGCTTATCGTCCTAAGCAAAAGATAAATTCAATCCGGCAGGCAATAGTTCTGCTTGGATTGATCGAACTGGAAAAGTGGATCTATGTATTGGCAGTAAGGGAAAATATTGTAAAAGACTCGCAATTGGCCGAAGAGACCATCAGGTTTTCCATGACTCGTGCAAAAATGTGTGAGGAAATTGGCAGACTCAGAACCGGAAAAAGTGTTTCGTCAAGCTATTTTATGACTGGGATGTTTTCATTGATGGATTCATTGCTTAGTATCCCGATGAAGCAAATTCTTGATGAGCTTCCACTGCAGGATGATATTTGTGAAGCACTCCAAGGAGAAAATAATAATCTTAAAGAAATACTTGATCTTGCCATAGCAGTAGAGAAAGCACAATGGAGCAGAATCAGTGAGATGTGCAATAAGCTGAGCGTTGATGAAAGAACTATTTTTAAGATCTATTCAGAAGCATTAGCCTGGGCCAGTCAGCTGCTAAACCCTGAAAGGATTACAAATTAAAGATGCAAGTATTATAGAATTATATTCTAAAGTCTATATTAAACAGAAAACCTTATTGAATAATAAAAGCTTTTATGGCACTCTTATTTATAAGTTGAATGACTATTGGTCTGGAGGTATTACATTGAATATTGAATTATTGAAATGTCATGGATCAGGAAATGATTTCTTTATTATAGATGAGATTTCCAATACGTATCATTTTACAGAAAATAATCGTGCGGAGCTTGCCAGAGCTATTTGCGACCGCAGCACTGAGCTTGGCTCGGATGGAATTCTTTTCGTATTAAAAAGCGATAAAGCAGATGCAAGGATGCGTGTTTTTAATCCGGATGGGTCAGAGGCCTCGATGTGCGGTAATGGATTGCGATGCGTAGCCCGTTATGTCTGCGAACTTCTTGGGCTGAAAGAAGCTATCATTGAGACCATGAAAGCTGATCTGCAGGTGAAAAAGCAGGAAGACATCTTTGAAGACATTCCGACGTATCTGGTTGAAATTTCACCTGTTTCGTTTGACCTGAAGGATCTTCCGTTAGTACTCGATAAAGACACTGTAATTAATGAAAAAGTCACCGGGATATCAGATGATTTAGAATTCACAGCCTTAGCAGTTCCTAATCCTCATTTTGTATCTTTAGTGGAGAAAGAGCAAATAGCATCTGACCTTCAAAAAAATATCAGCGAATTTCTGAACGGGCCGAATGAATTCTTTCCTGATGGAGTCAATGTCAGCTTTGTGAAGCCGTTAAAAAAAGGGCAAATTTATGTAAGGACATTTGAACGGGGAGTAGGATTTACCAATGCCTGTGGCACGGCCATGTCCGCTTCGACACTTGTAACTTGCATGAATGGGCTGAATAAAATAGAAGAGCCTGTAGAGGTTTATAATAATGGAGGAAAAGTGCGCTGTGTAGTCCATGAAAAGAATGGCAGGCAGACCATTGACTTAATTGGGAATGCGAGCTATGTTTACCGCTGTGAAGCAGATGTCAGCATGGAAAACCCTGCAGAGTTTTCCCTTTCCCCAAAAGAGGAATATACTGGAGAAATTAAGCAATATGCTAAACTTCAGGAATATGCTCAGTCAGTACTTAAAGATTGGTTGTAGGATAAGGCGCCAAAGCCTTATCCTTTTTTATTGTGCTCCTTTAAAAAGTCCAGCACGGGTGAAAAAGGCTGAATTTCCTTTGTCTGAAAATAAGTGTTAAAAGGATCGCCATCACTGTTTATTCTTTTTATCATATTGGTTATTTGAAATCTTTCCATAGTCAGCTTTTCGTTAACTTCCTCCCAAAACAAGGGAGCCGCAACTGTTGCTGATTGATTTCCTCTGGGTGAATAGGGGGCTATGATTGTCTTTCCTTCTGCATGCTGGATATAATCCACATAAAGCCGACCGCCCCGGTTTTTCTTTAGTCTTTCAATGGTAAAAGAATCCGGGTCTTTGTTTATGAGATACTGGGCAATGAACTCTGTGAACAGCCGTGTATCATCAAAGGTATAAGTATTTTCCGGAAGGGGAATGTAAATTTGCAGCCCTTTATTGCCGGATGTTTTAACAAAGCTTACCAACTTCAGCTGATCAAGCACCTCTTTAATATAAACAGCAGCTTTAATGGCCACCGGAAAAGCTTCCCGGGAAGGCGGATCCAGATCAAATACGATTTCGCTTGGCCCGGTGCTTGCATTCGTTTTGAACGGTATATGATATTCAAAAGCCAGCTGGTTGCCAAGCCACAAAAGTGTTTTTAAATTATTGCAGACTATGTAATCAATACCTTCTGACATTTCCGTCTCCACAAAATCCGGTGCATAATCCGGGCAATTTTTTTGGTAAAAGGGCTCTGCAAAAATACCATGCGGATACCTGATAACGGTTAGCAGCCTGTTTTTTAAGAATGGCAGCATATAGGGTGCAATTTCTCTTAAAAAGTGAATATAATCAATCTTTTGTATAGCTGGTGTTTCCCATAATGGCTTTTCCGGATGGGTGATTTCTATCTCGGGAGGCAGATTTTTCTGCTGCTGTATAAATTGATCATAAGTGCAGGCATCAGGCTTCAAATCGAAACGAAACTGATGAAAGTGCGGCTCCCTCATTTGTTCCTCATAAATCTCCAGATACTTAACATCCACACAAATTGCTGGTTCTACATATATAAATTGATTGTTTTCATCCGTTTTATTGTCTTTGATTATTTGAAAAAGAGCTTGTTTTTCATCGGGCTTCAATCCAAATAGAAATTGTCCGATTCCTATTACAGAATCCCCCTGGTAAACGCCTGCATAGAAGTAGCCATTTGATTTTTCATAAGCAGTTATAAAACAGGAAACGTATTTCCAGTTTTTGAATTTCAGCCATAAAGAGGATCTCTTTCCTTCTTCCCATTTATTTTTGATTTGCTTTGCCACGATTCCTTCGCCGTCATGAAGGACAATTTTTTCCCAAAGTTCTTTAAAACTGCGGTATGGGGGGATTAATTGTATCAATCTGCCATCCTTTTCGTCAGGTTTTAAAGGCAAATTGCAGTCTTTAAACAAAGCTTCAAGCTCTGCTTTCCTGGCAGTGTACTCTTTATCGCGAATCTTTTTGCCTTTTAACATTAGGATGTCAAAGATAAGGAGACGACAGGGAGCTGTTTTAGCTTTCTCAAGAATCTTTTTTTCAGATCTCATTCTGCCCCTGACCTGAATGGACCCAAAATGAGCTTTATAGGCATTCTCAAGCAAGACCAGTTCTCCATCTAATACAAGCGGAAGGTGCGGTTCGAATTTATCCCTGTGATTTTCCAAAAAAGCCTTAATCTCCGGGAAAAGATCCAATAAAGGTTTATCGTTCCTGCTTGTCAGTCTGAGTTCCTTGTCCCAGTGCAGGATCGCTCTAAAACCATCATATTTTGCTTCAAACAGCCATTCTTTCTCTTTGGGAGCATCGAAAGTTAATGTAGGAAGCATAGGTCTCATTTAATTTGGCCTCCTTTACATTCGTCATTATAGTGTTGGCATTTCCCGCCAAAACTACTCAGTTTCCAATTCTTTTTGCGTATCTCAGATTTTATAAATACACAAATTATGACTACTACATCAAAATGAATGGGAGTCAGACTATGCATACAATGTGGAAAGGAAGCATCAGTTTTGGGCTGGTGAATATACCAATAAAGCTGCATTCAGCTACAGAAGATAAGGATATTAAGCTTAGAAATCTTCATAAGGAATGCCATTCGCCAATTAAGTATGAGAAAACATGCCCTGTTTGTGAAGTGGAAATTAAGAACGAAGATATTGTAAAAGCTTATGAATACACAAAGGGAAAGTTTGTTGTTTTAGAGGATGAGGATTTAGAAAAGCTGAAACAGGAAAATGAGGATAAAGCTGTAGAAATTATGGACTTTGTAAAAATCCAGGAAATTGATCCGATTTATTACAATCGCACTTACTATATGTCCCCTGGAGACGGTGGTGGAAAAGCCTATTCTCTTCTGAGAAAAGCCCTCGAGACTTCTGAAAAAGTAGGTCTGGCAAAAATCATCATCCGTTCCAAAGAGCAGCTGGCTGTAGTCCGTGTATATGAAAACACTCTTGTCATGGAAACGATCCATTACCCTGATGAAGTACGTAAGGCTGCTGATGTGCCAAATGTCCCTGCAGAAGATAATGTGACAGATAAAGAAATTGATACGGCCATCATGCTAATTGATCAATTAACCACAGAATTCAAACCTGAAAAATATAATGATGACTACCGGACGGCCCTTTTGGAGCTTATCGAAGCTAAACGGACTGGCAAAGATATAGTCACACCTGTTGAAAAAGAGCCTGCGGCAAATGTTACTGACCTTATGGCTGCCCTGCAGGCATCAATTGATAAAACGAAGCCCGGTGATGCAGCAACAGCAAAAAAACCTGCAGCTAAAAAGAAGCGTGCTTCTACAAAGACTAAAGTTAAAAAGCAAGCATGATGCATGGAAACCGAATTTGCTGATGCAAACTCGGTTTTTTACTGCAGAACAGCATAATAAAGAAAAATCGAGGGAATTTATGGATAACCTTCGAAAAAATGTTCATATAACTCGAATGGGTGGTAATCCCTTAAGAAAAAGGATTTGAAGATATGGAATTGAAAAATTTAACATTGAAAAGCATTTTTTATTTAGCGCTGGCAGCTGCAGTACTTGGTGGGTTTTTGCTGCTTTTTATAGAAATAGTGGACGAATTAAAGGAAAATGAGTTAACTCGTTTCGATGAGTCTGTGATCGATTACGTACAGGCTTTTATTTCTCCCAGGATCACAGAATATATGAGTGTGGTTACTTTTTTAGGGTCGGTAAAGTGGCTGGCTTTTTCTGTGCTTATAGCATCTGTAGGTTTGTTCTTGTTTAAAAAGAGATCACTTGCCTGGTTCATGGTTCTTTCCTCCGGATTCGGCGCACTATTTAACCTGCTGCTGAAATGGATTTTTAAAAGAGAGCGACCGGATATCAAACCTCTGATCGAAGAGCACGGATTCAGTTTCCCGAGCGGGCACTCGATGGGATCTTTTATTTTTTATGGCTCACTTGCCTATATAATCATTCATCTGGCAAAAAGAAAGCGCTGGAAGGCTGCATGGACCTTTATGCTATGCTGCTTTATCATAATGATTGGACTAAGCCGCATTTATTTAGGTGTTCATTTTCCAAGTGATGTAATTGCTGGTTTTGCAGCCGGTGGCGCTTGGCTTATAATTATGATCATCGGGTTCCGCTATTATGAGTACCGTAAAAATATATAATGGGTATTGAGAAATAAACTCATTCTTAATAACATAGGGGAATAACAGAAACAGGAGTGGAAAGAATGAATCAAAAAATTTTGCCGGCCTCATCCAATATGAAAGAATTTGAAAAATTCCTGAAAAGCACTTATGAAATTGGTGTATTTCTTGATATGCATATTTCACAGCTGAAGAATGTTTCACAGATGGCAAAGGCACATAATAAAAAAATGATTTATCATGTCGATCTGATTCATGGATTGAAAAGCGATGACTATGCTGTCGAATATATATGCCAGGAATATAAGCCTCATGGATTAATTTCTACTAAATCCAGCGTCATCCTGAAAGCTAAGCAAAAGGGAGTAATTGCTGTTCAGAGGATTTTCCTCATTGATTCGCATGCACTCGAAAAGAGTTATAAATTAATCGAGAAAACCAGGCCGAACTATATTGAAGTTTTGCCGGGAGCCATGCCATGGATGATCAGAGAAGTTAACGAACGTTTGAATACCCCTATTTTTGCAGGAGGACTCATCCGTTCAGAAGAAGAAGTGAGGAGCGCGCTTGATGCAGGAGCCGCAGCCATTACAACTTCAAAAATTGAATTATGGGAGAAGTTTTCATAAAAATGTTATTGGAGAGTTTGACAACGTTTTCATAGATTTGTATACTAGGTTTAACAAGTTAATTTATGTGTCGGAGATTAGGAGATTCACACAGTTTAGCCTTTCAAGGCTTAATCTGTCGTGGATCTCCTTTTTGTTTTCCGGCCAGCCAAAATGGAAAGGGGATTTTTTCAGATGTCTGCTTTTATGGGAGAAATGATTGGAACAATGATCCTGATTGTTTTTGGAGGAGGCGTTATTGCCGGGGCGAATTTAAAAAAGACCTTCTCTTTTAATGGAGGGTGGATTGTTATCACTATTGCCTGGGGGCTTGCTGTAACGATGGGGGTTTTTGCTGTAGGGTCGATAAGCGGAGCACACTTGAATCCCGCTGTAACAGTCGGGTTTGCGCTTAGCGGGGATCTCCCATGGTCTGACGTGCCGGGGTATATTCTGGCCCAAGTCCTGGGGGGCTTTTTGGGAGGAGTTATTGTGTTCCTCCACTATCTGCCGCATTGGAAAGAAACAGAAGACCAGGGGGCAAAGCTTGCTGTATTCTCAACCAGTCCTGCGATTTCCCATACATTTTCAAATTTATTGAGTGAAATGATTGGCACATTTATTCTTGTATTGGGATTGATGTTTATTGGAGCAAATCAATTTACCGAAGGGTTAAACCCGATTGCTGTAGGTCTTCTTATCGTAGCTATCGGCATGTCTCTTGGCGGGACAACCGGGTATGCGATTAATCCGGCCCGTGATCTTGGGCCGCGAATTGCTCATTTTCTTCTTCCTATTGCAGGTAAAGGGAAATCGAACTGGGGATATGCTTGGATCCCGGTAGCAGGGCCAATCCTCGGGGGCTTAATGGGATCTGCATTCTATCAAGTTATGTTTGCTGGCAAAGCTTCAGGTATGTTATGGGCAGTGCTGGGTGTTAATATAATAGTATTAATTCTTTCGTATATCTTTGGCAAAAAACAACCGGGGGAAGTTGATTCTTCTAAAGTGGCTGCATAAATAAGAATATTGATTGAGATTGGGAGGAGTCCATTATGGAAAAATATATTTTATCATTAGATCAGGGAACTACTAGTTCACGAGCCATTCTTTTTAATAAAAAAGGAGAGATTGTGCACACCGCACAAAAAGAGTTCACACAGCATTTTCCAAAGCCTGGATGGGTTGAACATAATGCCAATGAAATATGGGGTTCCGTTTTATCGGTGATTGCAGGTGTGTTTTCAGAATCTGGAATAAAACCTGAGCAGATTGCAGGAATTGGCATTACAAATCAGAGGGAAACAACTGTTGTTTGGGATAAAGAAACGGGGGTCCCGATTTATAATGCGATTGTATGGCAGTCAAGGCAGACGAGCGAAATTTGTGAGGAATTGAAGGAGAAAGGCTATAACGACCTATTCAGAGAAAAAACCGGCTTATTAATAGATGCATATTTCTCTGGAACAAAGGTAAAGTGGCTGCTGGATCATGTGGATGGAGCAAGGGAAAAAGCAGAACAGGGAAAATTATTATTTGGAACCATTGATACTTGGCTAATCTGGAAACTATCGGGGGGAAAAGCACATGTGACCGATTATTCCAACGCATCCCGAACCTTAATGTTTAATATTCATGAACTTAAATGGGATGAAGAGCTGCTGAATATTCTCGGAGTTCCGGAAACGATGCTTCCTGAAGTGAAGCCATCTTCCGAAGTGTATGCTAAGACTGTTGACTATCACTTTTTCGGGAAGGAAGTACCTATCGCCGGGGCAGCAGGGGATCAGCAGGCTGCGCTGTTTGGACAGGCTTGCTTCGAGAAAGGAATGGCTAAAAACACTTACGGCACCGGCTGTTTCATGCTTATGAATACAGGTGAAAAAGCCGTGAAATCTGAACATGGACTTCTAACAACCATTGCCTGGGGACTTGGTGGGAAAATTGAATATGCCTTGGAGGGCAGCATTTTTGTTGCGGGCTCTGCTATTCAATGGCTGCGCGATGGAATGAGAATGCTCAAGGATGCAAAGGACAGTGAAAGCTATGCCAAAAAAGTCGACTCTACTGATGGAGTATATGTAGTTCCGGCTTTTGTTGGCCTTGGCACCCCGTACTGGGACAGCGATGTCAGGGGAGCAGTATTCGGAGTCACACGGGGAACGTCCAAAGAGCACTTTATCCGTGCGACACTTGAGTCACTTGCTTATCAGTCAAAAGATGTCCTCTCTGCGATGGAAGCGGACTCCGGCATTGAACTTAAGACGCTTCGAGTAGATGGAGGAGCCGTGAAAAATAATTTCTTGATGGAGTTCCAGTCAGATATTTTAAATGTTCCTGTAGAGAGGCCGGTAATTAATGAAACGACTGCGCTTGGGGCAGCTTACCTTGCTGGATTGGCCGTCGGGTTCTGGAAATCACAGGAGGAAATTGCTGAGCAGTGGGCAATTGACCAATCGTATCATCCATCAATGGATAATCCGGTGCGGGAAGAATTATATAAAGGCTGGAAAAAAGCTGTAAATGCTGCAATTGCCTTTAAATAATCTGAAGCAGGTTTTATACACAAATCATTTCTTTTATGATACAATAAACTTAAGTTAATAGTTCGGCAGGAGATGCGGAGAGACCACAAAATCATTATCGTCTAATCGATAATGTATTTTGTGGTCTCTTTTTTATTCCCTGCTTTAAAAGGGTAGTTACAACTACTAACCTTTTCAATAAGGAGGAGACAGCCATGACATTTTCTAATTTAAATCGTACTGACATGATAAATACTCTTACAAAGGAAGAATTTGATGTTCTGATAATTGGCGGAGGCATAACCGGAGCAGGGATTGCGCTGGATGCTGCAGCACGGGGTATGAGGACAGCACTTGTGGAAATGCAGGATTTTGCAGCAGGAACCTCCAGCCGTTCAACCAAACTAGTTCACGGTGGGTTAAGATATCTTAAGCAATTCGAAGTTAAAATGGTAGCTGAAGTCGGAAAAGAGCGGGCTATCGTATATGAAAATGGTCCACATGTGACTACACCGGAGTGGATGCTTCTCCCAATGCATAAAGGAGGCACATTTGGGAAATTTTCAACTTCAATCGGACTTAGAGTGTACGATTTCCTTGCGGGCGTCAGAAAGGCCGAACGCAGAAAAATGCTCAATGTCCAGGAAACATTGTCAAAAGAGCCGCTCATAAAAAAGGATGGCCTAAAAGGCGGCGGTTATTATGTAGAATACCGCACAGATGATGCACGTCTTACGATAGAGGTAATGAAAGCCGCTGCAGAAAAAGGGGCTATTCCAATTAACTATATGAAGGTTGAAAAACTTTTATATGATGAACAAGGTAAGGTGTGCGGGGCTGCTGCTGCTGATCAGCTGACTGGCAGGATCTATGAAATTAAAGCAAAAAAAGTTATTAACGCTGCCGGCCCCTGGGTTGATTCCATTCGTGAGAAAGACGGCTCCAGGAAAGGAAAGGCCCTGCGCCTGACTAAAGGTGTTCATTTGGTCATTGATCAATCCAAGTTCCCATTAAAGCAGGCTGTGTACTTTGATACTCCTGACAAAAGGATGGTGTTTGCTATACCTAGAAACGGAAAAACATATGTGGGGACAACTGATACTTTTTATGACTCAGATCCTGTCAATCCAAAAATGACTGCAAGTGACAGAACCTACATTATAAACGCGATTAACTTTATGTTCCCTTCCGTAAAAATAGCGGAGAAGGATATTGAATCCAGCTGGGCTGGTGTTCGTCCACTTATTTGGGAAGAAGGAAAAGACCCTTCCGAAATATCACGCAAGGATGAAATTTGGGAGTCGGATACTGGTTTGTTGACAATTGCCGGCGGGAAACTGACAGGGTACAGGAAAATGGCAGAAACCATTGTAGATTTGCTTGCTGATAAACTTAAACAGGAATGGAACAGTACATTTAGCAGCAGTATCACAAAAACATTGCCCATTTCTGGAGGAGATGTAGGGGGATCCTTTAAATTCCGGGAATTCGTTGAGCTTCAGACTGAGAAAGGAATAAAAATTGGCTTATCAGCTGAACAGTCGAAACACCTTGTAACAATGTACGGGTCTAATGTTGGCCGCATTTTTAATATAATTGAAGAGACTGGGAGTGAAGCTGACCATTACGGTCTTCCTATGGTATTGTGGGCAAAGCTGAAATATGCAATAGAACATGAAATGGCTGCCACCCCTGTTGACTTTTTTAACCGCAGAACAGGAGCGCTCCTTTTTGATATTGAAACAGTGAGAAAATACAAGGAGCAAGTTATTTCATATATGGCTGAAGCATTTAATTGGGATGCTGCTGCAAAAAGTAATTTCGAGAACCAGCTGGGCCAGGAATTAAGCTCTGCCATAGACCCTGCTGATCATGACTAAAACTCTCCGGACGGGGAGTTTTTTTCTTATGAGGAGATTTTAAACAAAAGGGACAGTCCGCTGTCATACAATTATATATATAGGTAGCGGAGGTGGGTTATGTACAACGTTCTAATGTTTGTTGACTCGGGGGTTGATGATTCAATTGCGCTGATGTATGCCCTTCAGCACCCTGAGATTAATGTAGTAGGTGTGGTCAGTGCTTATGGCAACATAACCAAAGAGGAATCCATTAATAACACTGCCTATTTACTGACCCTCGCAGGCAGAGAGGACATTCCGATTATTGCAGGAGCAAGCGGGCCGTTATCCGGTGATACTGCTGTGTTTTATCCTGAAATACATGGGGAGGAAGGACTTGGGCCCATTCAGCCTCCAAAGGATTTTAACAGTGAAATAGAGGTTCATGATATCAATAAAATTATTGAAATAGTTAATGAATATAAGAATAACCTGGTGATCGTTGGTGTAGGGAGGCAGACGGATTTGGCGCTGCCGCTCATTCTGTATGGAAAGGATGCATACAAGGATGTAAATGCATTCTATTTAATGGGAGGTGCCTTTCTGGTTCCGGGAAATGTGACACCAGAGGCTGAAGCCAACTTTTACGCTGACCCCATTGCTGCGGATTCAGTGCTTGAAAAAGTAAAAAACATATATATATTTCCGTTAAATGTAACCAATAAAGCGATTATCCGGCCAGAGACGATTGAATTTATCGCGAATAACACCCAATCTCCTTTTAAAGATTTAATTAAGCCTGCATATGATTATTATTATGACTCTTACCAGGAGCTTGTTCCGGGAATTGAGGGTGCGCCGCTCCATGATGTTCTTGTTTTAAGTGTTCTCACAAATCCTGATCTCGTAAAATATGTTAAACGAAGAGTGAGAATTGAGCAGTTTGGAAAGGCCAAAGGAAAGAGCATCGCTGATTTTAGGCCTAAGCCTGAAGAGGAACCGGCGGAAACACTTGACAACATTGCGATGGAGCTTGACGTGGAGGGTTTTGTTATTGATTTTATGAAGGCTTTTCTCTATCAGAAGAATCAGAAATAGCTTTTGACACATTGTGTTGAAAGCTTTTTTATTTGTTTGAAGGGGAATAGACTGTTCACATAGAATCTAATATCATGGAAAACTTTTGCAGTAAACGGAAGATTCGTTAGGAAAAATAAAATGGCAATAAATCCATTTAGCTACATCATATATTAATAAGATCAAATGGAGGATTGTAAATTGCTGAAAAATAAAAAATTAAACATGACTCTTTCAATTCTTGGAATGGTCCTGGCCATTGCTCTGGCGTACACTGTCCTTGTCTTTTTAAATAAGGATGAACCTAAGATGCAAAAGACCTCGGCAAATGCGGAGGCATCCGAGGGATTAATGTACGAAGATTTAGGAGACTTTATTGCCTCCAGTCATACTTTTTATAATGAAACACTTGGATGGGGAAGAGACCGTAAAGTCAGCTGGCCAAAACAAAAAGAGCAGGCTGATTTAATCATAAACTCGCTTAAAAAAATATCAGCGGAGAATAAAGATCTTCAGACTGACTTGGACACAATAGCAAGTCTGGCGAAAACTGTGCAGTCGGGCACCAGGGAAAAGGACGCTTTAATCAAGCTGCACCGCTATTTTCATGATTTGGATATAGGTTTTAATGACTATAAAGATACAACCGATTATTTTGATGTGACCGAGTACAAAGGAGAAAGCTAATCTGCGGGTTGACAAGATATTTTCTTGACAGATAACCTCATATAAGATATTATAGTGATTGAAGTATTTGAGGTATATTTTTGAAGTCGTTAATTCACTTGGAATATTCGGCAGCCGAACATTCTTTTTAGTGAAACTGCGGCTTTTTATTATGTTTTATGCTCTATAGGATTTTGAAAGAGTAAGTATGTGTTTGTAATTAAGAATAATTTGTGTGGACAGCTTACGCTGAATGTTCTTCTTAATCATCTTCTGTAAACCAGACACTTCTCCGTATTTTTACTTCATTAAGTTTCTTACCATTTAAATATTAAAATCTCAGAGAGCATCTAATCGGAAAGGATTCCGATTCAACCTGATTCCCACTGGCGCGGTCTCGGAGCCGTAAGGATGGAAGAGAGGCAGGGCTTTCATTGTTTTAGGTAATAATTAATTAACTCAAATATATCTCTAATAAGGACAGTTTCTTACTGTCC
>NZ_JCAXER010000048.1:0-20808 GCF_059758675.1 Cytobacillus sp. GQ23
AAAGGTCGCCATGAGTAAGTCATGAATCCGAAAATGAGAACAGCGTAAGAAAAAGGTCGTCATAGAACAGTTATGGAGCCGAAAATAAGTGCAGCAGCAAGAGAAAGTTCGCCATGAGTAAGTCATGAATCCGAAAATGAGAACAGCGTGAAGAAAAAGGTCGCCATAGAGCAGTCATGGAGCCGAAAATAAGTGCAGCAGCAAGAGAAAGGTCGCCATGAGTAAGTCATGAATCCGAAAATGAGAACAGCATGAAGAATAAGGTCATCATAGAGCAGTCATGGAGCCGAAAATAAGTGCAGCAGCAAGAGAAAGGTCGCCATTAGTAAGTCTTGAAGCCGAAAATGAGAGCAGCGTGAAAAAGTTGCTGGAATGAAGATGAAACAGAGAGCAGCATCAAAATATATCAACATATCTTGCAGACTAAAATTCCAATCTTCTAAATTGCCAGGTAAATGTATTCAGTTCCTTCTATATTAATAGTATAATAATATACATATATTTCTATTTTCGGACGGCAGTATTTCAGTGAGTCAAACAGGGGGAATATGATGGCGAAGATTATGCAGATATCAGACGAACTGAAGGATTGGATTACAGGTGCGCTAAAAAATGAAGTGAGTCCGATTTCACTTGCGAATGCGCTGATCAAGAAGGGGTTCGATAGCCGGTTTGCTTATGAGACTTTATTTAAAATTGTTGGAAATGAAGCAATTGGGACGACAGAAGGGCAGCAGATTCGATATAATTATGAAGTACCCGAAATAGGCAGGAAGGGGAACATCCTGCATGCCGGTGACAGGGAAGTCAAAGTCCTTTCCAGGAATGAAAAGCCGTTTGTTCTCCATTTGGACTCTGTGCTCAGCTCAGAAGAATGTGATGAGCTTATCAGTCTTTCGAGGAGCAGCCTGCAGCCATCCCGTGTGGTGGATACAGGTTCTGGGGAAGAACGGGCAGGCTCCGGCAGAACAAGCAGGAGCATGGCTTTCCGCTTCAGGGAAAATAAGCTGGTCGAAAGAATTGAAAAGAGAATCGCCGCATTGACGGGTTATCCGGCAGAAAATGGTGAAGGCCTTCAGATTCTAAACTATGGATTGGGTGAGGAATATAAGCCTCATTTTGATTTCTTCCCTCCCCATATGGTGGATAGCAGCAAAGGCGGGCAGCGGGTTGGCACTTTCCTAATCTATTTGAACGATGTGTCTGAGGGCGGTGAAACCGTCTTTTCAAAAGCCGGACTCTCGATAGTTCCCAAAAAGGGGTCGGCCATTTACTTTCATTATGCCAATCAGCAAGGGCAGCTGGACCGGCTGTCAGTCCATAGCAGTCTTCCCGTCAAAAAGGGAGAAAAATGGGCAGCAACCAAATGGATAAGGGAAAGTAATATTTACCAGCGCGTTTAAAGTAAACTCAAAAGGAAGTTTGATCAGGTGAAACTCATCAACAAACTATTCTCAAAGCAAAAAACATCTTCAATAGAATTTTGCCAGCGGAATCTGGATGAATTTTTAAAAGAAGAAAACTTATCTGAATTTAATCAATTCTTGAGCCGGAAGAATATTAACTATAAAGAATACGAATGCCAGAGTAAATGCAAAGAATGCAGGCAATCTCCCTATGCAGTAGTGGACGGAAAACTGATTGCAGCTGAGAATTCGAATGAATTATTGATAAAACTGAAGGAAGAAGTAAAGAAATAAAAGGAATCGGAGCAATCCGATTCCTTTTTTCATACAATATTCAAATAATTGTTTGAATAATTTCGCAGGCGGGGTATAATTTATTCAAATGAATGTTTGAATAATAAGGGGAGATCAGAATGGGCTCTAAAGATACATGCGATATTTACTGCTTTGATGAAGAAAAAGTGAACCGCATTCAGGGGGACTTGGGAAAGGAAAACCTTTCGGGAGCTGCCCAATTATTTAAGGCTTTAGCGGATGAGAACAGGGCGAAAATTTCATATGCACTAAGCCGGGACGAAGAGCTGTGTGTCTGTGATATTGCCAATATTATTGGCGCAACAGTGGCAACGGCATCCCACCATTTGCGCACTTTGCATAAGCAGGGGATTGTTAAGTTCCGGAAAGAAGGGAAGCTGGCCTTTTATTCATTGGATGATGATCATATCAAACAATTAATAATGATTGCGCTTGAACACGGAAGTGAGGTGAAAACCAATGTCTGAACAAGCTGGAATTGCGGAGAAAGAGACGGTAACCTACCGTGTTCAGGGCTTTTCCTGAGCAGGCTGTGCCAAGACGTTCGAAGAGAACGTGAAACGCCTGGATGGCGTTTTAGATGCGAATGTGAATTTTGGAGCTTCCAAAATAACTGTCACAGGAACAGCTTCAATGAAGGCGGTCGAAAAAGCCGGTGCCTTCGAAAATCTGAAGCTGCGCGCAGAGAAGGAAAAAGCGGTGGAGCGCGAGCCATTCTGGAAGCAGAAATCCAACTATAAAGTATATATTTCATCCTTAATTCTTGTTACCAGCTGGTTTTTGAGCGAACAGTATGGAGAGAATCATTTATATCCGATTACTGGGTATGCAGCAGCAATTATCATAGGCGGTTATACTTTATTCCTGAAAGGCTTCAAAAACCTGGCAAGATTGAACTTTGACATGAGCACCCTGATGACGATCGCCATTATTGGAGCAGCGATTATTGGTGAGTGGGGAGAAGGAGCAATGGTTGTCATCCTCTTTGCCATTAGTGAAGCCCTTGAGCGTTTCTCAATGGAAAAAGCACGCCAGTCCATTGAATCACTGATGGACATTGCCCCTAATGAAGCATTAATCAAACGGGGAAATGAAGAAATGCGGATTCATGTGGATGATATTCAGGTTGGCGACATCATGATTGTGAAGCCGGGTGAAAAATTGGCCATGGATGGTGTGGTCATTAAAGGAACCTCTTCCCTGAATCAGGCAGCGATTACAGGAGAGAGCGTGCCCGCAGTTAAGAATGCAGGTGATGGGGTTTATGCAGGTACATTAAATGAAGAGGGACTGCTTGAGGTAGAAGTCACAAAGCTTGCTGAAGACACCACTATTGCCAAGATCATTCATTTAGTAGAAGAAGCACAGGCGGAAAAAGCGCCATCCCAGCAGTTTGTCGACAAGTTTGCCAGGTATTATACGCCTGCCATCATTGTTTTAGCATTTTTAATAGCCGTGATTCCTCCGCTGTTTGGCGGGAATTGGAACGAGTGGATTTACCAGGGGCTTGCCGCTCTGGTTGTCGGCTGTCCGTGCGCACTTGTCGTGTCTACACCGGTAGCGGTCGTTACAGCCATTGGAAATGCAGCTAGAAACGGTGTTCTTATTAAAGGCGGAATCCACCTGGAGGAAACTGGGGCGCTTAAATCGATTGCATTTGATAAGACAGGCACTTTAACAAAAGGTGTTCCTGCCGTTACAGACATGATCACTATTAATGAAAACGGAAAACAGCTGCTGCAAATCGCTGCTGCCATAGAGAAAGGGTCACAGCATCCCCTAGCCTCTGCCATCATGAAAAAAGCAGAAGAAACAGGCGCAGATTTTACTGGGCTCGACACAGAGGAATTTACCTCTATTACTGGAAAGGGAGTAAAAGCCACAATAAATGGTGTCCTTTATTATGCTGGCAGCCCTAATTTGTTTGAAGAGCTTCATAACGGCATGGAAAGCAATATTCAAAAGCAGATTGCAGATCTGCAGACCCAGGGTAAAACGGTTATGATTCTCGGAACAGCAAGCGAAATTCTGCTTTTAATAGCTGTTGCAGATGAAATAAGGGATCATTCGAAAACGGTCATCAGCAAACTGAATGATATGGGAATTAAAACCGTCATGCTGACAGGCGACAATCAGAGAACGGCATTAGAGATCGGAAAGCAAGCCGGAGTTTCAGAGATTAAAGCAGATTTGCTGCCGCAGGATAAACTGGCTTTTATAAAAGATCTGCGTGCATCCCATCAAAGTGTGGCAATGGTCGGGGATGGGGTCAATGATGCGCCTGCCCTTGCTGCTGCGTCTGTTGGGATTGCCATGGGCGGTGCCGGAACCGATACTGCCCTCGAAACAGCAGATATTGCGCTAATGTCAGATGACTTGAGCAAATTGCCTTATACGATTAAACTCAGCCAAAAAGCGTTGAGGATCATCAAGCAGAACATTACGTTCTCACTTGGAATCAAGGCGATTGCCATACTGCTGGTTATTCCGGGCTGGCTGACCTTATGGATTGCCATTTTCGCGGACATGGGAGCAACCCTGCTGGTCA
Organism: Cytobacillus sp. GQ23; assembly: GCF_059758675.1. NCBI lineage: Bacteria > Bacillati > Bacillota > Bacilli > Caryophanales > Bacillaceae > Cytobacillus > Cytobacillus sp. GQ23. The sequence continues at coordinate 4,270 of NZ_JCAXER010000048.1, forward strand.
CCTTGAATAGTCTGCGGCTTCTCAAAATAAAAAAATGAAGATATTGAGAGTGATGCTTTCGTGCATGACTCTTTTTTTGCGGTATATTTGGCTTGAATGATGATTTATCTGCCTGCAAAAAAAGAAGGAGCATTATTGCTCCTTCCCTGCACCAAGCTCTTCTGCTAATTCCATAATCGCTTTGTTGATTCTCCAGATGAAATAAAGGTGATGAATTAAATCACGCTGGGATTGCTGCCTTGTTGGCGCCAATCGTTCAATCAGTTCTCTTTCCCGGTCCAGACTATAAACAAGAGTACCATCTCCACTTTCTTTAATCAGATCCATTAATGTTTCAATATTTAATTCCAGTTTCTCCTCAATCCTTATGAACACATCGACCAGTTCATCGGGATAGTCGAATCCTTTCCGGTAGGAGGAAGCCACCAGATGTCTGGCATAGTAATTAATGGCTGAAAACATGGTGATCCACCTGTTAACGTCAGTATGGCGCGGAGATCCGGGTTTCTTTATCAGTGATTGCGCTTCAACGTTTATGGTTTTCAGCTTTTGATCCAATAAGAAGCCTTTGCCTGAAAGCTCCTTCACATTCACATCTTCCCGGAAGCTTCGCACATACGCCGTAACATACGGTTTCAGTTCTTGCAGGTAATCATTGAGCGTATCGGTCACTTTGTCCTTCGTTTTCTTTGGAAAAATAAATAGAGAAACGCCGAATGCAATGCCGGCACCGGCAATGGTATCGATCACCCTCGCACTGATAAGGGAGAATGAAATTCCGCCAAGTAAAAGATCATACATAAATGCGACCAGCATTGTAATAAACATGCTCATTAATGTATAAGACACTTCAAATAAATAAAAAGAGAAGAAAACCGCTGCAAAAATGAGCGTGATTTCCAGTACAGAATGCCCGCTGACCACTCTGGCAAGCGTAAATCCAATCACTGCCCCTAAAATCGTTCCAACTGAGCGCTGAAAACCTTTTGTATATATGCGCCCGATTGACTCGGTTCCGAGTAATACGATAAAGGCGGTCAAAAGAACCCAGTATGGCTGGTCAGGCGAAAGAATCTGCCCGGCTATGATGGATATGATGGCAGCAGTCAATGCCTGAAACGCCTTTTTGGTGGAAGGTTTTATGCTCTTATCCTCTGTAGATGTTTCTTCTCCATCCGGTGTCTCTTCAGCTGCCTTTATTTCATTGTCTTTTACTTTATGAAGAGCCTGCTGTATGGTTATGCCACCCTCAATGACATGGTTTGCAAGGGACTCAATCCGCCTGATTAAGTAAAGCCATCCTGCCGGTTTGTCTTCCCTGTTGAACAAATCCATTATCAGCAGGCGAAGAGCCTGTACAGCAAGCTCTGCTTCACGGAGATTTTGTTCTTCATATTTATGTGCAAGAACTTCAGCGTCACGCAGAGAGCGGGTGACCCATACCAGAAGGTTTCTTAGCTCATCAATGTCAAGGGCATTCGCTTTTTTTAAGCTCCGGATGGAATCAGTCAGGGTTTCAATCAGCATTCCCGTATCAAAGATATATAATCTCAGCTGAGAAGGGGTCAGCCCGGGCCACAATTTTTGTACATCATCCTCATTGATATACTCAGACACGATTACAGCATAATCCCTGAGCTTCAGCACGTTTCTCCGCAATTCTTCCCGCTGATGAGCAGTCATGCTCTTTTCCTGAATCCCCTCAATTAAGAGATTGAATGTTAAATTACTTTGGAAATGAAAGGAGCGGATGCTTCTTTTCAGATTTTTCGAGGTGTTCTGAAAAAGGATGAAATTAAACAGGAAAGCATACGAGATCCCAATCCAGATGCCGAAGTAAAAGGAGGGAAGCTCACTGCCCGATAATTTCAGAATAGATGAGAAATAAAGAGTCATGAATCCGATCATGCATAATGAAAAATAGCGAACCCCAAAGCGGGTTAAGTAAAAACTTAAGAATATTATTAGAGCCATTGAAATATCGGTAAAGATTGTGCTTTCTGCCAGCAGTGCACCGATCGATATCCCCGCTATAGCTGAAAATCCCAGCAAGCCGGTTGTGAGCATTTTCCCTTTTTTAGAGTCATCCATCACAATCATGATGCCAAGCATGCCGGCCATTCCGGAAACAATTGCCGGAGTAAGGGCACCAGCGGCATCGGCACCAGCCAATTTCATAAGAAATAAAGTTGTAAAGACTGACGCCATTAAACTTAATGTAGCCCGTCCGGCTTTTTGAAATCGGATAAGTCCGGGGTCGGATGCCAGCATGCGTCCGAGCCACCTGTGTTTAGTTTGCAGCTGCTTCATTGTTTCACCAATCTTTTTTAGAGAGTTAAAATGTATTTTACCATTCGTACTTTTATTATCCAAATGAACCAACTTAAGCAATTTCTGATTTTTTGGTTTAAAAACAGAACAAATGTTCTATAATAGGGTATGGAGGGATTTATTATGCCGCTAAAAGATAGAGGAAAAATAAAATGGCAGCCTGCTCACTTCATGCCGGAACATCGGGCGATGCTAAAGAATTTGGAAAGGGAACAACTGGCGCAAAGCAAGCCCCAAATTGATGAATACGAATTGGAGGAGTTTGAAAACAAAATTCATTATGCAATGGAATTTGCTTATCAGTTGAAAGTAAAAGTCTGGAGGGACGGATTTTTCCGCGAGTATAAAGGGAGAATAAACAGACTGGATGGCATAAGCAGAAAGATCTATATGGAATTGGAGAGCGGGGATCTTGAGAAGATCAGCTTTGACGAAATAGCCGGGGCAGTAGTGGAAGAATGAATAATCTTTGTTAGATGGTGAAAAGCTATTTGAAAAATGACCAATAGGAGCTGTTTATGTATAAGCTGAAGCCGCTAAAGCTCAAAACAGAAAAATTTGATAAGGGCCAAAAGCTGACCTCTGCGGAAATGGGTAAGCTGTGGGCAACGTATATGGGGAATAGCATGTCAGCAAATATTCTGCGCTATTTCCTTAAGCATGTTGAAGACAAAGATATTAAATTTGTCCTCCAAAACGGGCTTTATTTAAGTGAATCTTTTTTGAATGATATATCAGCTATTTTAGAACAGGAAGATTTTCCGATTCCCATAGGCTTTACAGACAAGGATGTTAATCTTGATGCTCCAAGACTGTTTGAAGACGAATTTTTTTTGCATTACATAAAATATGCAGCCAAGGCGGGATTAAGCCTGTACGGGGTCGCAATACCTTTAGTTATGAGGGAAGATGTTCTTGATTTTTTTATGAGTGCATCAACGACAACTGGGGAGCTTCTGGTACAGATCAACAAGGTGTTAATCGAAAAGGGCTTGCTCATAAAGCCTCCCTGGCTGCGTGTGCCTAATAAAGTGAAATTTATAGAAAATCCAAGTTATTTTAAAGGTTTTTTAGGAGAGGTGCGGCCATTGCATGCACTCGAAATAACACATTTATACGATAATATAGAAAATAACGTCACCAGCAAAGCGCTCTTAATCGGCTTTTCACAGGTAGCAAAAGATGTAAAGGTACAAAACCTGCTAATAAAAGGATTGGAGATAACAGAAAAAACAGTCGACCAGTTGAGAGAAAAGCTTCATAAAGAGAATTTGCCGTCTCCCTCGGTATTAGACCATTTAGTTACAGATTCTGCATTTGCTCCTTTTTCCGATAAATTGATGCTGTTCCATAAGGCAGACATGTTCTCCATGAAAATCAGATCATTTGCCAATTCGGCTGCTGTTAATGGAAGACGGGATCTGGCTCTTCTTTATGCTAAGTCTATCATGAAAGTAACTGCATTTTCAGAAGACGCTGGGAATTTAATGATTCAGAAAAGCTGGCTTGAACAGCCTCCTCACGCGGAGAATAACTCTATGGGGAATTAGTTTAATATTGCAGCAGACTCGGGGAACTCTCCCCGGGTTTTTATATTGACCGCAAAACCTGCATAATTTTCAATTTTTAGATATAATGGAGGAAAGGAGTGAGCGGTATATTACATCAAACATTTTTTCGTTATAAGGGGACTTATCAATGAATGAATTGTTAACGGATTTAATTGAGGATATGCAAAAGTCTAACGGAGGCCATATTCTTTACCACTATGATGACATGGATTGCTATATCCAAAATGCGGTCTCCTACATAACTGCCGGTATAAGATGCGGCGGACATGTCTTGTTTGTGGATAATGACCGCCATTATTTTCATATTGATAAAGAATTAACTAATTTGTTAGGAAAAGAGGAATTAAGCAGGGTTCACTTTATGAATAATTATGATTTTTATTACACCAACGGTAATTTTAATCCTGATACAGTGTTCAGTTTTTTTCTTAAAAACATTCAGCCTTATTTAGATAGAAGCCATAAGATATTTACATGGGGTCTGGTCGAATGGGGAAATGTGAAGGACTACATTCCATTAGTGGAACAATATGAAAAGAATATAGACAAAGCCATTGCTCAGCAGGGCCTGATTTCCCTGTGTGCCTATGATAACTGCAGCACCCCTCTGGAATTAAAGGAAAGTCTGCTGCGCTGTCATGATGTGCTTATAACAGATAAAGAGTATAAATACCTTTAAAATAATTGCAGGAGAAACCGATGGAAAAGATTACTTTTCAAGATATTTATAAACCGGGACATACAGTTCTCGAAAATGAACTATTTATTCACAACCATAACCCTGACATGCTCCTTCAGTATGACAGCAATTTTATTTCCTTTAAAAGAATGCCTTCCGTTCAGGAGTTTGAGGAGGCGCATCAGTATCTGCGGGATTTTCATCAGAAATATGGCCAAAAGCATGTTAGATTTTATTTTCCGGATGACGAGGAGCTTTCTGAAGAGCTTTTGGCGTACTTTCAGAAAGATGAGGATTATACAATTGGCTTCTTAGAGTTATTTGCCATCCTTCCGGGTGATTTTCCGGAAGTCCATGTAAAGGAAGAAATCATAGTGGAAAATGTTACGGATGAAACATGGAATGATTATTTGGAATTTCAGTATGAGCATGATTCGGTCTATGGGGTAAATTTTGCAGAGAAAAAGAAGGCACAGCATCTTAGAAATTACAGAGATAAAAGCATTCAGCAGTTTATTGCATTTTATAAGGGGAAAGCTGCCGGTTCAGTTGATGTCATAATTAAAGAACGAACAGCTGAAATTGATGGATTGATGGTCCATGAGGAATTTCAGAAAAAAGGCATCGGCAGCCGCCTGCAGAAATCAGTGATGGATCAGTTTAAGGATAGAACAATCATTCTTGTCGCTGATGGAGATGATACCCCAAAAGAAATGTACCGCAGGCAAAATTACCTGTATTTAGGAAAGCAGTATAACCTATTAAAAGTATACGAATAAAGGGAGAACCTGGTTCTTATGGAGCCAGGTTTTTTTGTGTGAATAGAACATTGTTTCACTTAAAAAGATACAAATACTATTGATTTCCCACTAAAATACGAATTTTTTGTCGAAAAAACCCATGAAATTAAGAAGAAAATAATATTTTAAACGTAACAGTGTTATGTTACAATCAAATTAACAGAAAGGAGTCCTGGAATTGAGCGATGAATTAATTTCTAAAAAAGAGGTATTGGATTTAACGGGTATTTCATATGGCCAGCTTTACCGATGGAAAAGGAAGAACCTGATACCTGAGGATTGGTTTGTCCGTAAATCAACTTTTACAGGACAGGAGACATTTTTTCCAAAAGAAAAAATTCTCGAACGGGTTGAAAAGGTGCAGAAGATGAAGGATAGTCTCTCATTGGATGAGCTTGCTGATTTGTTTTCACTAAGTGCTTCAAATCTAAAGCTGACAAAAGAGAGTCTAAATGAAAAAGGAATCGTTTCTGAGCCTGTTATGAATATCTTTCTTGAAACACAGGGGGAAATGAACGAATTCAATTATCATGAAGTCCTGAAGCTTTATATTCTTTCCAACTTGCTGGAAGCGGGGGATATCCATATGGAGGAAGGGAAGATGCTTCTTCAGCTGCTGAATGATCATCAAAAAATACTGCAGCAGCCAAAGGCTGTGATTTGCTTCATACGAAAACTCGGGATATCCAGCTGTCTGGTTTCAATGAGCGGGGAAGGGGTCCTTCTTGAAAAAGGAACAAAATTGGCTGCCTCTATATCGATAGAGCAGTGTGCAGAAGAATTAAAATCTAAATTGACTTAGGAGGAATTGCGTTGGAAACGAAAGCACTGGGGAACTTAATCATTAATGGAGTTGGATCGGTTAATGGCGGAGCTTTTCATAAAGTTGAGATCAATGGTAAGGGAACAGTAAATAATGACATAGAATGTGAGAAATTCAATTGCAATGGCACCGGCACAATCCATGGAAACGTAAAAACCGAAAAAGGAAAAATCAGCGGTGCAGCCAAGATACATGGTGCAGTTAAAGCTGAAACCTTATCGGTCAATGGCTCTGCCTCCATTTCAGAAGCTGTCCTGTGCCAAAAGCTTGAGGTAGCCGGCAGCTCCTCTATCGGAGGCCCTGCAAAAAGTGATGAAATGGTAATAAACGGGAAAGCGAAAATTGCAGGAGACTGTGAAGCAGAGGTTTTCCGTGCAGAAGGGGCATTTAAGATAGAAGGTTTGCTGAATGCCGAAACAATTGATATTAAACTATTTGGAGAAAGTAAAGCGAAAGAGATTGGCGGAAGAGTCATAAAAGTAGCACAGCATAGAGAAAGCCTGTTCAAATTGATTAAATCAATCTTCCCCCTCAAGCTTGAGGCAGAATTAATTGAAGGGGATGACATCGAACTCGAGGGCACCTCAGCTCTGGTCGTCAGAGGGAAAAATGTCAAGATCGGCAAAAATTGCGAAATTGGACTTGTGGAATACTCTGGTGAGTACGAGTGTTCACCAGATTCTGAGGTAAAGGAATCACGGTTAATATAGAAAGTTGAAACCTAACTGACTGGTTAGGTTTTTTTGCTGTTTTTGAAAAGAAATTAGTTTGGACGTTATCACTGTTTATTGTTACCATTAAGAGGCCCGAGTTTTGCTATCCCCCGGGGATATAAAGGCTGTCCTTCCAATGCATAAAAGGAGTTTGTATTTTTTTTATGAACAAAAAATCAATCCGGATCGTTTTTATGATTTTGATATCAGTCATTTTTTTATCCTATGCAGTTTACGTTAATGCCACCCCAGGTATTAATGATTTCACGCTTCTTACGGTTATAGGCATCATTGGAGTTATTCTTTCCTTAATAAGTACATATCAAAAAGCACAGTGGTTATCGTTCATTTTTACGGCACTTCCGCTAAACCTTCCTTTTTTGTCTATTCTATCCCGGATTCGAATACATTCTTTAAGATTGCTTTATTCTCTCCAGCTGCTATATATATCATTCGTCTTGTTGAAGCAGGATGGAACAGAGAAAATAAAATAAATCATTACACTTGACTTAAAAGCGATTAATTGTACAATTAGCCTGTTCTCGAGCATAATGTACAAATTCAAAAAAATATACTTTATTATTCATCGGAAAAATAAATAAAATTTTTTATAATGTAAGCGCTTCAATGGGTTGAAGTTTTCAGAAGACTTTGATAAGATTTAAAAAACCGAAAAGGCTATGTGTAACTGGCGAGACGCGGATAACCGCGGGGGAGCACATAGTGTCGAAGCCGTTCGCCTGGGCAGAGGTAAGGGATTCTACCCTTGCCTCTTTCTGTTTAAAATCTGACAAAGTTAGTTGAAAAGGGGAGAATCGAGTGAGTATCATGACTTTAGACAAAGTGCAGACCATTAAAACACTAAATGCCATTGCGCCAAGCGGTCTGGAAGTGTTTAACAAGGATTATTTTACTATTGATAATGAAAGCGACAATCCTGATGCGATTGTTCTTCGCAGCTTTAATATGCATTCAATGGAATTTGGGGATCAATTAAGAGCAATCGCCCGTGCGGGTGCAGGCGTGAATAATATCCCGGTGGAGAAATGCACTGAGCAGGGAATTGTCGTGTTTAATACACCTGGTGCTAATGCGAATGCTGTTAAAGAAATGGTGCTTACTTGCTTAATGGCGTCATCACGGAATCTTTTTGCCGGCATCGCCTGGACGAAAACGCTGAAAGGTGAAGGAGAACAGATCCCTAAGCTTGTAGAAGCAGGGAAGAAGCAATTTGTCGGGAAAGAAATTAAAGGCAAAACACTCGGCGTCATCGGGTTAGGAGCAATCGGGGCACTTGTGGCCAATGATGCACTTGAACTTGATATGGATGTTATTGGCTTTGATCCATTCATTTCTGTCGATACGGCCTGGAATCTGTCCCGCAATGTACAGCGTGCCATGAGCATTGAGCAGGTGTTTGCAGAATCTGATTACATCACTGTCCATGTTCCGTTAACCGATGATACAAGGGAAATGTTCAATGAAGCTGCGTTTGGTATGATGAAAAAGGGTGTTCACATTCTCAATTTCTCACGCGGAGAGCTTGTGAATGAAGCTGATATGACAGCTGCCCTTGAAAGCGGAAAAGTGGGCAAATATATTACAGATTTCCCAAATGAGAATATCCTGAAAATGAAAAACGCAGTGGCCATTCCGCACCTTGGTGCATCAACAAAAGAATCAGAGGAAAACTGCGCAGTCATGGCAGCAAGACAGGTGAAGCACTTCCTTGAAACAGGCAATGTCAAAAACTCAGTGAATTTCCCAAATGCTGCGCTTCCTTACACCGGCAAGCGGCGTGTTACTGCTTTTCATAAAAACATTCCAAACATGGTCGGCCAAATCACCCTTGCCATTTCAAGCTACCAGCTTAACATCGCAGACATGGTGAACCGCAGCCGCGGTGAATATGCGTATACCATGATTGATATCGACAATAAAGTCAATGGCGATGTGATTCCTGGATTGCTTGAACAGATTAATCAGATTGAAGGCATTATCACATCACGGGTTATATAAAAATGCAGCCTCAATTCCGCCGGGATTGAGGCTTTTTTGTATCTGCACAGTATAGTTTCGTCGATGCTAAGAATAAACTGATAAAAATTTAAATCCCCCGTATCTTTTTGCTTTCTTATCCCGTTATAGAGGCAGAGATGTATTAAAGGAGTGAGCAGGTTTATGAAGCATGGGAAAGTTCAGGCTGAATCAAGTAATACCTTCAAGCAGAGGGAAAGCTGTATGGCAGATATCTATCCTTCACTGCAGAGATATAGCCGGTTTCTTGCACAAAACCGCTGGGATGGGGACGATCTGGCTCATGAAGCAATCGTCCGCGCCTATAAAAATTATGCCCCTGAGAAAATTAATCAGGCGCTTTTAAAGAAGATTGTTTACAATTGCTGGATTGACACTCTTCGAAATAGAAAGCGGGAGCAGCTGGAGGAGTCCCCTGAAGGTGAAAAGAGGAATTCCAGCTCGACTGAAGGAGAAGCAGTCAGCCATCTAATAAATCGGCTGACCGCAAAGCAGGCCGTTATTTTTACAATGAAGGAAGGGTTCCGATACAAAACAAAAGAAATTGCAGATATTCTTCAGACTACTGAATTTGCAGTGAAGTCCACGCTGAACCGTGCACGGAAGCGGCTTCAGCATCCGGTTGAAGATAAGTCTTTAGAAGCTTTTGCAAATGAGGAGGAAGAAAAGCTTTTTCAACTGTTGCATCATTCAGTGGCATCAGAGGACCCATCCATCCTTATAAAGTCGATTCCTTTCCTGCAATCTCTGGAAAGCCATGCGAAGAAGCCTGTTCTGCGTGTTTCATCTCCTTCTAATACTCTCTGTATGGCGGCATAGATCCGCAAAGAACAGGAGGGATACAGATGACAGCAATACCATATGTCATTGAGCAGTCCAGCAGGGGAGAACGCTCCTACGATATTTACTCACGGCTTTTGAAAGACCGAATTATCATGATTGGTGAAGAAATCAATGATTCCGTTGCCAATAGTGTGATTGCGCAGCTGCTATTTCTTGCAGCGGAATCCCCTGATAAGGATATTTCGCTTTATATTAATAGTCCTGGCGGTTCTACAACTGCAGGGTTTGCCATCTTTGACACCATCCAATATATAAAGCCAGATGTCCGGACGATTTGCACAGGAATGGCAGCATCCTTTGGAGCGATGCTTCTGCTTGCAGGGAAAAAGGGCAAGCGCTACAGTCTGCCGAACAGTGAGATCATGATTCACCAGCCGCTTGGAGGAGCAAGAGGGCAGGCTACTGAAATCGAAATTTCGGCGAAGAGGATTTTAAAACTGAGGGAGCACATAAATGGAATAATTGCAGATAGAACCGGCCAGCCAGCAGAAAAAGTAGCACGGGACACGGACCGCGATTACTTCATGACAGCCGAAGAAGCAAAGGAATACGGGATTATCGATGAAATAATTTATAAAAGCTAGATAAATAGAAAAAGCAGCCGTTGGAGGCTGCTTTTTTGAGTTTGATCATTTTTCAACAGAGTAGTACTCGTCAATCGCACGAAGCCAATTAACACGAGCAATATGCCCGGCCTTTTCTCTGTCTTTTTGTTCAAATGCTTTTAATATATCTTCATGTTCTTGAATGGAACGTTCTTTTAAAATAATGGTTTTATTATAGTATAGCCGCATGACATGAGCCTGCAGCATGGAAGCTGTATTCGAAATATATGGATTTTCTGCAAGGTCAATAATGATATTATGAAACTTCTCATCCTTTTTCAAAGCTGTGAAGGTATCTCCTGCCATTAAAGCTTTAGCGAATTTATGGTTAATATCCCGAAGAATATTAATGGTTTCCTGGCTGACAACAGGTGCGGCCAGTTCAGCTGCAAGCGCCTGCAGCACACCTAAAGGAGGCAGGATCTTGCTGATATCTTCAGGGTTCACTGAAGTAACTTGAGTTCCTACACCCGGAAACATTTCGACAAATCCCTGAACATTTAGCAGCTGAAGCGCTTCTCTGATAGGCGTTCGGCTGACTCCTAATGCTTTGGCAAGATCAGCGTCATTCAATTTTTCCTTCGGCTGAAGTGTGCCGTCAATAATCCACTCCTGGATTTGGGAGAAGGCGCGATCTTTAGCGGATATACGGGTAGGTGATGAATAATTGGAGGGTATCGGCATAGCTGTAACCACCTTTTCATATCTTGCAATTTTGCTAGGATTTTAAAGTTATTTCCAATAGATATATATTTAGTATATAGAAGAAACTTGAAAAATTCAATATATCGCATGATTCGACAAAAAGTTTTATGCGATATATTGCATAACCATTTTGAATATGTTATCTTGAGTTATGCAATATATTACTAGCGTGAAAAAATAAAAATATTACAGTGCTATAATTTTTCAGAAGATTTAAATTTAATAGACTGTTAGTATTGTATAACTTATCCACATTAATAGGAGGAAATGAAATGAACAGCAAAATACCATTATCATATATTGTGACAGTTGGTTTTATGCTCTTTGCCTTATTTTTCGGGGCAGGAAACTTAATTTTCCCTGCAATGCTTGGCCAGTCGGCAGGTACAAATGTATGGTCAGCGAATGCGGGCTTCATTATTACAGGCGTAGGCTTGCCGCTCCTGGGAATAATGGCTTTGGGCTTTTCGGGAAAAAGTGATCTTCAATCATTGGCAAGCCGTGTAAATCCAGTGTTCGGACTAGCTTTTACAGTAGCCCTATACTTATCAATTGGACCGCTTTTTGCCATACCGAGAACAGCTACAGTTTCATTCGAGATCGGCATTAAGCCTTATCTATCAGAAGGAAGTAGTTCAATCGGCTTAATTATAACTTCAATTATCTTCTTTGGAATTACAGCATTTTTCTCTTTGAACTCTTCAAAGATTGTTGATATTGTAGGAAAATATCTAACACCAATTCTTTTAATTGTAATTGCCGTTTTGATCGGTGCTGCATTCATTAATCCAATGGGTGCATTCCAGGCTCCGACTGAAGCTTATTTGAACGGTGCGTTCTTTAAAGGTTTCCAGGAAGGTTATCTGACAATGGATGCTCTTGCAGCATTTGTATTTGGTATCATTGTCGTAAATGCAGTAAAGGAAAAAGGCGCTGCAACCAAAAAAGATATTATGGTATCCATTGCTAAAGCAGGTTTAATTGCTTCAGGTCTTTTAGCACTTATTTATACATCGCTTTCCTTTATTGGAGCGTCAAGTGTCAGCGGTCTGGGAGCATTGGATAATGGCGGTGCTGTTCTATCAGGTGCGTCTTCACATTACTTTGGCTCCTTAGGTGCACTGCTTTTAAGTGTTATTGTATTTGGTGCATGTTTGACTACCAGCATCGGTCTGATTACAGCTTGTTCTTCATACTTCAATAAATTGATGCCAAAAGTGTCTTACAAAATGTTTGTAATTGTTTTATCCATTTTCAGTACAATTTTTGCCAACTTTGGATTAAGTGAACTGATTGCCATTTCCGTACCTGTATTGGTTGGAATCTATCCATTAGCAATTGCACTGATGGCTCTTACATTCCTTCATCCGATTTTCAAAGGAAGGAAAGAAGTTTATCAGGGAAGCATGCTTTTCACCTTCGTGGTAAGTTTGTTTGATGGTTTAAATGCAGCAGGCATTACATTCGCGCCAATCAATGACCTATTTACTGCTATTCTCCCTTTATATGATGTTGGATTAGGGTGGATCATCCCATCCTTAGCAGGTGGTATTATTGGTCTTGGTGTTGCTGCCATAAAGGGCGGCAGCCAGTCAAATTCTTCTGATGCGAAGAAAGCTGCATAATAAGTGCGACCTCCAGTTTTTAGCTGGAGGTTTTTTGTGGAATTGCGAATCACGAATGTTAAATAGTATTATTGGACTAAATGTTCGTTTTTAGGTTGCGTTCAAACGAATTATTTGTTATATTAGCAAAGTAAATTATGAATTTAATCACTCGTATATGCTCGGTAATATGGTCTGAGCGTTTCTACCTGGTTCCCATTGAAAGAACCGGACTACGGGTTAAAGTATAGAAAAGCTGTATACTATTGCAGCTGCTTTAACTCTATGGTCTGGAAGGTAGAAATCATTCTGCTTTTTTCAGGCCTTTTTCTATTACCAGCCCTGCGGGTACATCAGACAACAGGAGAAGGGGAGAACATAATATGAAAAAGAAATTAGCATCAATCGCTGCAGTTGCAGTCATGTCTGTATCTATGCTTGCAGGGTGCACTTCAGCACCAAAATTTGAAACAGAGGCAGAAGGAGCCCAAAAACCAATCCTTATCCAAGGGCCAATGCCGATTGAGGCAGAAAAATTTGCCCAGCGATTAGACAAGGTTAAAATTGAAAAATCAGGGAACTTTGTTTTCTATAAAGGAAAATTGGACAAGTATCCAGTCATCGTTGCAAAGACAGGTAAGGGCATGGAAAATACAGCAGCCGCTACCGCGATCGCTATTGAAAAATATGATCCTGCTGCCATCATCAATCAGGGAACTTCAGGCGGCCATGATCCGAGCTTGAATGTGTATGATATTGTATTAGGCGAAAGAACAGTCAATATCGGATCTATGAAAACTGGGAATTTGGAAAAAGGAGAAGGAATCGAACCAACCAATTGGATTCCGATGGACCTGATGGCTTCTGAAGGAAGTGCAGGGGAAGACCCTAATGCGGAAAAGATCCGCTACTTTGAAGGCGATGAAGATCTGCTGGCCGCAGCCAAAGCTGTAAAAGATAAGTATACAAAAGGTAAAGTAGTTGAAGGAACGATTGGTTCTGCAGACCTTTGGAACAATGAAGTAGACCGCATCAACTGGTTCCACGAAAACTACGAAACATCCGTGGAAGAAATGGAAGGTGCCGCAGCAGCGCAGATTGCAGGAGCATATGATGTTCCATTCATGGGAATTCGCGTCCTCTCCAATAACAAGACAAACGGGGGCAAATACGATCCCAATACTGCAGCAGCAAACCAGGATTATGTATATGAAGTTGTGAAGCAGTATATTAAAGAGGTTAAGGGTAAATAATTAGAAATCGGTAATTGGAGTTGTAAGGGATTCGGACACTATTAGCGGAAATCTAGGGTTTAGAGTCAGAACCTGATCTACCTTTGGACACAAAGGGCGAAAATTCAGTTTTCTAAGTCCGAATTCCGGCACAAATTCAGCCATAACCTGCCACCAAAATAATAAGTCAAAAAAAGAGTCTTCCCCCAGCGGGAAGACTCTTTTTTTATGCTTCTAACCAGGTCTGCGACCATTTTTCTATTTCTTTCATTAACGGCTCCATCGCAAGGCCTTTTTCTGTTAGGGAATATTCAATCCTTACAGGAGTTTCAGGGTAGACATTGCGTTTTACGACTCCCTCATTTTCCAGGTCTTTTAGCCGGTCTGAAAGAACTTTGCCGCTTATCCCGATAGAGGATTCGATGCTGCAGAACCGCTGTGGCCCGTTAAGCAACTGATAGATGATCAATCCGGTCCAGCGCTGGCTCAAGATGCCGATGGCTTTTTCGAATCTTGGACATATTAGTGATTTCTCCATCCTTATCACTCCTTGTTTACTTATTATAAGTATAAACCAAAAATTATTAAATAACTAATAATAAAATAATTACTTGACGACACTAAATTTAAATAATATACTAACTTACATAAAGTAAGTAACTAACGCAATTAACCAAGGAGGAATCAACATGAACAAAAACGAATTAGGCCAGTTCATTCTGCGTGCTATTTTAGGATTTATTTTCTTTATTCATGGATTATCAAAATTTCAGGGAGGCATCAGCAATACAGCCGGTTTCTTCGACAGTATTGGCATTCCTGGCTTTATGGCTTATATTGTCGCCGTGGTCGAGCTGGCAGGGGGCATAGCGCTTATTTTGGGCATCGGCACAAGAATAGTTTCAGTGTTATTTGCTGTTATCATGCTGGTAGCTATCTTTACTGCTAAATTGCCCCTAGGTCTTTTAGGGAATGGCCAAATGGCCGGGTATGAATTGGATGTAATTCTGCTTGCCGCATCGATTTATTTTGTTTTAGCGAAGGAATCACCGCTGTCACTTGGGAGCAAGTTACAATCAACGGCAAAATAACAGGAGGAGTAAACTAATATGAACTTTCATCAAAAACCGATTACCTTTGTTGCGCAGGTTAATATCAAGGTTCAGGATCTGCAGCGGTCCCTTGCATTCTATCAAGACGTAATCGGATTTAAAGTGCTAACTCAAACAGATAGAGCTGCCGAGCTTACTGCTGATGGCAAAACAGCATTGCTTACGATCGAACAGCCTGAAAACGCTGAACCTAAAATGGGAAGAACAACTGGTTTGTATCATTTCGCTCTGCTGCTGCCAAAGCGCACAGATTTGGCTAAAATCGTTCGCCATTTCGTTGAGAAAGGGATTCAAATCGGTTCCTCTGATCACCTTGTCAGTGAGGCGCTCTATTTGTCTGATCCGGATGGCAATGGCATAGAAATATATATTGACCGCAGCCCCTCGGATTGGACTTGGAAGAATGGGGAAGTCATGATGACCGTCGACCCGCTGGACTTTCCTGACCTGCTTTCCATAGGGCAGCAGCAGTCATGGAAGGGCTTGCCCGCTGAAACGGTCATGGGACATATTCATTTACATGTGGCTGAAATGGCGAATACCGAGAAATTTTACACAGAGGGACTTGGGTTTGAAGTGGTCTGCCGATATGGCAGTCAGGCATTATTCATTTCAAGTGGAAAATACCATCATCACATTGGGTTGAATACATGGAATGGGGTTGGAGCTCCGAAGCCTTCAGAAAATAGTGCGGGTCTTCAATCCTTCAAGCTCATTTATGAAAACGAAGCAGCAATAGATCAGGCAGTAGAAAATCTGAAAAGTCTTGGCGCGCCTGCAGCAGTAGAAAATAACCAGGTGATTACGAAGGACCCTTCAGGAAATCGAATTATTTTAGGAGTTTAAATAAGGTGGTGTGAGTCATGGGTTTTTTAGCTAAACTATTTGGAAAAAAATCTAAGGAGGCAGAAACAATGAGCGAAAAATTAAACATCGGAATTATTTTAGGAAGCACACGTCAGGGGAGAGTCAGCCCACAGGTCGGTTCATGGGTAAAAGAAATTGCTGATAAACGCGGGGATGCCAATTATGAGATTGTAGATATAGCAGATTTCAAATTGCCATTCTTAGGTGAAGCGGATTCGCCAGGAATTGCAGCATGGAATGAAAAGATTAACAGTCTGGATGGATTCATCTTCATTGTTCAGGAATACAACCACAGTATTACAGGGGCGTTAAAAAATGCACTTGATCTGGCCCGTGAACCTTGGAATAATAAAGCCGCTGGAATTGTAAGCTATGGGTCAACAGGCGGGGCGCGGGCTGCTGAACATCTGCGCGGGATTATGGGAGAATTAATGATCGCTGATGTCCGCACACATCCAACCTTATCCTTATTTACTGATTTTGAAAATGGCACAGTATTTAAACCTCAAGATCTTCATCTCAATAATGTGAACGCAATGATGGACCAGGTGATTACCTGGAGCGGGGCATTAAAAACCATTAGATAAAGCAAAAGCAGAACCCTCGAGGTTCTGCTT
>NZ_JCAXER010000049.1:0-18819 GCF_059758675.1 Cytobacillus sp. GQ23
TACAAAATTAATACAAAATGGCTCAGTAGCTCAGTCGGTAGAGGATTTTAAAAGAATGCAGCTGCGAAGCTTTTCATCATCGAATAGCATGCTTTTAAAATCTGCTACAAAGAACGCAGGGCTTTGAAGCACATGTGTTTAGATTTAGGGATATAATATTATTTTGGCTCAGTAGCTCAGTCGGTAGAGCAAAGGACTGAAAATCCTTGTGTCGGCGGTTCGATTCCGTCCTGAGCCACCTTTTAATTTGATTAGCCGGTGTAGCTCAATTGGTAGAGCAACTGACTTGTAATCAGTAGGTTGGGGGTTCAAGTCCTCTCGCCGGCACCATCTTTTCATGTTAATATGGAGGGGTAGCGAAGTGGCTAAACGCGGCGGACTGTAAATCCGCTCCTTCGGGTTCGGCAGTTCGAATCTGCCCCCCTCCACCATTTATATAGGGGTATAGTTTAATGGTAAAACGAAGGTCTCCAAAACCTTTGATGTGGGTTCGATTCCTACTACCCCTGCCAATATGATTATGGCGGCTGTGGCGAAGTGGTTAACGCATCGGATTGTGGCTCCGACACTCGTGGGTTCGATTCCCATCAGTCGCCCCATAATTTTTAGGAAACAGTACAAGGGTACTCTCATATAAATGTACTAAGAAATGATCATTGGGCTATAGCCAAGCGGTAAGGCACCGGACTTTGACTCCGTCACTCGCAGGTTCGAATCCTGCTAGCCCAGCCATTTTGCGGAAGTAGTTCAGTGGTAGAACATCACCTTGCCAAGGTGGGGGTCGCGGGTTCGAATCCCGTCTTCCGCTCCAGAATTTCTTATCTTTATGGCGGCATAGCCAAGTGGTAAGGCAGAGGTCTGCAAAACCTTTACCACCGGTTCGAATCCGGTTGCCGCCTCCATAATCTAAATCTTGATACGCTGATATACGCCGGGGTGGCGGAACTGGCAGACGCACAGGACTTAAAATCCTGCGGTAGGTGACTACCGTACCGGTTCGATTCCGGTCCTCGGCACCACAAGATTTAATTCATTTTAATATGCCGGTGTGGCGGAATTGGCAGACGCGCACGACTCAAAATCGTGTTCCTTCTGGAGTGTCGGTTCGACCCCGACCACCGGTATCTAAAAAAAGGTTTCCCATTAGGGAAACCTTTTTTATTGTTTAATTTCTATCCTTGTGAATATTGGCGGAGATTGATCCTCATTAATGCAGCCAATTTCTTTACTGGGATATCAGTGTTCAACCAGAGTTTCGAACGATTCAGAGGATGGTTTCGAAAGTGGGTTCTGAACTGTTCGGAAGTAAATTAAAATGGCATTTTCCTGTTTGGGCAGGAGTAATAAAAGGGATCACTTTTAAAAATGTCAGGTAAGCTAATGCATTAGAATAGAGCCCTTAAGTTTTGAGAAATGTCATGTGAACAGCCCTAATGCGACTGAATAGAGCTGTTCAGTTTCGGAAACCCCATGTAAACGGCACTAAAATTCAGCCGAAAAGAGCTATTCTGTTTTAAAAGTAACTGTTGATCTTTAGAAGTAAGTTTCATTCTGCACTGTAAACATCGAAGCAGCTTTAATTCCTCTGGTTCATACCGAATTTTTACTATCATAATTCACATCCTTATATTCAAGATAGTTTCATTTAATGCAAGGATTTTCATGAAAACAAGTTGCAGATTTTGAAAAAGTCAAAATATTACACCATCTAGTCAATTCAGTCACCTATATATGCAAACGGTTTCAAATATAATGTAAGAAAGCGTTTGCAGGAAATTAGGGGGCGGTGAAGAAAGTTGGAGACAAAGATCGAGATCGGGGAACCGGCAATTAAGTCAGAGGTTAAAGCAGTTCCCAGGAAAAAAGTAAATTTGAAAAAGATTTTAACGTACCTTGCTTTTGTAGGGCCAGCATTAATTTTTTTCCTGGTGATACAGATCATTCCTTTCCTGATGGGAATTTATTATTCGTTTACATCCTGGAATGGAGTCAGTTCTGTGGTGGAGTGGGTTGGACTTGAGAATTATATGAAGATCTTTAGAAATGATCCTAAGTTTTTTGATTCCTTTATTTTTACCACTAAATTTATGTTAGCTTCTGTTATTATTAGTAATTTATTAGGGTTTGGACTTGCCTTATTATTGAATGCAGCCTTGAAGTCCAGGAATCTGCTGAGGACTGTGTTTTTCATTCCGAATGTTATTGGAGGTTTATTGCTTGGATTCATCTGGCAGTTTATCTTTGTCAAAGGGTTCGCTGCTATCGGTAATCTTACGGATCTTTCGGTTTTTAAGCTTCCGTGGCTTGGTGATGAGATAACAGCCTTTTGGGGAATTGTCATTGTGTTTACCTGGCAGATCAGCGGTTATATGATGGTTATTTATATTGCAGCACTGCAGGGTGTTGATCAGTCGCTGCTGGAGGCAGCAAGAATCGATGGAGCATCAAGCTGGACACTCCTGTTAAAAATTATCGTTCCGCTCATATTACCGGCATTTACGATTTGTTTCTTTTTAACTATATCAATGGCATTTAAGATTTTTGACTTGAATATTTCGCTCACAGGCGGCGGACCATTTAACTCGACTCAATCGGTTGCGATTAATATTTATCAGGAAGCATTCCAGAATAACCGCTATGGTCTTGGTACCGCAAAATCGATTTTATTTTTTATTGTGGTAGCTATTTTTACAACGGTTCAGGTGATGATGACGAAGAAAAGGGAGGTTGAGGCCTAATGAATCCCAGATATACGAAGGTTACGTTTCTGCTGGAGATCATCGGAATCGTATTAGGAATCATATTCCTCATTCCTTTTTACTTTGTGTTTATTAATTCAGTAAAGGGTTTTGCTGATATCTTGATTGATGCTGCAGCATGGCCAAAGGAGTTTTTATTCTCCAATTATATGAAGGTATGGGATATCATTAATTTCCCGCGCGCCTTCTGGAATTCTCTTATAATAACCGTAATCAGCAATATTGGACTGGTTATTATTAGTTCTATGGCTGCCTGGAAGATGGTCAGGACTCCGGGGAAATTCAGCAAAATCCTGTTTGTCTTATTTGTATCTGCAATGGTTATTCCATTTCAGACAGTCATGATTCCTCTGATGAAGCTCGGAGGCACTCTGAATCTGACAAACAGCATACCTGGTCTCATCATTATGTATTTTGGTTTTGGTGTACCATTATCGCTTTTCCTTTATCATGGCTTTATAAAAACTGTTCCAATCGAAATAGAAGAATCTGCCCGAATTGATGGGTGCAGCCAGTTTGGCGTCTTTTGGAGAATTGTTTTTCCACTTCTGAAGCCAATTACTGTAACAGTTGTCATTTTAAATACATTGTGGATCTGGAATGACTATCTGCTGCCGCTTCTCGTGCTTCAGGATGCAGAGCTTAGGACGATTCCTCTGGCCACAAGCTCATTCTTTGCACAATATACAAAGCAGTGGGATATGGGACTGGCTGCCCTTGTGATGGGCATTACACCGGTCATCATTTTCTTCCTGTTCCTGCAGAGACACATTATTAAAGGCATTGCCCAGGGTTCCATAAAGTAGTTATAGAGACTTTTGCCGCCAAAAGGGCTGTGAAAGTTTATATAAAAAATTATCAGGGGGGAAACAAAATGAAACGCTTTGCTCTATTATTGCTGTCATTTGTTCTAATGGCAGGCATTATGGCAGGCTGTTCTTCTTCCAGCTCTTCAGGGGATGAAAAGCCTAAGGATGATTCAAAAAACGGGGATGAAGTGGTAACACTGAACATGTTCCAATTTAAAGTGGAGATTGCCGATCAGCTTCAGGAAATGATTGGCGAATTTGAAAAAGAGCATCCAAATATTAAAATAAAGCTTGAGTCAGTCGGAGGCGGAGCTGATTATGGTGCCGCATTAAAAGCGAAGTTTGCATCCGGTGAACAGCCTGACATTTTTAACAATGGAGGATTTAAGGAATTAGAGCTTTGGAAAGAGCATCTTGCTGACCTTTCAAATGAGCCGTGGGCAGAGCATGTGCTTCCTATTGGCAAGGTTCCAACCACCGATGCAGATGGCAAGCTTTATGGAATGCCAGTAAACCTGGAAGGATATGGTTTCATTTATAACAAAGATTTATTTGAAGAGGCAGGAATTACTGAGCCGCCTAATACGATCTCTGAGTTAAAGGATGCTGCTAAAAAGCTCAAAGATAAAGGGATTACCCCTTTCTCAGCTGGTTACGGTGAGTGGTGGGTCATTGGGCAGCATTTGTTAAACATCCCATTTGCACAGCAGGAGGACCCTGTTGCATTTATTGAAGGCTTATACAGCGGGTCTGAAAAGTTAACTGGAAATGATAAATTTAAAGAATTTAAAGAAGTTCTGGATACTGAAATTAAATTTGGTAATGACAATCCTTTAACAACTGATTACAATACTCAAGTCACACTATTTGCTTCCGGCAAAACAGCTATGCTTCAGCAGGGTAACTGGACGGAGAACATGATTCTTGAAATCGACCCTGACATTAATATGGGATTCCTCCCGATTCCGATAACTGATGATGAAGCCGAAGCTGACCGTTTGCCAGTAGGTGTGCCAAACAACTGGGTTCTAAACAAAAACTCAGAGCATCTTGAAGAGGCCAAGTTATTCCTTGACTGGATGGTTTCCTCTGAAACAGGCAAGCGTTATATCACAGAAGAGTTTGCTTTCATTCCAGCCTTTGACAATATTGAGCCAACCGGTTTAGGGCCGCTTGGAAAGCACATTCTTGAGTATTCTAAGGAAGAGAAAACAATTCCTTGGACATGGTTCAGATGGCCGGATGGCGCCAATAAAGAATTTGCTGCAACAATCCAGGAATATGCTGCAGGAAAGATTGACTATGATACGGTCGTTGAACGCTTCCAGACATCCTGGGATAATTTGAAATAAATTTGGTGAAACGGGAAGCATGTCTGCGGAAGATATGCTTTCTGTTTTCTATTTTTATATCTATTAGATTCCACAGCAAAAAAGCCCCCCAAAAAAAAGGAAGTTACTTTATACTATTGTAAAAGAGAAAGCAGCGGGGGATGTACATGTTCAAAAAGAGTATCAGGAATAAACTGATCGTTCTATTAATGATAGCTACGATCGTTCCCTTTGGAGCGTCCATTATCATCACCTACTACCATACAGCGGAATCATTGAAAGATCAGGCCATTGAAGAAAACAGCAACCTATTATATCAAGGAAAAGTGAACCTGGAGGGGTATATAAATGAGTTGGACGGTTTGACACTTTCCCTCTACAATAACCCGGGTTTAATAAACTTTTTAAAAGATCCCAGGAAGGAAAATAATTATCAGGCTGTCGAAGCAGTAAGAAATGTAATTTCTACCATCCTGTATGCTGAGGAAAATATCAAACGAGTCAATATTGCTGTTGCAAAGGAAAATCGGCTCATAACTGCGTCCCGCCGCTCTACAGTTGTTTTTTCGAAGAGACTGCCAACTGCGAGCCAAAAATATTACGATAAAGCAAAAGAAAGTCCAAACAATATGTACCTTGAGCCCATCCATAAGATTAAGAATCCTGAAGATAAAAAGCCTGAAAATGTCATTACGCTTCACAGGTCTTTAATCAATATTCCGGCAGATGATATATTGGCCTATATTTCATTGGAGTTTTCGCCGGATCAAATAACCAATATCAGCCGTAATCTTTATTCGGGGGATAATGAAGAATTCTATATTATATCTCCTGAAGGGGACATAATTTATCGTTCAACGGATGATAAAGGAGATAAAGCGCCTGATTGGATGGATTGGGTAATACAAACAAATAAGGAAAATGGCACGGTTGAATGGAAGGAAGAAACGTTCAATGGTGTAATGATATATGATCAATTATCGCAAAATTCGGGCGGCTGGTATCTTGTAAAGCGAGTTCCATATGCCACTTTATATGAAAGTGCATTCAGTGTGGCGAAAATAAATATCATATTTGGCGTAATAGGGCTGTTCCTTGTTATCCTCGCCACGCTATTTATCTCTGTCAGAATTACCTCTCCCATCAGAATCCTCCTGAGTAATATCGATCAGGTTGAAAAGGGAAATCTTGATGTCCGCTTTAAATCTTTCGGCAATGATGAGATTGGTTATCTCGGTGATCGATTCAGGCAAATGATCGATAAAATTAATGATCTCATCAATAGGGAGTATAAACTTCAGCTTGAAAATAAGACCAATCAGCTTAAGGTTCTGCAGTCACAGGTTAATCCGCATTTTTTATATAATGCATTGCAGTCAATTGGAACAGCGGCTCTGAAAAATCAAGGTCCGCAAATATATTCTTCTGTTACCCGCCTATCAAAAATAATGAGATACAGCATGAATATGGAGGAGGGTATGGTCTCTCTTCAAAAAGAGATTGAACATACCAGGGCATACCTTTTACTGCAAAAGGAACGGTTCGATGATCAGCTTCAGTTCAATTTCCAGCTTGATGAAGAAGCATTGGGGTTTCCTGTTCCAAAAATGATTTTACAGCCTTTAGTGGAGAATTACTTTAAACATGGCTTTGATGCACGCGAAAAAACTGGAGAGATTAACATAACATGCAGACAGGATGAATTTTATCTTGATATTCTTATTGAAGATAATGGCACAGGGGTTTCGGAAAATCGGCTTAAGGAAATCCGGATGCATTTGATGAATGACAGGATAAGACAAAAGGGAGAGTTAATGAATATCGGCCTGAAGAATGTTTATGTCCGGTTAAAACTTTATTATGGCAGCCGCGCTTACCTGCAGCTTAAGAACCTTGAGCAGGGAGGGCTGCAGGTTTCTATTAAACTTCCAAAAAGGATGGAAGGTGGAAAAGATGAAAGCAATTATTGTGGATGATGAACAGCATGTTCGGGAAGGCTTAATGCTTCTGGGAGAGTGGAGCCGCTTTGGGATTGACACGATCATGGAGGCGGCAGATGGAAATGAGGCAATAAAGCTGATAAAAGAGCATCGCCCGGAAATCATATTCACAGATATGAGCATGCCAAAGAGAGATGGCATAAGCCTTTTAAAATGGATACATTCTTCGGACCTTTCCAGCAAGACGATTGTTGTCAGCGGATATGATGATTTTGATTATATGAGGAATGCCATTTGTTATAAAAGCTTTGATTATATCTTGAAGCCTATCGACCCTGATATACTGAATGAAATCCTGGAGAGAGCCATTAATGAATGGAATCAGCAAAATACTTCATTGGAATGCACGCAGGAGCAAAACAGGGAGTTGAATGTGATTCAGCAAATAGAACAATTTCTGCTGGAAAGCTATAACAAAGATATTAACCTCCAGGAAATTGCAGACAGATTTTATTTAAGCCGGGAGTACATTTCCAGGAAATTCAAACAGGAATATCAGGCTACTATTACAGACTTTATCACAAATGTCCGAATTAGCAAGGCAAAGGAGCTCTTGCTGAACCCTAAACTGAAAATCTATGAAATTGCTTTCCAGGTTGGTTATCAGGATGAAAAATATTTTAGCAAAGTGTTTAAAAAGACAGAGGGGATTTCCCCAAATGAATATAGAAGCATGCATTAAGAAGGAGGAAGATTCATGATTAACGTACTTGTCTGGAATGAGAACCGCCATGAACAAAAGGAGGAAAAGGTAAGGGCTGTCTATCCCAATGGTATACACGGTGCCATAGCCGATTTTTTAAATGGAGAAGAATTAAAAGTGAAGACAGCAACATTGGATGAGCCTGAACATGGACTGAGTGATGCCGTTTTACAGGAAACAGACGTACTAGTCTGGTGGGGGCATCTGGCACATGGAGAAGTTGAGGATTCAATCGTTGAAAAAGTTAAACAAAGAGTTCTCGATGGAATGGGATTGATTGTTCTTCATTCCGGGCATTTTTCTAAAATTTTCAAAGTGCTGATGGGAACCTCCTGTGATTTAAAGTGGAGAGAAGCGGATGAAAAGGAGCGAATTTGGATAGTAGACCCGAGCCATCCGATTACAGAAGGCCTTGGAGAATATATTGAACTTGAAAAAGAGGAAATGTACGGAGAACATTTTGATATTCCTGCACCGGATGAGCTTGTCATGCTGAGCTGGTTTGAAGGCGGGGAAGTTTTCCGGAGCGGCTGTACATACAAGCGCGGAAAAGGGAAAATCTTTTATTTCCGCCCGGGACATGAAACGTATCCAACCTATTATCATAAGGAGGTTCAGCAGGTTATAAAAAATGCTGTAAAGTGGGCTAAACAGGCTGATCTTCCGGTACCGGTCTATGGAAATGCGAAGCCGCTGGAGAAAATCAGTGTGAAACATGAAGGAGTGGTGAAGTAGGATGAGAAAACTCAAAATTGGAATAATTGGATGCGGAAGTATTGCCAGGCACAGGCATATGCCTGAATATCATGCCAGCAGCGGGGCTGTCATTGAAGCAGTTTGTGATATTAATGAAGAGCGTGCAAATGTGTTTGCTGACCTTTACGAGGCTAAGGCGTATACCGATTATAGCGAATTGTTGGCTGACAAGGAAATAGATGCAGTGAGTGTCTGCACCCCGAATTATCTGCATGCCCCTGTTTCGATTGCAGCATTGAACGAGGGCAAACATGTTTTATGTGAAAAGCCGATGGCCACTTCTAAGGAAGAAGCAGAGGAAATGATAGAAGCAGCGCGTAAAAGTGGAAAGCAATTAATGATTGCTCATAATCAGCGCTTCGTTCCGTCTCATAAAAAAGCAAAAGAATTAATTGCAAAGGGTGAAGCGGGAAAAATCTACAGTTTCCGGACTGCCTTTGGCCATGGCGGACCAGAAGGATGGAGTGCAGATGGCAAAGATAGCTGGTTCTTCAAGAAAGATCAGGCTTTTATTGGTGCTATGGGTGACCTTGGTGTCCATAAGACAGACCTCTTGCGCTATCTGCTGGGTGAAGAATTTGCTGAGGTTGGGGCATTTGTTGAAACTAGTTCCAAAACGGATGCTGATGTCGATGATACAGCCGTATGTGTCTTGAAAACGGAAAGCGGTGTGATCGGTACTTTGGCTGCAAGCTGGTCTTATGTTTCTAAAGAAGACAATTCAACTATTATCTATGGTGAGAAAGCCATTTTAAGATTAGAAGATGATCCTTTGCACTCTCTCATTGTTCAGTATGCTAACGGTGAAACAGTGAAGTATGAGCTCGGCGGAATTCAGACTAATGAAGAAGGCGGGCAAAAGAGTTCAGGTGTCATTGACCATTTTGTTGAAAGTATACTAAAAGGCCAGGAGCCTGCCATCCCTGGATCTGAGGGGATGAAATCGCTCCAAGTGATTCTAGCTGCCCTTGAGTCAAGTGAAACAAAGCAGATTGTCAGAATTAATTGAGGTGTACCCCCATGATGAAACTTCGGATCGGAATTATAGGTGCTGGAGGAATTGCCCAATCCAGGCATATTCCAGTTTTATTAAAACTTTCGGATAGTGCTACCATAACAGCTATCTGTGATGTGAATGAGGATACAGCAAAGCTTGCTGCCAGGAAGTTTGGAATTAGCCGCGTTTTTACAGATTATAAGGAAGTATTCACTGAAACAGATGCCGTAGTCATTTGTACACCGAATAAATTTCATGCTGAAATTACCGTTGCTGCACTGGAGGCTGGGCTGCATGTTTTGTGTGAGAAGCCGATGGCGATGACAGCAGCCGAATGCAGGAAAATGATCGAGGCTAGAGACAGGTCCGGGAAGGTATTGGCCATTGCCTATCACTACCGGTTCATGAAAGAGGCACAGGCTGCCAAAAAGCTCATTACAGAAAATGAAATTGGCATTCCGTTTATAGCCAGAGCAAGAGCCATGAGAAGAAGAAAGGTGCCTGGCTGGGGTGTTTTTACCAATAAAGAACTCCAGGGCGGCGGAAGTTTGATAGATTACGGCTGCCATTTGCTTGACCTCTCGCTTTGGCTTCTTGGTAACCCGGCCGAAACGGAGGTATCCGGTACTGCATACAACACGTTAAGTAAAATGCCTGATCAGGTGAATCTATGGGGAAGCTTTGACCATCAATCCTTTGATGTAGATGATCATGTGACAGCTTACATAAAATTTGCGAATGGTGCTTCCCTGCTTTTTGAAACTTCCTGGTCTGCCAATATTGAAAAGGATGATGAAAGCCTCAGTTTTTCGGGGCAGCTTGGAGGAATTGATTTATTCCCCTTCCGTTTGAATCAATCTAAATATGGTATGCTCCTGAATACACGTTCAGAATGGCTCCCGGGAGAAGATGACTATGCATTAACACAGGCACGGAACTTTATTAAAAGCTGTTTGGAAAACGAAGAGTTTATGGTTAAAGCAGAAGAAGCTCTGCAGACAACCAGAATTATTGATGCGATTTATAGCAGCAGCAAACAAGATAATAGTAGTAGCCAGGAGGGGATTTTGTGAAGCTCGGCGTATTTACAGTATTATTTGCTGACAAAAATTTTGAGGATATGCTCGATCATGTGAAGGCTGCAGGTCTTAAGGCTGTGGAAATCGGAACGGGTGCATATCCCGGCAACGCTCACTGCAGACTGCAGGAGCTATTGGGAAGCGATGAAGTCCGGGAGGATTACCTGAATAAGGTTTTATCGAGGGGGCTTGAAATCAGTGCATTCAGTTGCCATGGCAACCCGATTTCACCTGATAAAGCATTTGCCGAGGAATCTGATCGCGTACTATACGACACGATTAAGTTAGCCAGCTTAATGAATGTTCCAGTTGTGAACTGTTTTTCCGGGACTGCAGGTGACGGGGAAGAGGCCAGGCATCCGAATTGGCCGGTCGCTCCGTGGCCAAATGAGTATGGAGAAGTGCTTAAATGGCAATGGGAGGAGAAACTCATTCCTTATTGGAAAAAAGCCGGGCAGTTTGCCAAAGACCATAATGTGAAAATCGGGCTCGAGCTGCATGGTGGATTCCTTGTACACACTCCCTACACACTTTTAAAATTAAGGGAAGAAACATGTGACGCCATTGGGGCCAACCTGGACCCAAGCCATTTATGGTGGCAGGGCATTGACCCAGTTGCAGCCATAAAGATACTGGGAAAAGAAAATGCCATTCATCATTTTCATGCAAAAGACACCTATATTGACCAGGAAAATGTCAATATGTATGGGTTAACGGATATGCAGCCGTATGGCAACGTACAGACCAGGGCGTGGACCTTCAGGTCAGTAGGATGCGGACACAGCCTGCAGGAATGGTCTGATATGATGAGCGCACTGCGCACATTTGGTTATGACTACGTTGTCAGCATTGAGCACGAAGACCCGCTGATGTCCATTGAAGAAGGGTTTACAAGAGCCGTAAGGAACCTTAAGTCCATTTTAATCGAAGAACAGCCATCGGATATGTGGTGGGTATAAACAGGGAGGGAAAACCCCTCTCTGTTTTTTTCGACAAATTTTTTAAAAAGGGGTTGACCATTTACGCTGAATTTAGTACTATTAAATAGTTGATTCGACACAATGTTTATTTTGCTGTAGAGAAAAATCGACATTCTATTTAATCATAATTACGTTAATGATTAAATATAAATAAACAAATGCGGGTGTAGTTTAGTGGTAAAACCTCAGCCACGAGCGATACTTCCATGAATCAGCTTCGAGTTGCCTCGACGCATAGGCTTCCTTGAAAAAGCTCTTAGAGGAAGAGGCATGAAAGTACGGGAAAAAATAAGCAGGCGGTAACTTCATAATAATGCGGGTGTAGTTTAGTGGTAAAACCTCAGCCTTCCAAGCTGATGATGAGGGTTCGATTCCCTTCACCCGCTCCATACATAGCCAACGCAGTGTTTCGTTCAACAAGAACGAGGTATTGCGTTTTTTCATTTTCATGGCTCTATAAAAAATCGGGCGGCATCCGCAGATCCCACTCGATTTTTTATAGAAGTGTTTAACATCCAATGACCTTAAAGCTTCCTTCTCCCCCGTGCACTTGAGTGTACATGTTCATTAATGACTCAACCATTTTTTCGGCCATATTAGTTTCCAGAGAAGGGCGCAAATAAACAATTTGCACGGCATTTTTAGTCTGTTCCGTGACAGCTGTTCTTTCAGAGTCCACAAACGGACTGCCAAAGGGGCCTGCTATATCTTCACTGATTATTAAATTGGCAAGAGAATTGGGTCTTCCGTTTAAACCGTTATATTCTTCGCTTTCTTTGCCAAACCTGATAGTCAATGGACCTGAAAGCTTATCAGCATCATATACGCCGATTGGTATTTGATATTCCAGGGAAAAGAAGTTGTTAATATCTATGGAGCTGTTGACCGGCTGCAGGTAATTTTGTTTTTTTATTCTTCTGTACAGTGCTTCTGCAGAGTGGCGGTAACGATTTGGATCTTTGCCTGCTGTTTTGAAAATCTGTCTCCATTCATTGATTCCTTCCAGATCTGTAACACTCTTGTCCTCTAAGTCAAAATAAATGGATTCCTGAAATAACTGGAGTCGGCCCTTTACCATTTGAGGAGACTGTCCGACTTCTATATTTTTATATATAATAAATCCAATTTTAAATTGGGGAATTAACCTGCACAACTCGGGAGCAATTATAATTTCCAAGCTTTCCACCTCCAAAATTACTTTAAAATAGTTTATCATAATAAGCGGTGATTCAATAAATATTAGACTTTCAGGTACCTATCACCCGTGATGGGTGAATAAAAGGTATCTAACCAACGCTTTGACACCGTCTATTTTGACTTTCACCAAATAAAGGGCCCAAAACGAGCGCTCAGACGCAACATATATTCACTTTAGCGGAGTAAATGGTAACTAATCAGAAGTTTGACGAAGTTAATTTTCCAAAGCCGAAAAAAAGCAGTCTTACACGCATCTTATATCCCTTTTGTCCGAATAAAAGGTATCTGCCACCAACGTTAATACAGCACGTTTTCATATAAAATTTCATTTTCATACAGAAAGGAGGTTATCCAATGGACTTTACACAATTCAAGCAGGAAGTGATTGAGTACAGCAAGACAATTGGCATTGATAAAATCGGTTTTACAACAGCAGGCACTTTTGATGAAATGAAGAATAGACTGATTCGCCAGCAGGAGCTTCAATATCAGTCAGGGTTTGAAGAACCTGATATTGAGAAAAGGGTGAATCCCGGTCTGCTAATGGATAAGCCGAGATCCATTATCTCAATTGCGGTTGCTTATCCTTCCAAAATGAAGGTAAGGGTTGTCAGCAAAAGAGGTGAACGAAGGGGGATATTCTGCCGGGCTTCATGGGGAAAAGACTATCATCATATCCTTAGGGAACGTCTTCAGAAGCTTGAGGAGTTTATTCAGTCAAGAATTCCTGAGGCCATATGCAAATCCATGGTGGATACAGGAGAGCTGGTGGACCGGGCTGTAGCGCAGCGTGCCGGAATCGGCTGGAGCGGAAAAAACTGTTCCATCATCACACCGGAGTTCGGATCATATGTGTATCTCGGAGAAATGATAACAAATCTGCCTTTTGAGCCTGATATGCCATTGGAAGACAGATGCGGAAGCTGCAATAAATGTGTTGATGTCTGCCCGACTGGTGCTTTAATTCAGGGAGGTCAGCTTGATGCACAGAAATGCATCGCATTTTTAACACAGACAAAGGGCTTTCTTGCAGAGCCATATAGAGAAAAGCTGGGAAACAGGCTTTATGGGTGTGACACCTGTCAAACTGTTTGTCCTGAAAATAAAGGCAAGGATTTTCACCTGCATGATGAAATGGAGCCTGATCCGGAAGTGGCAAAGCCGCTTTTAAGGCCGCTGCTCTTTATCAGCAACCGTGATTTCAAAGAAAAGTACGGCCCGGTCTCAGGCTCCTGGAGAGGGAAAAAGCCGATCCAGCGAAATGCTATTATCGCCCTTGCTCATTACAAAGATGAGACAGCGGAAGAAGACCTGATCAAGGTTATGACAGAGGATCCGAGACCGGTGATCCGGGGTACGGCAGCTTGGGCACTCGGGAAAATAGGAGGAGAACAATCTCTTCCTGCATTAAGACAGGCATTGAAACAGGAGAAGGACGGAGAAGTCATTGCTGAAATCGAAAAAGGAATCAGCTTTTTTGAACAATGATGATGGGGGAGGAATCTCTCTCTTTTTTGTGGCTTTTTTTACCCGATGCCAGCAGAAAAACACTCTTGCGCCTGCTGAATGCGCGAAAAATTAAGCAACGTCCTCTGCTTCCTCTCATATGTATTGTATAGAGAGGAGTGAGGTGCGTGAGGGACCAGCTTCATGAGCTGTTAAAGAAAAGAGTGCAGCAGTGCGTTTCCCATTCAAGAAGTTCAATTCATACATGCCCTAAAATTGAAAAAAAGAAAGAATCTCTTTCCAGCCGCTCCGGTGAGATTGTGAAAGCACAGGCAACTGGAAAAGTGATCAATGTCGGCAGGGAGAAGGATGATGTGACTCCGGTTGAATATAAGGTTCACTTCAAATATTTGATTAAACAAAAAGGCGTCTTCTATATGGAAGAAGAGATCGAGGAGCGGACAGCCGACTTTTATAAAGGAGTATTTGTTGAAGACCGGGAGAAAAATCCTTTTAAAGATATAAAAAAAGAAGAAGTGTCTCTGGACCGGGAAATTGAAGAGGAAGAAAGATACGAGTATGAATA
The DNA here is from genome assembly GCF_059758675.1 of Cytobacillus sp. GQ23. Classification (NCBI taxonomy): domain Bacteria; kingdom Bacillati; phylum Bacillota; class Bacilli; order Caryophanales; family Bacillaceae; genus Cytobacillus; species Cytobacillus sp. GQ23. The sequence continues at coordinate 14,644 of NZ_JCAXER010000049.1, forward strand.
TGACCGCATTAAGGCTGTTCAGTATGCAGAAAAGTGGTGGAACAGCTTTAATCCGGCTTATAAGAAATTTGATGTGGATTGCACCAATTATATTTCGCAGTGCCTTCATGCTGGCGGCAGCCCAATGAGGGGGTATCCCCACCGAGGAAAAGGCTGGTGGATGAGAAGCGGGAATTGGAGCTACAGCTGGACAGTTGCGAATTCAATGCGGTGGTATCTGCCAAGTTCAAAAACGGGGTTAAGGGCTCAGGAAGTCTCCAGTCCAGACCAGCTTTTAATTGGAGATGTCATTTGCTATGATTTCCAGGGAGACGGGCGATTTGACCATACAACGATCGTGACGGGCAAGGATGCATCGGGAATGCCCCTTGTCAACGCCCATACCTATAACAGCCGAATGCGCTATTGGGCGTATGAAGATTCTACAGCATATACACCCAATATAAAGTATAAATTTTTGACTATTACTGATGACCAGTAATTTGTATGGTGATTTCAAAGTGATATAATTACACATGCAGATTTAATTTAGAGGTGAAAAAATTGGGATTGCATGTAGTATTATATCAGCCGGAAATTCCGGCCAACACAGGCAATATAGCCCGCACCTGCGCGGCTACTGATACGACATTGCATATGATCAGGCCGCTCGGCTTCTCAACAGAGGATAAAAGGCTGAAGCGGGCAGGATTGGATTACTGGCAACATGTCAAAATCGTTTTTCATGATTCATTGGATGATTTCTTTAAAAGAACTGAAGACAGTGAATACTTCTATGTAACGAAGTATGGCACAAGCCCATATTCCGAATTTGACTATAGCAGCGTCGAGAAGGATTATTACTTTATTTTTGGCAAGGAAACATCCGGACTTCCAAAGGATTTAATTGAAAGAAGCAAAGAGCGCTTATTAAAGGTTCCAATTAATGATAATGTCCGTTCGCTTAACTTATCCAATACGGCTGCCATTCTTGTCTATGAAGCTCTGCGCCAGCAGGAGTACTTACATTTAAAATAGGAAAACAACACAAGGCCTGTGAGATGATCAGGTCTTTTTCTTTGGAGAAAACATTCTTCTCTGGGTAAAATGAAAAAGTACATATGGAAAGGATGAGATGTGATGAATGAAGTTACCAAATTGCTGATGGATCATCGTTCTGTCCGGAATTTTGAAGACAGGCCGCTGTCAAAAGAACAGGTTGAAACAATTGTACTTTCTGCTCAAGCTGCATCCACTTCAAGTTTTGTCCAGGCTTATTCAATTATCGGAGTGACAGATAAAGAAAAGAAAAAGAAGCTTGCTGAATTTGCGGGAAATCAGAATTATGTAGCTGAAAATGGCCATTTTTTCGTATTTTGTGCTGATCTGCATCGTCATGAAATCATCGGCCAGATGGAAAATAAAAATGTAATTCCATCAATCGAAAGCACAGAGAAGTTCATGGTGTCTGTTATTGATGCAGCATTAGCTGCGCAGAATGCTGCTATTTCGGCAGAATCGATGGGGCTTGGAATCTGTTATATTGGCGGAATAAGAAACAATCTTGAGGCAGTGGCAGAGCTTTTAAAAACACCTGATCGTGTGATTCCTTTGTTTGGAATGGCTGTTGGCTATCCTTCCAAAAAGAACGATAAAAAACCGCGGCTTCCTCTTCACCATATATATCATGAAAATGAATACAACCAGGATGAAGCATCTTACTGCGAAGAGCTGGAAGTTTATAATAAGATTATTTCCGAGTATTATGATGAGCGTACAGGCGGCAAGCGGAAGGACACGTGGACGAGTCAAATTGCCGGCATGCTAGAAAAGCAGACAAGGATGTATATGAAGGATTTTGTTCAGAGTAAAAAGATGGATTTAAGGTAGGATTAAATTGTAAATAAGAAAAAAGCTGCTGATAGGTTCAGCAGCTTATTTTTTGCTTATGCCTGGCTTGTCATCGTAACCAGCAGTGAAAATAGCAGCAAGGAAAGCAACCATTACACCGATAATAATAATTGTACCCATGTATATGTAATCCTCCTTTAGCGGTATCTCAATAGGCAAGCATGTAAATATAAGCTTATTATAGCCCAAAAATGTCTAACTGTGAATGAAAAGTATGGAGTTTTTTTTACAGCTGGATCCTGGCAGCGAAGTATTCCTAATAATTAATCCCCGTAAAAAGTACAAACCAAACTATTAATAGTTTACGCATGTTCGATTGCCGGTGCGCATAGAGTATATTAATCGTCTCTGATAATGCGACAGGGGGAGGTCCTTATGGATATTCTAAAAAAAATTGAGATGTACAGACACGAGGAAGAAAAGCTGAAATGGGAAGGGACTTTTGGGGAGTATTTAGAAATTGTTAAAGAGAAGCCTTGGGTTGCTCAGTCAGCACATTCACGGGTATATAATATGATTAAGGATGCCGGTGTCGAAGAAGTGAAGGGGCAAAAACGATATCAATTTTTCAGCAACCAGCTCTTTGGTTTAGAAGAAGCCTTGGAAAGACTCGTGGAAGAGTATTTTCATCCTGCTGCCAAACGGCTTGATGTCCGTAAAAGAATTCTTTTATTAATGGGACCTGTCAGCGGCGGTAAATCAACATTAGTGACAATGCTAAAGAGAGGTCTGGAGCAATATTCTCACTCAGAGAGGGGTGCGGTTTATGCTATTAAGGGCTGTCCGATGCATGAAGATCCGCTTCATTTGATTCCGCATCACCTCCGCAAAGACTTTTATGATGAGTATGGAATAAGAATTGAAGGAAACCTATCGCCTTTAAATAGTATGCGTCTCGAACAGGAGTATGGCGGCCGGATAGAAGATGTTCTAATTGAAAGAATCATTTTCTCGGAAGACCGCAGGGTGGGGATTGGAACCTTCAGCCCGTCAGATCCGAAATCACAGGATATTGCCGATCTGACTGGAAGCATTGATTTTTCAACTATTGCTGAATATGGTTCTGAATCAGATCCACGGGCCTATCGTTTCGATGGAGAGCTGAACAAAGCAAACCGCGGTATGATGGAATTTCAGGAAATGCTGAAGTGCGATGAGAAATTTTTATGGCATTTATTGTCACTCACTCAGGAAGGCAACTTTAAAGCCGGACGCTTCGCTCTTATTTCGGCAGATGAGCTAATTGTCGCTCATACGAATGAAACTGAGTATCGTTCATTCATTTCCAATAAAAAGAATGAAGCATTGCATTCCAGAATAATCGTCATGCCAATCCCATATAATTTAAAGGTTTCAGAGGAAGAGAAAATTTATGAAAAGATGATCCGTGAGAGCGATGTTTCCAACGTGCACATTGCACCGCATACTCTGAGAGTTGCAGCAATGTTTACGATTTTAACCCGTATGAAGGATCCGAAAAAGGGCGATATAGATTTAGTAAAGAAAATGCGTTTGTATGATGGAGAGAGCGTTGAAGGCTATAACAGAGCAGATGTGGAAGAATTGAAAAAAGAGCATGCAGATGAGGGCATGAGCGGAATTGACCCGCGGTATGTCATTAATAGGATTTCTTCTACAATTATCCGAAAAAATATTACAAGCATCAATGCGCTGGATGTACTGCGTTCACTTAAAGAAGGATTGGATCAGCATCCTTCGATTACTGCCGAACTGAAAGAAAGATACCTGAACTTTATTTCTCTGGCCAGAAAAGAGTACGATGATATTGCGAAGAAAGAAGTACAAAAGGCATTTGTTTACTCTTATGAAGAATCTGCGAAGACGCTTATGGAGAACTATCTTGATAATGTTGAAGCATACTGCAATAAAGCAAAGCTGCGCGATCCATTAACTGGTGAGGAAATCAGTCCTGATGAAAAGCTGATGCGTTCAATCGAAGAACAAATTGGAATTTCGGAGAATGCCAAGAAAGCATTCAGGGAGGAAATCCTTATCCGCATCTCAGCTTATGCAAGGAAAGGCAAACGCTTCGACTATAATTCGCATGACCGTCTGCGTGAAGCTATCCAGAAGAAGCTTTTCGCTGACCTGAAAGATGTCGTGAAGATTACAACATCATCAAAAACGCCTGATGAGCAGCAGCTGAAGAAGGTGAATGAAGTTGTTGCAAGATTAATTGACGAACATGGCTATAACTCAACATCAGCAAACGAACTGCTCCGCTATGTGGGAAGTTTGCTGAATCGATAAAAAAAGGGCCTGGCA
>NZ_JCAXER010000005.1:0-186820 GCF_059758675.1 Cytobacillus sp. GQ23
CTCTTGCTGCTGCACTTATTTTCGGCTCCATGACTGCTCTATGACGACCTTTTTCTTCACGCTGTTCTCATTTTCGGCTCCATGACTGCTCTATGACGACCTTTTTCTTCACGCTGTTCTCATTTTCGGATTCATAAAAACCAGGGTAGAGCACTCCACTCTACCCTGCACAAACGGCAATCCGAAGTTTTATCCTTAAACCCCATGCCTTTCAAATCTGCCAATCCCTTTATTGTGCCCCATTACAAGAAGGACGTCGCCCTTTAATATAACCTCTTCCGCTGGAGGAGTAACCATTACTTCTTTCCCGCGCTGAATACCCACAATATTACAGCCATACTCAGCCCGTATATTTAAATCCGCAAGAGATTTGTTGGCGATTTTATCTGTTGCCACGATCTCCACCATACTATAATCTTCAGACAGCTCTATAAAATCAACCATTTTTTCGGAAACAATATGATGGGCGATCCGCTTTGCCATATCCCGCTCAGGATGAATTACACGATCAACGCCAATTTTTTCGAGCACTCTGGCATGATACTCATTATGCGCCTTCGCCCAAACCTTTGGAATTCCCATTTCTTTTAACAGCAAAGATGTTAAAATGCTGGACTCAATGTTTTCACCAAATGAAACAAATGCATGATCAATATTTTTGATTCCCGTCTGTTTAATAGCAGCTTCATCAATACCATTAATTTGGACGGCATATGTTACAAACTGTGCGTATTGATCCACTTTCTCCTGATCGACATCAATCGCCAGCACTTGCACACCTAATTCATGGAATTCCTTTACAAGACTGCCGCCAAAGCGGCCTAAACCAAATACTGCATACTGTTTTTTCATTGAAGAAATTCCCTTCTTTTTGAAAAGTAACACAAAAAAACCACTCTTATTAAAGAATAGCCAATGGTTCCCTATAACCCTTCTCTCGATTTTGGTATACGGAGTCAGCTTTCAGATTGGGGATTATGAATAATCCCTTCTTAGCCTTAATATGCTAAGAATCCCCCCAAGTTAAACAACATATATCATTATTTGACCTACCCGTACAAATGGTTCAGCAATTAGGATTACAAAAAAATGAATAAATCTAAATTACTCCCATGGTAATCTCTTGTCAAACTTTTTGGCATAAGCTGTTCAAGATGTCTTTTTAAACAAATGAAAAGGACCTCCTCATCAGGTCCTAAGTCATTTATTGAATTTCTATATTACCCCAGGATCATACTAGCCTTCTTACTAAAAAAGGCAATCTGTTAATAGGGTTAATTATGATCTACCCTTAATGTTAATTTAAATTGTTCAGAAGCTCCAGAATGACTGCCTGCTGGAATTAATAAAATATCCTGTATTCGCCTTAACCCACTCTTCAAAAGTATACGGCTTATCTCCTGTAACATGCTCTACGGTCGATAATACCTTATGAGCGGATGGAGGCGGATTAAGATGCCAGTTTATCACATAGTCAATGGCATCTTCCTCAACCCCCATCTTCCTCATCTGCTCACGTTCCTCTTCTTCGGAACTCTCAACAAAACGGATATCCCTTCCGATTACTTTGCTAATAATCCCTACTTTATCTTTAACTGACAAACTCTCAGGCCCTGTTAAGGTATATATTTTACCTGCATGACCGTCCTCAGTCAGTGCAGCTGCTGCAACCCTTCCAATATCAGCTTCATGAACAGGAGCAATTGGAGAACCCCCGAAAAGATCACGAACCAGCTCCTCTGAGCGTATGGAATGTGCCCATTTTCGTGCATTTGCCATAAATTCAAAAGCTTGAAGCTGAGTCCACTTCAGGGCACTTGCTTCAACAGCACTCTCAAAAGGGCCCTTCTCTCCATTCCATAAAACGGTAATCCTGCTTACTCCAGCTTTCTCAGCAAGACGAACGATTTCTGGTCCCGTTTGTAACGGAGTATATTCGGCGCCGGTAGTAATCAAATGCATACCGCTAATGCCAGCCAAAGCAGCCCTTAGCGTACTTGGTTCACTTAAGTCCCCCGCAACAACCTCAACACCTGCAGGCAGATTGGCCATTTGCGGATTACGTGTCAATGCCCTCACTTTTTCCCCCTTACGAATAAGCTGATCTACGACATGCCGCCCTACGGTTCCCGTTGCTCCTGCCACTAAAATGGTCATTCTTTTCCATCCTCCCATTCTTATTTCATCCTATTAATTTCTTTCGAAAATAAATCCCTTTAAACAAATATAAAATCCTCATAATTTATTTTTACATTATTACGAAATGATTGCCTCCAGGTATAGTTTGAAATCCCCTACAACTTTAGATGTAGGAGCCCAGAAAAGGCAGCCATTTTGACAGCCGTAACCCAATTAATGCACCAGTTTGTATAAGTACCATCCTTCACAAACTGACTTTGGAATATGAAAAAGAGGTGCCTCAGCATATTCAAGCACCCTATAGTTTAGTTTTATCTAATGTTAGACTGCCTGCAAAACCCCCATTAATCCAGTTATGATGAAATCATAGATAGTGATTCTGTAAATATCCTAAACTGCCATCATAAACACCATTCAGCAGAGGTACTTAGTTTCCAGTTCAATTGATTTGAGGTTGCACATTTAAGGTTTTACATTTTTATTAAATCTAAAATATTTTTTTGTTCCTTTAACTCGCAATCAGCGAGCTGTCTCCATCTGCTTTAAAGTTTTAGTAGATAGTCGTTTATTTTCAGAAAGGAGGAACAAAAACGCTTTCTCCTTAATTTAATTATAGCCAGTTATTGCCCTTAATCATTTCAAGATATATAGGTAATTCACGAAACATAAAAAGCACTTTCAACAAAGAAAGTGCTTTCCTCATGATTATTCCCAAATCGCTGATGCCCACTCCGGATGATCTATAAATGGATTTCGGTTATGCTGATAATCAGAGTAGATAATTACATTTCTTCTCCGTTCAATTTCATCAACCGGATCTTCCTTGTGCCACTGGAGCAGAACAGACATTTTGCCATGATAAGGAGCAGAACCGTTGTTTACTGCATTATTTAGCTCCAGATCTACCTCCCCGCTGTCTCCTTCATAACGGACAGCCATATAAAAAAGCATACGCGCTACATCGCCTTTTACAGCATCCCTTGGTTCCCATGAATCTGAGTCATAGTAATTTCCAATTGCTTCTGAATGCTGGGATCCGCCATTATCAAAATCGAGATTCCCTCTCGAGCTATTGACAGAAACATCTGTTGCCCGCAAATGGTGGAGGTCAGTTCCCGGACCCATCGCTGTGCCAAAGTCTCCGTGCGATTTAGCCCATACATGTTCCCTGTTCCAGTCATTGACTCCAGAACCATTGGCGAATTTGTCCTGAGAACGGCCCGTATATAAGAGAATGACGTTATTCGGATTAGCCGGGTCTTCGTCTGTTTCACGAAGAGCTTCCCACACATTGGAATAGGATATTTCAGTATGATCATCAATGATGTTATGAAGTGCTGATTTTAAAGACTCACCTGTTTTTCCAAATGCTGCATCATAATACCCGCCAGGTTCAGGATCAGGATCAGACGCTCCGCCTCCATCCAGTTCAAAAGCAGTACCGTCCTTTAACCCCGGATGAGAAAAATAGGCAGTCAGCGTTCCCGTTACCTTGATTTTCTTTCCCATCAGCAATGGATTCGACTTTAAACCAAAAGCTGAACGAAAGGAAGATGGGATTTGTACATAAAGCATCTTAGCCAAGTTGGTCTCTGATGGACTATCTGCCAGGGCCAAAGCATAGTCATTAGGAAACCCGCTGGTGATAACCGTATTGGTGGCAGTTGGCTGTCCAACTACATAGCCCTGGACAGTTTTGCCAGCGTTGTTTTGTGAATTGATTCCCTGTGAAACCGAATAAGGGGATGACCAGGATCCATCTCCCGCAGCTGCCCTTATGATTGAACCTTGAATGGGCACCATTACAACCAGAATGGCAGCAAATAGAATCAGCGATAACAGCAGAAATTTTCTCTTACGATTCAGCATTCATTCGCCTCCATATTATTTTAAAAGGACTTCGAATAATCAGAAAAGTCCAATCAACTTTAAGTATAAATGAACACCATAGGCTATATCATGAGGTATTGGTCCCAAAACTTTACATTTTACAACCCTTATTAAAGAGCTTACTTTTTTAAAATGCCCAAATACTCAATCCAAGGACCAACATCTATCCTGTACCTGTTTGCCAGCACTCTTGAAATCTGCGCTATATGCGTAAGATCATGGACAGCCCATGTGGAAATCAATTCCCTGACTCTTACAGAACCTAATGCCGGATGAAGCCCCTTCTTTTCGAATTGAGTTTCCAGATCAGGCATCCCCTTCAATGTGGCCAAATTATCTCTTCTAAGCGTCTTAAAAATCTCAAGTTTTTCCTCAATTGATAAATCCCCTGATATATTTAAATGAGCAAAACGGTCAAATGGAGGAAATGGCTTGCTTTCCCCTTCCTGCAGAATAAATGTCAGCCGCGGAATCCAATTTTTCTCCTCGCCGTCAATCAAATGGCCAACCACTTCTGCAGCATTCCATGTGCCTTCCCCTTCATTTTCTTTAAGCCATTCTGAAGATAGACCGCTTAGCAGTGCATCAAGTGTATCAGGTGTACGTTCAAGAATCTCAATAGCTTCACTTAAGTTAAAAATCATTTCAGCAGCCCCCATTTTTACAGATTAGTCAATGCAAACACAGCATGCGTGGGTATATAAATCAAATCTTAAAGTCCTTTTCTATTTCTTTCTTTTCTTTGACAAGTACAACCAGAAAAACCAATATTATTAATCATAGAGCTTAATTTTTTATAATTATTTTTAATTAACATGAGACTCTCCTTAAGGTATTTTCCATTGATCACGAGTAATAGCGGACTCGATAAAAACATATCATAATTTTCCGATTTTTTAAAAATAGCGATCTTTCCTAATTGGAAGAATCGCTATTCGGTAAGTATTTTTCAAAAGCAGTAATAGTCAGGGATTCATTTATGTTAATTCTTTCAACCTCGCTGAATCCATTTTTTAGATAGAAAGCGACAGCCGGGGTATTCTTGGAGCCTGTGGTGACAATCATTTTTCCTATCATCGGCCTTCGTTCAATGTAATTCAGCAGCTTTTGCGCAATACCCTTTCTAAAATGTTCAGGATGCACGATCAGTCTGTGAATATCTATAACATCCTTATTCTCTTTAAACGAAATCGCACCGCATAATTCTTCACCAATAAAATACCCAAAGAAAGTCTCTCCGGTTATTCTTAGAGTATCCGCTGTTTCCTTCAAAGGCGGTAAGTCTGGATATTCAATGATTTCAGCTTCAATTTTATACGCTTGCAGCTGTACTCTTAGCACCTGCTGAGCTGCTTTTCGGTCTTTAATATTTATTTCCTTGATCATCGAAGTCCCTCTTTTATATTAGTTTAAGGCTCTTTTCTAAAAGATTGTTGTTTTTTGTTAATAAATTGTGCCCGTTGATTGCAGCGAAAGGCACACAGCGAACCGCGGGGAGGAATGTGCCCCTCGGCTTCGCCTGCGGGGTCTCACACTTCCCTCTCCTCCCGCAGGACATTGAATAAGCTCCTTCGAATGAACACCGCACGAAGGAAATGCCTCAGCATTTTCGAGGATCAACTGCCCCCAGCGAAGATCAACTCAGCAAACTATACAAAGGTATAAAAAAAGCAACAAATAAACGAAAACAGTTATTTAAAAAGTAATTCCTCTTTCAAAGTTCGTTTCCCTCTTTTATTTTGGACGAATACAGGCATTCCGATATAAAATATTACCTTAAGGGGTGAATTGGAATGAATTTAAACTATGAAGTGATAACAGAAGACAAGATCAGCTTTTGCCGGGATTTATGCAATGAGCTGATGGCTTTTCAGAAATCTAAGGCACATATAGCATCTGAACGTTTTGACAGCATGAATTTTGAAACAAGAATGGTTCCATCCGTAAAATCTGCTATACATAATTATATCGTGATTGTTAAAGATGATGAAGAAATTGTAGGCTATGTTTATTCCAATGTTTCTCCTAAAGAAGCCTACTCAAATGAATTCGCTACTTTTTTCGATTTATCTTCAGTAGAAAAAGACAATGTTGGCTGCTTATCACAATTCTTTATCAGAGATGGCTACCGGCAGTATGGAATTGGCTCAGTGCTATTTAACATGTCTATGGAATGGTTAAGCCAATTCCATGATGTGGAGGATCATTTTATTTTTGTGTCCAACGGGAATACAGATGCCCTTGAATTTTATACACGCAAGGGGTTTGCTATTAGTCACGATATACTGGAAGGATTTATTACCGTACTGCGTAAATAAGACTATTTGCCCGCGCTGCAAGCATTATTATTAGAATAATAGTTATTTTAAAAATTAAAGTGCTGTTTACAATTTTCACAATTCTTTGTTATTATATTAAAAAAATATAAACTATTTTCGCTTAATCTTAATTGAGCGGGGGAACCAATGTACTTTTTTAGAAAAGTACCTGGGGTGAATCCTTTACAGGCAGGGTACTCTCAAGACCCGAACCCGACAGCTAACCTCGTAAGCGTTTTGAGAGGAAAACACTGCATATACGCACAGTGGTTACACCTCTGTGTTTTTTTGTTGCCTTTTTAAGTTAGGTTTATGTTTTTTGGGGGTAATGTAGGGAAGGACATTATTCTCGTGTCTTTATTTTATATTTTTTTACTTTATTCATTGGAGGAACATATATGAAATTATCTACTAAAATTATTATTGCTTTGATTGCAGGGGGAATTACAGGACTTTTAATTAATTTGTTTGCGCCGGGAATATTCCCTGAGCTTGACAAGTATCTGTTTACACCTCTTGGAAAAATCTTTCTCAACCTGATTAACATGCTGGTTGTCCCGATCGTATTCTTTTCCATCGCACTTGGAACAGCGGGGCTTGGTGATCCAAAGAAACTAGGAAGAATTGGTATAAAAACAATATCCTACTTTTTAGTTACTACAAGTATAGCCATTATTATTGGACTTACATTAGCAGCCGTTTTCCAGCCAGGAAATGTTGGGGAATTCGACGTAACCAATGTGGAGTATGAATCTAAAGAAGCTCCTCCTGTCTCAGAGACATTATTAAATATTATCCCAACCAATCCGGTAAAAGCCTTTACGGAAGGAAACATGCTCCAGATCATAACATTTTCCATTTTCATCGGATTTGCCTTAACGATGCTTGGAAATAAAACTAAAGGAATTTTAAACCTTATTGAACAGGGAAATGAGATAATGATGTATCTTGTTAATCTTGTTATGAAATTTGCACCTTATGGGACGTTCGGACTTATTGTTTCTGCTGTTGGAAGCCAGGGTCTCGATGCCATTAAAGCAATGGGACTTTATATGATTGTGGTAGTTCTTGCCCTGCTTGTCCACGCCCTTATCACCTATGGCGGTTCAATCGCACTCATTGCAAAAAGAAATCCATTATCCTTTTTTAAAGGCTTTGCTCCGGCAATGGGTGTTGCTTTCAGTACATCAAGCAGTAATGCGACACTGCCAATTTCCATGAGTACTGCTCAAAAAAACCTGAAAGTTCCTGAATCAATCAGCAGCTTTGTGCAGCCGCTGGGTGCAACGATCAACATGGATGGAACAGCCATCATGCAGGGTGTGGCTACTATCTTCATCGCGCAAGTATTCAATGTTGATTTATCACTCACCCAGCTTATTACTGTTGTTCTAACTGCGGTTCTTGCCAGCGTTGGTACTGCAGGGGTTCCAGGTGTCGGCCTAATCATGCTGGCGATGGTTCTTAACTCCGTTAACCTGCCGGTTGAAGGTATCGCATTAATCATTGGTATTGACCGTCTGCTTGATATGACGCGAACAGCTGTCAATATTACAGGCGATGCGGCTTGTGCGGTTATTGTTGCGGAAACAGAAGCAAAGAAAGAGGCTGTGAAAGCCTAATCACAAAATAACACCGGATTACCGGTGTTATTTTTTTGCATCTCTTTTCTCCCTGCCTTCAAATTTATTGATTTTCTATACTAGTTTAGTATAATTAGATTCATAACCATCACGTAACAGTTTGGAGGAAACCAAATGGGGCAGAGAAGTTAAGAATAGGAGAATTGGCTGAAAAAGCTAAGGTTACGAAGAGAACGATTGATTACTATACTTCCCTGGGCCTTTTAGAAGCAGAACGTTCACCTTCTAATTATCGCTATTATGACTGCTCCTCCATTGAACGGATTGCATTCATTGAGAAATGTAAAGCGGATGGATTGTCTCTAGAGGAAATTAAGAAAAAAGTCATCAGCCAATTTTCTGAAGAGGTGGATGTTCTTGAACTGCGGCTAAAAATTCAGGATCTGGAAGAAGATGTGACGAAAGCACTTTCCCAGCTAAAAAAATCAGATCCGGAAAAATATGAATACGTTAAAAAAAATATTTCAAATGAAAGCTTATCATTAATTCAGTCACTGCTTTTACTGCTGAACTGATATCGATTTTTGATATTTAGAGCATTTTGGATATCTGTTTGGGCACAATTTAAGTAGTGAACTTATTAAGTATTATTGCCATTTTAGGAGGTGTATGTCTTACTTTTTAGTAAGACTGCTTGTTGACAACCATAAATTTATTACTGATAGCATTATTAATAGCATTAACCGCATTCTTCGTAGCAACTGAGTTTGCGATTGTGAAGGTCCGAGTCTCCCGAATTGATCAGCTGATTGCTGAAGGAAATAAAAGGGCTATAGCGGCAAAGAGAGTCGTTACGCACCTCGATGAGTATTTATCAGCCTGCCAATTGGGGATTACCATTACCGCATTAGGTCTCGGATGGCTTGGTGAGCCAACAGTTGAAAAGCTATTGCATCCGTTGTTTGAAAGATTTGATATAGCAGAATCGCTCACTCATATTTTATCATTTGGTATTGCCTTTGCTTTAGTCACCTTCCTGCATGTCGTTGTAGGAGAGCTTGCACCTAAAACAGTTGCCATTCAAAAAGCGGAAGCCGTTACAATGGCGTTCGCTGCACCGATTATCTGGTTCTACCGAGTGATGTTTCCCTTCATTTGGTTCTTAAATGGATCTGCCCGGGTACTCGCTGGCCTATTTGGATTAAAGCCGGCTTCTGAGCATGAAATGGCGCACTCTGAAGAAGAACTGAGAATACTTTTATCAGAGAGTTATAAGAGCGGTGAAATCAATAAAAATGAATTGAAGTATGTGAACAATATCTTTGAATTTGATGAAAGAATTGCAAAAGAAATCATGGTTCCGCGTACTGAGATGATTACGATTGCTTCGGATAATACACTGGAAGAAATTATGGAAACTATCCAAACAGAAAATTACACGCGATATCCCGTTGAAGATGGAGATAAGGATAATATCCGCGGGTTTATAAATGTTAAAGAATTTTTGACGGCCAGTCTTACAGACAAGATTACACCGGAAAATCTTGATCTTGACTCCTTTATTAACCCGGTTATTCATGTCATCGAAAGCATTCCAATTCATGACCTGCTTGTCAAAATGCAGAAAGAGCGAATTCATATCGCCATCTTAATGGATGAATATGGCGGAACGTCCGGTTTGGTGACGGTTGAAGACATTCTTGAAGAAATAGTCGGTGAGATCCGTGATGAATTCGATGAAGATGAAGTTCCTGAAATACGAAAGTTAAACGAGGACCATTATATCCTGGATTCCAAGCTTCTTATAGAAGACGTCAATACTTTGCTTGGAACTAATTTTGATCATGAAGACGTTGATACGATTGGCGGCTGGTTCCTTACACAGCATATGGAAGCAGAGATAGGAACAGAGATTGAAGCGGATGGATTTACATTTAAAGTCCATGAAAAAGATGGGCACCAGCTTCATTACCTGGAGGTTTTTAAAAGCAAGCCCCTATTAGCCTAAAAAAACGGCGGCTCCGATTTCGGCAGCCGCCGTTTCATTTGCTTCTATATAAATACTTGATTGTTTTCCTATTACCCGTTAGACTGACTTATGTACTTGAAGGATTACCTTTTTTATAAATTTACAGGATGTGTGTCTATGTCAGAAATTGTTATTAGCTTAATTGAATTCTTAAAACAGTTCTCATATTTTGGAATATTACTTTCACTTTGCTTTGAATTCGTTCCGGCAGAAGTGGTTCTTCCATTGGCCGGCTTTTGGGTCTACCAGGGTGACTTTAATTATTATCTGGTTGTATTAGCAGGCACTGTGGGAGGTACGATTGGTCCGCTGACATTATATGCTCTGGGCCGATATGGCGGCCGTCCCATGGTTTTAAAATACGGTAAATACTTCTTAGTTTCACAAAAACAGATTGATGCTTCGGACAAGTTTTTTGAAAAATACGGTTCAGGGGTCGCTTTCTTTGCCCGCTTTATGCCGGTTGTCCGTACCGCGATATCGATTCCATGCGGAATGACCAAAATGAATGTGTGGAAGTTCTCGATCTATACGTTCCTGGCCATGCTCCCGATTACCGCATTCTACGTTTATCTGGGGTTTAAACTAGGTCCGCATTATAAAGAAGCAGAGGAGATCTTCAATAGCTATGCCCTTCCTCTGGTCCTGGTTATTGTGGCGGGGCTCATTATTTTCGCTGCTTACAAAATCATCAGCAAGCGCAAGAGCGAAAGTCTTTAAATAGGAACGGCACTCTTTGATGAGTGCCGTTTTTTTTATACAAAAAACTTTGAAGCCCAAGCAATATAATAGGCCCCAGGTATAAACAAAATCTGTGCAAGGACAGTGCCAATTAATCTGGAAGTAACCATCATAATGGAAATTCCTTTGAGGTTCGTATATTTGGCTTTCCCTCGCACTACATTATCAGACATGACAGAAATTTTCGGGTCGACAAAAATTGATAGAAGGATCGTTGCTACACCGTTTATAAGACCAGATGACATAATAGCTGTTCTTGAGCTTTCGTAGGTAAGCAAAGAAGCATATATGGCTGACAGCACCCCAATTGTATAGATGGCGGTTACAAACATGTTAAATAAAAATAGCCGTTTCGGTATTTCGCTGAGTTTAATTCCATTTAGATAGGACAATCTCGGAAACTTTAAATGTTTGATCACTTTCTTTGCCGATCTCCAGCTTAACCCGACCTTTAGCAGCGATGGTACTGACCCTCCTTGATCAGCAAGACGGATAATGGCTCTTGAGAAAATCGCGATGAATGTCGGCAGCAGCAGAATACCAATGATGGTCCCTATAGTGGAAGCTCCAATTAATACCCTAAACTGACTTTCAACAAAACCGAGAAAATTTTGCTTCGGAGCCGTATCAATAATACTCCCAATAAGCGGCTGCTGACCCATGTTCGCCATTCGAGAAACAATGACAATGGTGCTGAACAAAGAAAGCCCAGATGCAATCAGCTTGACCCTGGCACCGGATAACCGGACTGCGTAGGCTAAGGTTTCAATACTATGTATGAGAATGATGAATAAGGAAGTAAACAGGATCTTTCCTGTAATTAGATCCAATATGAACACTTCTTTCGTTTTTCCTGATTATACCATTTTGTCATGAGTGTTTGAAGTTACATGATGGCTTATCCGGATGAATTGTGACCATTTTACAAAAGGACACGTCTCATAAAATTCCTTCTTGATTTACTCCTCATTTTCCTTCTTTTCTCATGGGTTTGGCGTTATTCTTCTTGACTAATTACCGGTTTCCTCCTGCTCTTGCCGTTTTGTGCGTTATCCCCCTAATGGAAACCACTACTATGACCAAAACTTAAAGAAATGCTGCAAACCACATGATAGATACCTCTTTTTCCTAAAAAATCCAGCCAAGCTGCATCAATCCGCATGCGAGACAGCAAATTTTCCATATACTCACCGTAATCCCTTGCCATCCTCATTCCCCAGCCTCTTAAATTCCTTGCTCAAACAAGCCTGTTTAAAGCGCTTAGCCTGTTTAAGGCTGTTAATGTCAGAGCGATTGTCATAGGATAGCTGAATATGAAAATAGTTGATATATTCCAGAATGGCAAAGACATAGATAAAGCAGGCAATCGCCAGCCCGGGAGGAACTGCCGTATGCCATATTATGAAGTCTGCCACGAATGCACCTGGAATCACTGCGATCATGCCCAGATTCCATTTCTTCATGATCCATAGCCCCCGTACTATCCTGATGGGGGCTTCTGACGTATTTTCTCTTTTTAATCGCTTCCATTTTACAAACCAATAACTAGAGCCCTGAAACAATATGAACTCCAGCAGCAGAAATGAAGACCAGAAGGCAAGCAGTGAATATAAATGGAGATCCGGATAGGTATCGTTCACCAGGTAACTGATGTATAGAAACAAAATAAGACTAATTGATTCTCCAGTAAAAAGATATGAAAGTCGTTTTAGCACTCTATTTCTCAATTTGAAATTCCCCTTTTACCAGTAAGAAATGTTTAAATGTATTACGAATAATCACAAAAATGGTTTCAAAAAATGTGTCTCATTCTTGACATCGAATGAAAATGAAAATATCGG
Source organism: Cytobacillus sp. GQ23 (assembly GCF_059758675.1). Lineage (NCBI taxonomy): Bacteria > Bacillati > Bacillota > Bacilli > Caryophanales > Bacillaceae > Cytobacillus > Cytobacillus sp. GQ23. Next base: position 12,542 of record NZ_JCAXER010000005.1, read on the forward strand.
TAAAACTAAAAAAAATGTATATTATCAGGAGTGAGATAATGCGAAACCCATTTGAAGCAATTAAAGAAACCCTTAAAAATTTTACTGATGACGAACCCAAGCCGCCTTTGCATGTCGGGGAGGTTATGGATCTTTGGACTCTATATACTGCTTTCCACGAAGCCCACTATCTCTATTATATTGCTTTAAATATGACGACAGATACAGCGCTATTGCACACCATCCGTTCTGCCATTGAAGGAAGCCGGGCAGACACAAAAATGATTGAAGATTTTCTGCTTAAAGAAGGTGTGCCGCTGCCATTAACTAATGCGGAAAAACCACTTTCCAACCCTGATTCTGTTCCTGAGGGCGTAAGGTTAACAGATGATGAAATAGCCAATTTAATATCTGTTAAAGTCGCAGCAAGCATAACCTATTGTGCTCAGGCTATGATCAAAACAATCAGAACCGATGTGGGGATGATGCTATTTTCCATACAGGTGCATTTAATGGAATTCTCCTCCCCCCTTAAGAATTTAATGAAAGAAAGAGGCTGGCTGAGAATCCCGCCTAGCTATATGCCGCCTGGCAATCCGGAAAGAAAATAATTACTCTAAAAGACTTCTGCAATCGGAGCAGGAGTCTTTTTTACTTTTTTACCGATACACGTACTGGCACAGAAACTTTTTCACAGCGTATTTCTATAGTGGTGATGAAAATGAAAATACTAAGAAGAATCAGAAGTATGCTAAAACATGAGGCCAGGAAATTATTTGATAACAGAATGGAAAGGAATAAAGAAGTACTGCGGGCTTCCGGCAACAGCAGGAAGCCCTAATATGATCTTATAAAATGCAAATGCCAGCGCAAAAAGAAAAATGCTGCAAAATAGTAGAAGATAGAATACCACCATTTCCAGGAGATATAATTAATAAAATCCACCTTTACTGTTACGATTTCGAAAAGCACCGAAAAAAGAACCCAGGCAGCTGTATAAAAGAAAAAAGAACGCATGGTTTCCGGCATAAAATTCAGAAAAATAATCCCAAATGATGCACCAAGAGTCAGTTCAATAAAATGGACTCCCAGCTGCACTCCCCCGCCGTTTAACTCGTACAGACGAAAATATAAACTCAGCGTTACATCTGTACTTAAGTTAATCAATGCAATGACAGCCCAGCTGACGTAAATCTCTTTATTTGTTAAATGCTTTGGCATTAACCTGATTACAATGAGATTAATGGCAAATGAAAGATAGGTAAACCAATACATACAAAGAACCGCCTTTTATTTGTACTAACTATGTCAAGAACTTAACTCCCCAATTTAGAGTTTTCATATATATTTCCTTATTTATCGATCTGCTATGCAGAGATATTGTTTCCTACATAGTAAGCTCAGCATTATAGTCTTGCAAAAAGGTTGCCCTGAAGCAATTGGGTTCCTGCAGATTGGGAAATTTGGTTATGTATTTCATGGTGCAGGTTATCTTTTCTTCACTAAAGCCTTATCTCCCAAAAAAGAGAGCTGACCATAAAATCACCTGGTCAACTCTCTTTCAATTAAGCTCCTATTCCGGCTAAGGCTCTCATTTGCTTTCTTGCCCTAAAAATCCTGGTTTTCACTGTTGAAGGCTTTAAATTTAAAACATCGGCAATTTCCTGCTCTTTTAACCCTTCATCCACCTTCAGTAAAAGGACTTCCCGGTAGTTCGAAGCAAGCTTCCCAATGGCCGACTTGATTTCCTCTGCAGCAAAACCTGATTCCACTTCCTGTTCGACGTCTTGCTTTGTTACGAGGCAGAAGCTTTCAAGCGTTTCCTGCTCCACCGGCACTGCAGCCTTCCGTTTTTCCCGCCGAATAAAATCCAGTGCGGTTCTTCTGGCAATGACTGACAGCCATGCCCCTGCTTTTTCTTCATCTATAATTGAATCTGCCTTCTTCAAAGCTTTAATAAACGTTTCTTGAACAATATCTTCTGCCAGATACGCGTCTCTTGTCATTGAAAAGCATATATGAAATAGCCGTTTATAATGGCTTGAATACAGCTCTGCAATATCCATAATTCCCCTCTTCCCTTACTCCTCTAATTTCAGTGAAATGCTCACCTTGAACAAATCACCATCTGTATCAATTTCGAGATTCCCTTCATGAAGGTCAATGATCGACTTGGCAATGGCGAGCCCAAGTCCTGAACCATCTGTATGCCTTGATTTATCTCCCCGCTTAAAACGCTCATATAATTCTTCACTCTGGTCATCCAGCTCGTATTTTGAAACATTTTTAAATGTAATGACTGCCTGGCCCTTGGCTTTTGAAATGGCGATATAGACCCGCGAATGTTCCAATGAATATTTAAGGATATTGCCTATTAAATTATCAAACACACGCCATAGCTTTTGACCATCCACATTGGCGATTGCCGGATCATTAGTCGTGGTGACACGGAACAGCAGATTGGATTCCTTAATAGCATTATCGTGCTCTGCAAGTGCCTGCTGCAGCAGCTGAACCAGGTCCACTTTCTGTTTTCGAAGCTCAATATTGCCGCTCGCCATTTTCGATACCTCAAATAAATCTTCAATCAAAACTTTTAGCCGTTTTGACTTACGGTCAATAATCTCAATATAGGCAGAACGATCCTCTTCTGACGCTTCGCCCGATTTCAAGAGCTCTGTATACGTAATAATGGAAGTCAACGGTGTTCTTAAATCGTGGCTGACGTTTGTAATCAGTTCCGTTTTTAACCTTTCGCTTTTTGCCTGTTCGCTAAGGGACGTTTTGACGCCCTGCTTCAATATATTAATGTTTCCCGCGAGTGAAGCCAGAACGCTTTTTCCTTTAACCGGCAAGTCCTCTCCCATCTGGCCGGAAGCCAAATCACTTGCGGTTTCAACAATCCGGTTAAAATAGCCAACACGCCTAATTAAGAGCAAAACAAACGGAACACCTGCAAAAACAAGGATCAATACATATAACAGGGCGAACACCGGGTGTATGAACATTGCAACAGAACCCAATCCCATACCAAAGATTAAAGCAAGTACAACAAACAGCTGTGTTCCTGTACTCCGGTTCAAAAAGGCTTCCTGCAGGCTCGTTTTTAAACTCACGGACGCCCTGTAAATCAGACTTCCCTTAAAAATTGCTATTGCGCTTTCCCAATCCTTCCATTCAATTGCGAGATATCTGAGCTGAATAATTGTCAGGCCGCAAAGAACCGATGTTCCAAGGAGAGCAATAATCAATTCAATTACTTGCGTCGCAGAGTAGTAGCCCATTAGAAAGTCGTTTATCAGAAAAAGCGCCAAAATGCTGCTTATTCCTGAAAATACTAAGAAAGTGATTTGTAAATCAATAGGCATCTTATTGAATAAAGGCTCCCACCGTTTGATTTCTTCAGACAGGGCCCTTGATTTTCTAAAGCCTATCAATGCAGAAATTAAGGCTATAACAGCAATACCGCCATAGATTAATAAAACCATCTGCTTTTGCTTGAAATGATTATATTGTTCCATGAATATATTTGAATCCGGAAGATTTTTAGCCAGGCCAATTTGGCCTTTAAAGTAGCCTGATGGGGTTGCAACCAGTGCCTCATCGACCCCATCATATTCTCCCCCTACAATAAAATGGAAGAAATAGTCTTTATCCATCGTGTATTCTGTATGATAGATCATCTCTTTTTTCATAACTTCATCCGGAGATTCATTTTTGGATAAAGTTAAATTGGTGTAGACTTCTCCAGTCGCAGTATCCTTGAAATAATAGGTAAATGAATCCTGATAAAAGTCATAGCTGTCCCGCTGCTGCTCTTTTTCCTTAAAAAACTTCTCAAGCTTTTCTTCTTTTTCCTTCACCACTTTGTTCCGCACATGTTCATCATTTTCAAAGTTTTTAGTGATGTCTTCGATTTTTTTATTCATCTGATCAGTTAAAGCCTTGGCAAGATCATTATTTTCTATATCCTTTGCCTCTTGAATCCTTGACTCATATTGGATTCTAATATTATCAATTTGTTCAGGAAGATCCCCATAACGATAGCGATGTTCATTAATTTCCTCTTCTGTCACTTCAATTGATTCTTTAGCTTTTTCGATTGTCACGTTATTCAGTTCAAATAACTCCAGATAAGCGGCATAATTGTCAATATCACTTTGAAACTGTTCTGTGTGAAAATAATCCGGGTTTATATATTCCCTGCCGTTAATCAGAACGGACAAAACGCCGCTTGCTCCGAAAGCAAATAAAACCATAATTATTGCAATGATGAATCTATTTTTCCATCTTGTACCCAATTCCCCATACCACCTTTAAATATCTCGGATTTTTCGGATCGATTTCAATCTTTTCACGGATTTTCCGGATATGTACCGCTACCGTATTTTCCGCGTTATACCCTGGTTCGTTCCAAACCCGTTCATAAATTTCATCTATGGAAAAAACGCGTCCGGCATTTGTCATTAACAGCTCCACGATTTTATATTCGATTGGAGTCAATTTCACCGGCTCACCATTAACACTTACTGCTCTTGCTTCCTTATCGAGCATAAGGCCATTCAAATCGATCACCTTTTTAATGCCTTCAAACGTTCCGAAGGACACATATCTTCTTAGCTGCGATTTTACGCGGGCAACCAATTCCATCGGATTGAAGGGCTTGGTCACATAATCATCCGCTCCAACCTGCAGACCGAGGATTTTATCGGTATCCTCAGTCTTGGCACTCAGAATGATAATCGGAATGTTTTTCTTCTCGCGAATTTTATATGTAGCCGAAATGCCATCGAGCCTCGGCATCATGACATCTAAAATGATCAGATGCACCTGATGCTCATTCAAGAGTTCCAGCGCTTCAATTCCATCCTTTGCTTTTAACACAGTGATGCCTTCATTTTTAAGATAAATTTCAATGGCGTCCCTGATCTCTTTTTCATCATCTACAACAAGTACATTATAGTTATTCATAATCCCCCTGCTTTCAAGGTGCTCTTTTCATATTTTTATACTAAACGCAAAATCTTAACATTAATGTAATAGAAATCTTAAGAATTTCTTAAGATTGGATCTGTATTTCTTAAGTTTGCACTTTTATTATTTTATAATGGGTAGAAATGGAAATATAGACTTGTAATTGTAAGGAACAAAAAAGCACCCTCCCCCAGCTAATTATGCTGATGGACGGTGCATGAAAAAAATTATGAGCGGACAGGTGATACCAGCTGAATATAGGACTCACTGCTGACTGGCTTGATTATGACCGGTCTCATTGTGCCGCTGAAGATTAAAAGAACATGCTCCTCCCGTATAGCTTTAAGGGCATCCATTAAAAAATCCCCATCAACAGAAATGGATAGTTCGTGCTCGCCAGTGATTTCTAATAGAGGCTGGCTTTCCTCAATTTTTCCAACTGCAGAAGAAACAGAGGATATTTTCAATGCTTCTCCATTTATCTCTAAAAGGACATTATTGTTTTTCCATTCATGGGCAAACAGGCAGGCACGATCAATTCCATTTAATAGTCTCTTTGCATCCAGTTTTATGACTGTTTTCGCTTCATTGGGAATGAGGCCAGTTACAACCGGATAGTTACCTTCTATAAGCCGGGAACAGAGCATGATGGATTTTGTTTTGAAAACCAAATAACTATCTGATGAAAAGATTTCTACTTCACTATCGTCCTGATGAGCTAACAGCTTTAACAGTTCTTTAAGGCTGGAGCCTGGAACTATGTAAGAGCCGCTAAGCTGAGAAAGCATCCTGGTCTCAACAACTGCTAATCGATATGAGTCAGTTGCGGCACATGAAAAGCTGTTTCCGTTAAAATTCATGTGCACACCTGTAAGTGCCGGCCTTGTGCCATTCTTTGAAACAGCAAATACGGTTTGCTTAATCATTTCTATTAATTTTGCAGAAGAAAATGCAATTCCTTCTGTATCTTTAAATTCGGGAAGGACTGGGTACTCTTCAGCGGGAAACCCATTTAAGGAAGTGAGGATTTCATCTGACCGTACTGTTATTCTATTCTTTTCATCAACTCTAATATGTATGTCACTTGGCAGCTTTTTAATAAGCTCTGTCAGGTATCTGGATGCTGCTACAACACTGCCGGTTTCAGTAATTTTAAGGCCGGCTTCTTCGTCATATGCAGAAATGACCTTCTCAATCACAATATCAGAATTACTCCCAGTAAGTGTTAATCGATCTTTACATGCTGTCAGCTTTATTCCGGTCAAAATCGGAAAAGGAGTCTTTGGTGAAACAGCACTGCTAACTTCTCCAATTGCTTTATTAAAGTATTCATTCTTTATTATAAACTCCATTCATACCCCGCCTATTTTTTTCGATAGGGTATTCATTCGACAAAATTCCTGAAAATTCCTTTCGCTTTGTCAGCTTAACTTTTGTTGAAACAGTTCAAGGGGATAAAGCTTATCCGCTTTTACGGCATCAAAAATTTGCCTGATGACTTTGGGATCGCGGAGCTCCTCGTCCTTAAAGTTAGTAAAGTTAGTTAGATCCACCCACTTGCTATCAGCTATTTCTTCTTCCTGAAGGCTCAAAAAGCCACCTGTCATTTGACCAATAAAATGAAATAAGATGACCTGATGGTCTGTACTGCTGATAAAGTTATAGACTCCGGTTGTGTGGGTCAGCAAAACATCCAGGCCTGTTTCCTCTTTAACTTCCCTGCAGGCAGCTTCAAGGATACCTTCCCCTTTTTCAACACGTCCCGCCGGAAAATTCCATTTATTCTTTACTGAGGCTTTATTCTCTTTTACCATCAGTACTTTGCCTTTATGTATTATTGATGTGCTGGAAACCAGCACGATTTCATTTTGAGTCATTCGGCATTCCTCTTTCATCTTAATTCTTCCAATGCTCTGGCCTCTGTAATGTCCCTGGCAGCTTTGTATACCTATCACCTTTAGCGGAGTTAACCTGAGCCTGATTAAGAAAAATACTTCCCATTAAATTGGCTCCGCTTAAATCTGCGTCTCTGAAGTCCGCTCCAATAAGATCCGTATTTCTTAAGTCCGCTTTGCGCAGGTCAGCAGCAATAAACAAGGAACCTCTCAAATTAGCCCCGCATAACACCTCACCTTTTAAATTAGCTCCGATAAAGTCTCTTCGCCCGCTGTATTTTTTCGCCGATTTTTTTTGATGAAATCCCGAGTTCTTCCTGATAATCTCACTCGCTTTTAGGATCAGCTTATTAACTTCATGCCTATGAGCCTGAACATCAATAGCCATAATCAAACCCGGTTCCATATTAGTTAAATTTTCTGTTGCCTCCAAGATTCCTCTGACTTCCCCATGAATTGGCCTGGCTGCTTCTAAAAATAGTATTTCTGTTAAGTAGAAAAGCATTTCATGAAGCTGATGCATTATGGGAAACACTGCAAACATCTCTTTCCCAAGACCGGGATGGCTGCGCCAGTCCCTATTCTTAAACGTGTCTTGAGATACTTTCTGGCCTGCTCCAAAGCACTCAAATGTGGTGCAGCCTCTAAAGCCTTTTTTTCTAAGGTCTGCATGTATCTGGCAGCGAAAATCAGTCTGCAGATTTGAGCATGGCCTGCCAGCTTCCTTGTCCATAGCAAAGTCTGCTGATTTTGCATAAGGCAGGGCTACACAGCAAAGCCCAAAGCAATTTTCACAATCTGGTCTTAACTTACTCAATTTTTCAGGCAAAACTCGCACTTCCTTTTTTAAAGTTTAAGGAAAGAATTCAGCAATCAATTCAATGCTATTCTTGACTTTCCAGACGGTAATGTTTATTCTTTCTGCAAATGGAAAATATTCTTAATATCACAGTATTAAGGGGTGACTACATGTCCAGGAATAAATACAAAGAAAAGGCAATGAGTGCCGTAAACAAACTAAAGGCCAACATTAAAGGTAAGTATTATGAGATGGCCGATATTCCTTCCGTATCTGTTAGGCAGCTGTCAGAATTCATCCAGCAGCATCCCGATACGCAAATAACAAAGAAAGAACTCCTTGGCAACACATACACATTCTATCGTCTAAATGCGAATGAAGACTTTCTGTATATGGAAACTATCAATGACCATATTCTTCAATTGGATGGTTCCTCCCATGGAAAAAGATTTGTTTCTTATCGATCCTACCGGGATGCGCACAGCTTTAATGCTCCAATGAGGCTAACATAAGGCCTCCAGTCAAAAGTGAGATTCACGTTAGTGGATGCTCACTTATTATGGATATGGGGTAGCTTTTAAGATTTTTTAACAGGTTAATAGCCTTTTCATTTTATCCATTTTAATTGGATAATGTCTATTTTCTCAACAAGACGAATATTGATGGCATCCAGTATGATTGGGTGCCATTTTTTCCGGCGATTGCTTTAAGGTGTACTCTCTGGCCTCCTGCTAAGAGATAAAATCCTTCTCCCTCAATGTGCAGAAATGCCGCAATATGCAATCATTATATAATTCAGGTACATATTCTAGAGATCATTAACCGCTATTGGAAGTTCTCCCATACGCCATTCTCCCCTGACTTTCTTTAAAAAGCCTCATAATCCTGCAGCCAAGTGTTCTCTTGTAAACTTGCACGTTGATTTTTCGCTGCAGGCACTCAGCAAACCTGCGCAGCTGCCGGGTTCCTCGCGCAAATCTGCGCTGCCTCTTGGTACACTCGCCCCCCGCTTCTAGAAAACGGCTATTCATTGATATTATTAAGTTTACTAAAAAAGTGAATTTTTTCAAAAATTGAAACGTATTAAATAGAAGGTTAGGAATTTTGCAGGATACTAACTTTTCAACTTGTCATGAAAGTGGGGAAAATGAATGACTGTTTTAGAGGTAAGGAATCTACAAAAGTCCTTTGGATCCATCAAGGCGGTCCAGGATATCAGTTTCTCGGTACATGCCGGTGAAGTTTTCACCATAATAGGACCTAATGGAGCAGGTAAGACGACAACACTGGAGATGATTGAAGGCCTTGTTCCACCTGACTATGGAGAAATTCATTTTGGCGACCTGAATTGGAATAAGCATGCAGTATCGATAAAGAAGAAAATAGGTGTGCAGCCTCAGTCAAGTGCCATGTTTGATTTGCTGACACCAGAAGAAAACCTGAACCTGTTTGCTTCCTTTTACGACGATGCAAGGCCAACAGAAGAAATCCTTGAAATAGTCAACCTGACTGAGCACCGCAGGAATCACGTAAAAAAACTTTCAGGCGGCCAGAGGCAAAGGCTCGCCATCGGTCTGGCGCTGATTAGCGATCCCGAAATCATCTTTCTGGATGAACCGACTACCGGCCTCGATCCCCAGGCCCGGAGAAATATATGGGATATTATTCTCCACCTTAAGGAATTAGGCAAAACGACCATCTTAACGACACACTACATGGAAGAAGCGGAAAAGCTAAGTGACCGGGTATGTATTGTGGACCAGGGTAATGTGGTTACACTTGATTCACCTTCCGCACTCATTGAGATGCTGACGGATGAGCGGGAAATAAGACTGAGTTTTATGGATGGAGAAAAGGCGGCTGAGGACGCTGATTTGTTTTCAAAGGAGCTGGCATCTGTATCCAAAACAGAACGTGAAGGGGCTGCTCTAAAAATATGGGCGTTAAAGCCGGAAGAAACTCTTTTGGACTTATTTAAATTCACCAAAGAGAAATCATACGGGGTCGAACAGGTTTCCATACGGGAAATGAGCCTGGAAGATGTGTTTATCTCGTTTACCGGAAAAGAATGGAGGGATTAAGATTAATAAATTTCATCAATTTAAAATGATGTTTCTGGCACAGCTGAGACTAACCCTTCGCGAAAAACAGGCATGGTTTTGGGGCATCTTTTTCCCGGTCATTTTAATGGTTATCTTCATGGTCATCTTCAGCGGCAATTCAGATGAAGAGTTTAAAACAGAGGTTGCCATCGTTAATCCAAGTCCAAATCCGGCATCCGAGATGATGCTTTCTCAGATCAGCGAGCTTCCTGTTTTTGAGGTTAAGTCAGGAAAGCCTGTTACGAGGGATAAAGCGGAGGCATGGGTAAAAGACCAGGAAGTGGATGCCGCTATTATCCTGCCGGAATCGGCGGAAGCCTCCTCTGTTTTACTTGTTGTCAATAAAGAAAATGAACAGGGTGCTGCAGCCCAGGCCGTTTCCGGTATTCTGGATAAGTTTGTCCAGCAGGCAAATTTATTGGCTGCAGGTGCTGCGCCCAAATATGATCTTCAATTTGAATCGATAACATCAAGCACCAATGAATTAGACTATACTGATTTCCTTTTAACCGGCATGATCGCTTTATCCATTGCCCAGGGCGGCATGTTTGGCATGGTGGATCTGGTGGAAATGCGCAGAAAGGGATTAATCAAGAGACTCCGCATGACACCGGCTAATATGGGGATTTTCGGGTTAAGCGATATGTTTATGAGACTATTATTCAGCATTGTGCAAATTACCCTTCTCTCTTTAATAGGAGTCTTTATATTCGGTGCCAGCCTATATATTAATCCTTTTACCCTGATTATTGTATTTTTGTTCGGCGCTCTATCCTTTAATGCACTCGGCTACTTCTTCTCTTCTTTCAGCAAAACGACAGAAGCTTATATGGGGGTAGCCAATATCAGCAGCTTTCTCATGATGTTTTTAAGCGGAGTGTTTTTCCCTATTGAAACGATGCCTGAATGGATTCAGCCGATTTCGGCGATTCTTCCCCTCACCTATTTCGCTGATGGTTTAAGAGAAAGCATGGTTTACGAGACCGGCATAGCTACAGCATCACTTTGGATCGGAATTGCCGTGATGGTGATTTGGGGCGCGGTCACCTTCCTTCTGGGGTCTGTACTTTATAAAAGGAAGGCCATTGCTGCAGACAGATAAAAAAGGCCCGGCTGCCTGCAACCAGGCGGCTGGACCTCACTTCAGTACTGCTTTTCCTCACTTTTTCTTTGACAGATCTTCATGGTCGGTAGCCATAGGCGGCTTTTCAAACCATCCATGGTCTATCATAATATTCATCCCATCTTCAGCCAGAATTCCAATTTCAGCAATCATCTTTGCATATTGTGCTGCAATATCCCTTCGCTGCGTCATGGACATCGCTTCTCCATAAAAGCCTATAGAGGCTGATAGAAGTGATGAAGTATGATACATCATAAGTTTATCGGAAAATGGAGGAATCGTTGAATCCGTTACTTCTGCCTCGAATGTACTGGGAATATTCAAATTCGACTGTTTTAATAGACCAGATAAAGTTTCAAGATGCTTGCGGCAAATCAGCCTGCTTCTTTCCATATATTTTTGAACTTCCTTAGATTGGGCAACCTGTCCAAATCCGAGTTCTAAAACAATCTTCATCATCATTTTCTGCATATTCACGTAAATCCCGCTGATTTCAATCGAATTTATAGGTCTCCGCTTCCCGAACCATCCCGTTAAATAACTCTGTTTATTTATAAAATCAATTTCCTGCTGGTTGTTTAATATCGGTGGTTTAACGATTACTCCTTTATTAATCAGCACATCTGAAGAGCGGTCAAATAATTCCAGCGATTCATCTATAACCTGCTTCATATACTTCCTGATATCCTGCCGGGTGGCATTGCCAATAGCACCTGCATATCTTGTGCCTCCATGTATGGACATAATATGGATATATACTCCCATAAAAACATCAGTAAATAATAACGGAGCGTCCACATGAACATCTTTGTCAGTAAACCCAACAGGGATTGGCTGATTCTCCCTTGATAAAAACCCTTTAATCTTTTCTATGTGGCTTTCAGATAATTTAAGGGCAAATTCAAGTACTTTGCGAATCTCTTTGTCCTTAACACGGTTTAAAAAATACCGCAGGATACAAACAGAAAGACTATCATTTACATATTGCGACCAAAGGGTTGCGTGTTCAGCTGCAGTAAGCTTATCTTGTTTATTTCCGCCAGGCATATCTTTCCCTCCTGCATTTTGTCTAATATATGGTTCCCCTTCCTTCACATTTTTATTTAAAAAATCTCTTCTGCACTATATAAGCGCGCAGTCCGCAGATACTTCCAACTCCATATAAACCCCTCTGGAAAACGAATCCAAAGAACCAAAAAGGTGAAACCACCCGGGTTTCACCTCGCAAAATGATTATATATTTTCAAAAAACACTCTGATAACATCGGCTCCCCCAATAAAGGTTCCGAGTGAGCTGCCCAGATTGGCTAGTACCACAATTAATAAAATACGGCTTACTTTGTTTCTCCAGAATCCCTTCACACTGAAAACATCTTCAGATAAGGTTTCAAAATCCCTTACACTTGGACGGCGGATATAAGCCTGAGTCAGCCCGGCAAACCAGCCTGCAGCCAGAAGGGGGTTCAGTGATGTTATAGGTGCTGCTACAAAGGCAGTTAAAATGGTCAGCGGATGTCCCATTGCAATGGCAGCCCCGAGTGCTGACAAAGAACCATTCCAGATAATCCAGCTGATCGTCTGTGCCAGCCCTGCCGATGGATTAGCAATGAATGTATAGGCGATAATGGTTAAAATGAACACCGGGATACTCCATCCAATGATTTTTGGCACATTGGATTTTGGAGGACGCTCAGTCAATTTGGCCATGTCCTGTTCTTTTTTAATTTCCTCTTTAATTCCCGGTACATGGGCTGCTCCAAGCACCGCTACTATTTTTTCTCCCGGAGCATCTTTAATTTTTTGTGCCAGATATTGATCACGCTCATCAATAAGGGGTTTCTTTAATCGCGGAAAACTTTCAGTAAATTCATTCAGTATTGCATTTATCGTATCCTGATTCTTCATTTTTTCAAGTTCCTCTTCAGTTATGGTATCTTTGCTGAAAATACTTGCAATTACCTGACTGAGAAGCAGTGATTTTCCTTTTAATCCAAGGTTGCCCCAAATCCTGGCAAATGTAATCTGGATATTACGGTCCGCCAAAACGAGCTTTGCCCCTGTTTCCTTCGCAGACTCAATTCCCTGGATCATTTCCTGGCCAGCCTTTATGCCAAATTGGTCGGCCATACGGTTTTGAAAGGATGAAATCGCCAGGTTCATTAAAAGCAGTGATGCCTTCTTCTCTTTAATAACCTGGATAATATCCATTTCCTTCCACTTACTGCCTTCTGTAATCGACTGATATCTCTGTTCATCCAATTCCACACAAACAGAGTCAGGCTGTTCAGCCTCAATGACTTCCTTCACCTGTTCTGCACTGTGCTTCGAAACATGCGCTGTTCCGATCAGTATGTATTCCTTGCCGTCTAAATGAATCCTCGTTATGTTTTCCTCTGACATAAATACCTTCCTTAGATACAAATTCTATTATGCAGGCTTTAGCTTTGTCCACATTATACCATGAACTGCCGGGAGATTTTAGTCTATTAGCCACCAAATAGAACAAATGTTTTGATATAATATAAGAATGCATGAAAAAAATGCAAATAACACATAAAGGTGGAAAAAATTTTGAATGGTACCGCCCATGCAGCAATTGGAGCAGCAGCAGGATACGTGGTAGCGAACACTGTTCATGCAAGCCCTTCTGCAACACTTTTACTAGTGGGCCTCGGGAGTGTTTCAGGATTAATCCCGGACCTCGATATTGATGGAAAACTCCGAGACCGGCTAACACTATCACATGAAGTCGTTCGAACGGTTGCCCAAATCATTGGAATCCTAATGATTATTTATAGTTTTTATGAGGGCTCCCCGAAAGAAAAATGGCTCGGCATGGCCATTGGAATTGGAATGACTGCCATCTCAGCGAAAATAAGGCAAAAACATATGCTGACCATAACGGGGATCGGTGTCCTGGCAGGAGGAATCTCCCTGCAGGAACTTTGGCTCATATTATTTGGGATTTATATATTGATAGCTTCCTTTGTTTCCCACCGCAGCTATACCCATTCCTTGCTGGGAGTTGTTTTTTTTGCTTTCATTTCTTCAAGATTTGAAATGTCCCTGGGCATAGAAGGAGTCTATTATACCTGCCTTGCCGGTTACATAAGCCATTTGGTTGCTGATTTAAAAATCCTGCCCTTCAATAAAAGAGGGGTAAAACTCTTTCTTCCCATTTCATCAAAGGAAATTTAAAACACCAGCCGCTCAAGCTTTTGAGCGGTTCAATCTTTGATTGGGATAAATACCTCTGCCTCTTCCTCCTCATTTGCAGCCGGATAATAAACTTCAATAATATAATGATCAATAAACTGCTGATGATTATTCTTCCTGAGCCAGCTGTTAAGCCGCATATGCAAATCGCCCATCTCAGCAGTCTTTCCTCTGATCGAGGCATAAGTTTGCCCGGCTTCTAAATACTCCATCCCATCTGGCAGTATTTCTGCTTTTTCATGAACTAAAAAACCGGTAAAAAAGGTTCCCTCTAAGTGATCTTCCCCTCTCTTTGGTTCAAAAAAGGCAACTTCTAAACCGCTGCTATTTTGAACTAGATGGCCACGCTTCAAAAAATCCTGTGCTGCTTCAGGTACCAGGCGGGCATAATCCTTAAAAAGACCATTGCTCCTTATCACAATTGCTTTAAACTCTTTTGACACCAATTTGCACACTAGGTTTCCCCCTAAAACTTTTATTCATATTAATTCTTTACCTAATGGAAAAATCCTCCTTTATTATTTTGCGTTAGAAAAGACGCGCCATGCCGGACGCGTCACTTCAATAACAACTATCTGTTTTACAGGCAGCTGGACCTATACTTTTTTGAATGGGATGACAAAGACAAACACCTGTTAAGGTTTTTGAGTTTGAAAGCCAGGGGCTGCTTCGGACTTTGCGTCCAAGGTTTTATTATTTTATGTCCCAACCCGAAGCAACTTTTAACTCTGCAGCCGTAGTTTTCTTGTTTTGTGTCCGAACCCGGGGCAACTTCTGACATAACTGCCAAGGTTTTATTATTTTATGTCCGAACTTGCGGCAACTTCGGACATAACAGCCAAGGTTTTATTACTTTGTGTCCGAACCCGAAGCAACTTCTGACTCTGCAGACATGATTTCCTATTTTTGTGTCTTTACCCGGGGCAACTTCTGACACAAACAGCCATGGTTTACTTACTTTGTGTCAAAACCCGAAGCAGAAGCAACTCCGCACTCTGCAGCCAGCCATCCATAACCGTTAAAATCCTACCGCAGCACATTCTAAATCATCAATATCTCCCGAATATCCTCTTCAGTCAGGCTGCCAGCAGCATTTTCATTTGAGTCGATAATTTCCTCGATCAGGTTTTTCTTTTTCTCCTGGAGTTCATTCATCTTCTCTTCGATGGTGCCTCTCGATAATAATTTTATCACCTGGACCGTATTTTTCTGTCCAATGCGGTGGGCCCGGTCGGCCGCCTGTTCCTCAACGGCAGGGTTCCACCACAAATCGTATAAGATGACAGTATCAGCACCAGTCAGGTTGAGGCCTGTACCGCCTGCTTTCAGAGAAATCAGGAAGAAATCGCGCTCTCCCTCATTAAATCGGCTGCAGGTTTCCACCCGTTCTTCCGAAGGTGTCTGTCCATCCAGGTAAAAGAACTGCAAACCCATAAGGGCCAGTTCTCTGCCAATAAGGTCCAGCATTTTTGTGAACTGGGAAAAAATCAGCACTCGTCTGCCGGACAATCTGGATTCTTCTATAATCCCTTTGAGCTGTTCAAATTTTGCTGAACTTCCTTTATATCCATCGACGAACAATGCAGGGTGGCAGCAAATCTGGCGTAGCCTTGTCAAACCGGCAAAGATTCTGATGCGGTTCTTTCTGATTGTGTCCTTATTTAAATGCTTTAAGGTATCTTCTCTAAGTTTTGCAAGGTATGCAGCATAAAGCTTCTTCTGATCAGGCAGCAGTTCAGAGGAATCAACCAGCTCCATTTTTTCCGGCAGCTCTGAAAGAACATCTTCCTTCATCCTTCTGAGCATGAATGGACGAACCCTTCTCGCAATCGTTTTCCTTGTTAAATGACTGTAATCCTTTAAGCCACCAAACAATTCAGGGAAGACGACATGAAAAATAGACCACATCTCTTCTGCAGAATTTTCAACAGGTGTGCCTGTTAAGGCGAATCGAAATTTTGCCTGGATTTTTTTTACTGCTCTAGCTGTTTGCGTGACCGGATTTTTAAATACCTGTGCTTCGTCGAAAAATACTGTGTGAAATGGCTGCATCTCATACCATTTAATATCTTTCAGCACCAGCGGATAGGAAGTAATCACCACATCTATTCCGGATATATCTTTCTGAAGCTCGGTCCGTTCTTTTTGATTTCCATCGATGACTATTGCCTGTATGTCCGGAGTGAACTTCGTCAGCTCGCTTAACCAGTTGTATGTTAAGGATGAAGGGCAGACAATCAGGACAGGACCGTTAGATTCACGTATATCCATTAGCTCAGACTGAATAAACGCAATGCTTTGGATTGTCTTTCCCAATCCCATATCATCAGCCAAAATGCCGCCAAATCCATAATGCGCCATTGTCTTTAGCCATTTAAACCCACTCTTCTGGTATTCTCTTAAAACCGATTCCAGATTATCCGGCACAGAAATCTGCAGGCTTGATGGATCCTCAAGCTCTGCCAAAAATGTCCTAAAGGATTCCTCTTGAAGGAACATTTCCTGATCACCAGCAGCAG
Organism: Cytobacillus sp. GQ23; assembly: GCF_059758675.1. Taxonomy (NCBI): domain Bacteria; kingdom Bacillati; phylum Bacillota; class Bacilli; order Caryophanales; family Bacillaceae; genus Cytobacillus; species Cytobacillus sp. GQ23. The sequence goes on from NZ_JCAXER010000005.1 coordinate 29,149, forward strand.
CCAGCATTCTAAGACCTGATACAATCGGCATGTTTAACCCGCTCTCCAGATCCTCCGCCTGTTGGGGCACAGCTCTCAGAAAACGCTGGATTTCCTCAAACTCCCTTGTCTCCAATGAAAGAAGCGCGCCATCTCTCAGGCGATAGAACTTTCGTTTTTCCTCAAGTGCAGCTAACACATCCCGTATCTCCTGATCTGCTATTCCGGTCAATACAAACTTGAATTCCAGCCAATTTGTCCGCTCTTTTTTCATTTTTATCCGAATCTGCGGTTTGGCATTCTCTCTGAATATCCTGTTTCTTACAGACGCAGTCGCATATATTTGCACCAGCTTCTGCAGTTTAGGGACAACACGATAAAGGAATTCATACTCCAGCTCATCATTCTGCAGAAAATAACCGCCATCCGTCTTCGCAAAAGAACTTTCCTCCATAAGCTGAAGAATTTCATCCTCCAATTCCACATCTCTAATAATCCTTGTGCCGCCCTTCGGCTCCCTGCCCTCCAGCGGGTTGATCACGATATTATCATAATGAAATTCAATTCCTGCCAGCAGCCGGTTCCGCAGGCGGTCCAAGAACAGCTTGGCAGTTAAAGGAGTTTTCATAAACCTGTGTGACATGTCCTCAGAAATATGGACATCTCCCAGCTTTCTCAATCCAGGTACCACTTTTTCCAGAAACATCTCCATTTGTTCAGCAGCTATCGGAATTTCATTTTTTCCGGCAGCCTCCAGCATTTGAGTTAAATCATAAAGACGCTTGCAATCATCCTTCTTGAGCGTAATGAACTTGCCGCCGGACACCACAGCACTATACGAATCCAGGATCAGCAGCCGCTCCAGTCCTTTAACACGTAAGTAATAAGTATTTTTTGCTTCGTCCAGATCAAATCGCAATGGCAGCCGCTCATCTGAAAATGCCATATAATCAAATGTTTTACCTGTTATTTCAAGCTTCACTTTTTCTGCGAGCGCCAAAACAGGCTTTAGCCGTTCCCATGATGATGGCGGGATTAAGAGCATATGCTTGCTCGCTGTATAATCAAAATCTTCCATTAAAGCATTGATATAAATGGATTCATCCTGTATTACCTGTATCAGCCGCTGAAAGACAGCATCCGCTTCCGGCGGGAAACAATGGAGGGCGGGATCATAGGAAAAAGTCAGGGATAATAGGCTTGGTTTCCCCTCTTTAACTGAGTGGAGAAATTGCCGGATATCCAGGACATCCATTGAGCCTATGGAGCATTTAATGGCAAACAGATAATGTCCTTTTCCTAAATGGACAGGCACACAGGTAAATTCAGGATGGAGCACTTGCCTGTTTTCAAAATGAAGCTGGTGCCCGCTTGACCTTAACGCGAGCTCACTGAAAAGTGTCATGAGGCTATCAGATAAGGCGTGTTCTGGAGAAGCTTCAAGGGTGCCTGAAGAAAGGTTTGGCGCTTTAGTTTGCTGCCTATCATAAATTGCCAGCAATACAGCCGCAGCGTGCTGGCACTCTTTATCAAATGATGCAAGCCTGGGACAGCTGCATGTTATTTTTAAGCCATTACCTGAAGTCTTTTCTATTTCAACATAAAAATCTTCACCGGCAGATACCGATGCTTCACAAATATCATCATTGTATTTATGTATAGTTACTTTTTTATTCCTGAAAAATGCGTCTCCTCTTTTGAAGGAGACAGTACCGCACCGTTCTTTTATCATTTTGTGAGTCAATTTAATATCCACAAATGTTCTCCTCCCGGGAAAATCCATACCAAAATTGTATCATAGTCATCTGCCCAAATTCATTTTATGCAACACAAAAAGGGGGTGCAGATCCCCCTTTTGAGTTATCCATTATTTAAGTTCCTTTTCAAGCCTGCTAACCCATTTATAATATGTCACCACTATTACAAGCAGAATTGGGTCAAGTATGGCCGCATGCCACAATCTCCACCAGCCATAGTTAAAATATCCCCAGGGTTCCGGCAATAAAGCGATGACTTCATAAAGCAAAATAGCCACTACCCAAAATAAGATATAAGAAAATCGCTTAATCCGATCTCCTTTAAACGGATACCAATTCAGAAACATCATATTTACCGGGGGGACCAGCACAATATGTGCCATTAGTCCTCCCCAATTGGGATTCTTGTCAAAGTACCAATATCCCCAATATTTAAACTCAATCATAACATCAAATGTCATCTGAGCACATATTGTAAATGTCCATATATGTAAAATTTGATTTTTTGTCAAACGCTTGTTTGTTTTAAACGCAATGGTATTAAAAAGAATGGTGGCTATCAGCAGTCCAATCATAGCAAAATCCTTTTTATTTGTTAATGTCTCTTAGATGGCGTCTATTATTCATGATTTGGTAACATTATTCATATAACAACTGTGACTAAAAGGAGAATTTAATGGAGCGCTCATTGTTTTCAGCGTTTTTTCCGGCCATACAGCAGCTTCCTGAAGGCAGGCCGCTGACAAAGGATCAATTGATTACCCGGGATTTTCTTATATCTAAGTACGGGGATTTGGAAATATATTATGCCCCCCACAACGAATTTATCAATATTGATGCGAAAGTTGTCATCGTCGGGATTACTCCAGGATGGAGCCAAATGAGGGCTGCCTTTGAATCATTCACAAAAGGAATAGCTGCAGAAAAGAAGCTTGAGACAATACTGAAAGATACTAAGGAAGCAGCCAGTTTTGCAGGAGGAATGAGGAGAAATTTAATAAGCATGCTGGATCAATGCGGTTTACAGAATGCTCTTGGCATAGACAGCTCAGATACACTTTTTGAACAAAATAGAGCACTCCTGCACACCACTTCAGTCGTAAAGTATCCAGTTTTCTACCGGGGCAAAAATTATACCGGACACCAGCCTGATCTTTTAAAAACTGAAATTCTTGCCCAGTATGCTACAAAGGTATTTCCTGGAGAGCTGAGTCTAATTAAAAGCCATGCTCTCATAATTCCGCTGGGGATAACCATTGAAAGGGTCATCCGTCATCTAAACACAGCCAGCCAGCTTACAGGACATACCATTTTATACGGATTTCCTCATCCATCAGGTGCAAATGGCCACAGAGCTAAGCAATTTGATAACAACAAACAGGCTATGGCCCGAATCATTAAAAAGTGGGCTGAACAGCAATAATCAAGTTGCTTCTCCCTTCTTAGAGGCTATTCAGTCCATTTTTCTTAAGGCTGCTTCTCAAGTGCCAATTTAATGCCAAAGCCCATTAACACAACACCTGAAATGCCTTGGATTGCATTGTTTACAGCAGGCTTTTTCAGCCATGTCCTGAAGATGTCGATCAAGTACACATAGAAAAAGAACCAGATGATGGTAATAAGCGTATAGATGAAGCCCATTGCAGTGAACTGCAGAAAGTGGTTTCCATCAGGACTTAAAAATTGGGGGAAAAAGGTTAAAAAGAACACAGCTACTTTCGGGTTGGACACACACGTGAAAAACCCTTGCAGAAAATGCGATTTGTTTTTCTTAAGCTTTCTCCCGCTGTCAGTAAATACCTGGTTGTTCCTTAAAGATACTAACGAAACGATGCCTAAATAAATCAGATATAGTGCCCCGGCATACTTAATAAAAGTAAAAATGTATGCAGACTTTACAATTAAGGCCGATAAGCCCAGAACAACAGCGATTGTATGGACAAGCAGCCCGGCGACAGATCCAAACATCGTTTTAATGCCGCTTTTTTTCCCGTTTGAAATCGTGTTTTGAATCAGGATGCCAGTATCTGGTCCGGGCAAAATGACTAGCAGAAATGACATTAAAAGAAATAAAAGTACATTATCCATACCCCACCCGCCTCATAAAAATATTAAGAATATTATATCAGCTTTTAAAAAAAAAGAGCAGTTCCATGAAGGAAATCTGCTCTAATTCTCTTATGCTTTTACTTTTTCTAATCTTTCTTCCACTTCTGCCTCAGAAAGTCCATGCTCAGCAATATAACGGTTCCGAGGATGCGTGCGGCATTCATGAGAACAGCTGCGCATATATTTATGCTCGTTTTCTTCAGAGCAAAGGATTTTTTTGTTGCAGGCAGGGTTTGCACAGTTGACATAGCGCTCACAAGGCTCGCCTGTGAAGTAGTCCTTACCTACGATAACATGCTCTTTTTGGTTAACCGGAACGCCAATGCGGTCATCGAATACATAAAGCTGGCCATCCCATAGCTGCCCCTGTACTTCAGGATCTTTTCCGTATGTGACAATTCCTCCGTGAAGCTGGGCTACATCTTTAAAGCCTTCTTTTACAAGCCAGCCTGAGAACTTTTCACAGCGGATGCCGCCTGTACAATACGTAATGATCTTTTTATCGCCAAGCAGTTCTTTATTTTCACGGACCCAGTTTGGCAGGTCGCGGAAATTTTCGATATCCGGCCTGATTGCCCCTCTGAAGTGTCCAAGATCATACTCATAATCATTTCGTGCATCCAAGACAATTGTATCTTCATCCTGAAGTCTTTCGTAGAACTCTTTTGGCTCAAGGTATTTACCTGTAAGCTCGTTCGGGTTCACGTCGTCTTCAAGACGAAGAGTTACAAGCTCGGGACGTGCACGAACCTTCATCTTTGGAAACGCATGTCCATCTGCTTCATCTATTTTGAAAACCATCTCCGCAAAGCGCGGATCCTGCTTCATTACTTCCATATAGCGGTCTGTCTGTTCCACTGGTCCGGAAACAGTTCCATTTATGCCTTCATTTGCAACCAAAATACGTCCCTTAAGGCCCAGTTCATTGCAAAGAGCTTTATGCTCACTTGCGAACTCCTCAGGGTCCTCAATCGGAACATACATGTAGTAAAGTAAAACTCTGTACGGTTTTTGACTCATTTGTATTTCCACCTATCACTTAATATTTGCAAGATATATCTGTTAATAGGTTAAAACAATATATACTTACCTAGATAAGTATAACAGATGATGTCAAGTTTCAAAATTTTCGGAGTGCGAAAGATTCAATTCCCATGTAAACCACTTTCCATGTCCTTCAGTATGTCCGACAATTCTCTTGAATTCCTTAGTACCAAGAAAATAATCAAGATGAAGACCCCTGTCCTGGATATTATTATAAATATGGAAAATATCCCTGTTTTGCCCGCAAGCTGTTATTTCAGCAAGCAGTTGCTCTTTTCCTTCTGCCGGCATTTGATTGGCCACATGTGTGTGGAATACACAGATTGAATGGTCGTCAGGTATTTCTTTAACCAGACCCGGCAAAAGCTTGGCACCATCTCCCTCAATCAGTCTTACTGGATTTTCTTTCAGACACTTGGCAGCTTGTTCAAATAAATTTCTTCTCTCCAGGTGTTCAGGCCAGATAAGTGAATACAGCCACAGAAAATCTTCCTGATTATTCAGGTCATTAATATGAAGGTCAACTCCAGTTCTCGATGCAACCGGGGGCATTTCTTCAGGAAAAATCGGGACATTTCTTCCCCTGATTTCAGAGGTTAAATGAACGTCTGCGTTTGAATTCCCATATATTTTTCCTGTTCCATATGAGTAGCTGTACTTGTCCCAGAGAAGCTGCAGACCGGCGCTTGTCCCTATCTCAATCAGGGCCAGCGGCTTTTGTGCCTGCTGGAAAATATATGAGAATACGGGAAATAAGTAAGCACAGCGCCTTACTTCATTTGTCTGAACGATTTTCGTTTTTAATATCTCTTTAATTTCTTGTGAATTCAGCCTGCAGAAATCTTTAAAGCATTGGAAGGCATCCTGCGGGTTTCTTGGATCCTCCTCCAGGCTTGGATAGTATTCCTTAAGCTCATGATCTTTCCCTTTTAACAGCAGATAATGTATGGCCCCAAAAAACAAGTTCGGTACAGGCTGGCCGTCTCTCGCCTCTGATGCCAAAACCAGCAATTCATTATCCTCAGCAATTTTATTTGATAGGAATTCATAAAGATTACTCGAACCGCGGCATTCAAATTGTCCAAAAGTCTTGAATTTCGATGATATATTTGCTTTTATCATATTCTTACGCCCCCGTTATTTCACATAAGTGACTGCATTCCAATGCTTTGAACCAGTTCTTCTCTTTCCGTTCCATCCGGATTTCTGAAGTTCTTTTGCAATATAGAGGTTAAAAAACCCGTGTCCAATGAGAACGGCATGTTGATGTTCTTTCGAAAAAGAAGTTAACTTTAATGAAGCTCGTTTTGCCCGGTGCTTTGCTTGAATGTATGATTCACACCCGTGTGAATAGCCGCAGATCCACAGGATTCTTAATAAGAAAGTCCATGTTTTGGTCTTAATCTTACTCCCGTCAGATGAATGTCAGGCAATGGCAATTCCATTTCCCTGAATAACGGATCTGATTGTACCTTTGCTGAAGGGTTCAAGGTTCTGGCCGATTCGATTGATCTTTTTAAATCACTTGTGAGTAAAATTAATGATGATGCCCCTTTTTTGATTGAATCCTCAGGACCTCTCTCACCCTCAGCTATCCCTAAATTGTTATACGTATCAACCCATTTTTTGTATTCCATGCTGGTCATGCGGTGATTTTCCATTTGCGCTGACCTGCCATGTCTGATTAGTGTTATTTCCATTTAAAAACCTCAAAATTTATATATTTTTTTCCTTTATGGATAATTTAATTAACATGGAGGTGAAGACCATGCGGGAACAAGAATATCCAAATGTAAAGCTCGGCGGCAAAAAGGTGCATGAAAAAGGAAATGGCGGAGACCAGGTGCGGGGCCATGAAAAGGAAAATAAAAACGGGACATTTAATACAAATCCTAAATCTGATTTATAACAAAATAACGGGACACCCCCATATTGATTGGCGGGTGTCTTTGACACTTGTCTATGCCCAATCTGTTTTTTTCATAATGTAATGAAAAAACTGTTCTCCATCAATTATTTTTTCTCCCGCAAGCTTGAAGCTGCATTTTTGCAGAACTCTATTGGAACTGGCATTGCTGGTTAAAGCAACAGCATTTAGTGTTTCAAGGGCTGTTTTCTCAAAAAGAAAACCTATCAGCCCTTTTGCAGCAAGGGTGGAATAGCCTTTATTCCGCCAGTGCTTTGAAATGGCATAGCCAATTTCCCTGTTCGGTTCCGGCAGTTCATCCTTTATACCTGTATTGCAAAAGCCGATAAACTCTCCAGTTTCCTTTAAAATGATTCCCAAATTCAAAAATCCGGCATTTTTCAGTTCCGGCAATGAGGACTTGAATTTGTTATTGGCTGGAATTTCATAATTCTCCATCCAGTTCACCCGCTGCTCCAGAGTAGCCTTTGCCCCTGGGATAAACTCATAAACTTCCGGCTGGGACGTAATTTCAAAAAGTGCCTGGACATCCTCCATCCGGTATTCCCTGAGGATTACTTCACCGCAATCAATCATGATTTCTTCATTCATTTTTTCATCTCCATAGGGTACACATCCAGTGTGTGCTCTTCAATTAAATCTATGTTTCGTTTATTGTTTATATATTCTAAGATGTGAGCTTTCATATTAGGATACAGCACTATATTGGCAAGCGTAGAAAGCGGCACCCACCTGACACCTGTCTGGTTAGGATCCGGGGCTGATGGCATTTTAGGCATGGAGCCTTCAATTAACTGGCATTCAAACATTAAGTCCAGTGAATGTATTTGCCCATAACTAAATTCATTTAAGTGTGGGGCATATTCATATACAAATGCCAATGGGCCAACCCTCACATCCACAGATGCCTCTTCTTTCACTTCCCTTATCACTGCATCAATTACAGATTCCTGGGGTTCAACCCCGCCTGCAGGCAAATTAAAATGAAGGCCTTTTTCATCCTGAAACTCAATCAGCAGGATCGAATTATTTTCTATAATAACTGCACCTGCTCTGACTCTAATATGATAGGTCATTTGGTCTCTCCGCCTTTTCTTCTATAGCTTTCTGCATTTAATAATAAAAGCAGCGGGTACAGCTCTCGCCTTTTCATAGGAATACCAGCTATTGGCATGCCGCTGAACATCTCCCTTAGTAAGGCTGACATCTTCAATTACCCTTTCAATCGCAAACCCGTTTTCTATTAATAGATTGATATATGTACTCAGTTTAAATTGCTGCATAATGGCAGGCTGATTCCATGCAATGTGCTGATAAGGGCCTTCCTCATGATAGGATTTCCATAATTAATGCTCTATTTTCAGCCTTAATCCGGTTATATAGGGGATGTTCCCAGCTGAAGATGAACATTCCGCCAGATTTAAGATAGGAATGAACATTTTTCAGCGTCTCTTCTATGTTCGTTGTCCAGCCAATCGCATATATAGAAAAAACGGCATCGAAATAATCAGCAGGAATTCCAGGATTTTGTTCCATCGGGGACTCAAACAGCTTTACTGGTGAAGAAGATTTGACTAAAAGGGCCTTTGCTGATTCGATTTGACTGGAGGATAGATCCAATCCCCATAATTCACCTGCTCCCCGCTGGTCCAAATACTTAAGGGAATGCCCGCTTCCGCACCCAATTTCCAGCATTTTTAAGCTGCGCACATCTCCGAACAATTGGAGATTATCTTCAGTTGGCGCTAATGGCCCATATTCAGGCAGCGAATTTCTCCCATAAAACCTTTTAGCAGCTGCATCCCAGCTTTTCTTATTTAACTCAAGTGTTTCATTAATCATTCGTAACTCCTTTATACCGAAAAATAGTAAACCTCTTCCTCTCCCCATATCTCTGCGGTGGGAGAAAATCCAAAGTTATTATAAAGCTTTTTTGCGTGAAGATTATCTTTGTGAACCGTTAAGCGGATTTCCTCGCATTCTGGAAACTTAGCTTTTATCCAGCTGATCATCTTCGCTAATGCTGCACGGGCATAGCCCCTGCCCTGATACATCTGATCAATAAAAAAACCGTTGATCCAATACATATTAACTGTATCCGGTTCATAGGCGTGCAAAATAAACCCGACCATTTTATCATTGTCATATATGGAGAATGGAATATACTCTACTGCCTCGCCATCGGGTTTTATATATACCTTCATCTGTATAGCTTCTTCCCAATTCTCTCTTGTGACAGGTCTTAACTAAATGTTCATTCTTTCAGCCCCTCTCACAATTTCCTGATTTTCTCACCAGACTTAATCATGATGCTTATATAAGCAGATTCCCCATTTGTAACGTGATTTGGGATTTGTGACACATCCATCTCTTTCTCAATCCGAACAAGCTTTGATTCGTTAGGGTGCAAATTAACGGAATGAGGTTCGCCGCTGCTCATCAGTGAAACCATCTTTACATCTTCTTCGAATAAGTATTTGTCATAAAAGCCGATAGTAAAAGACACTTCATCATTGCTGTAATTTTCAAATGGCAGCTGACAAATTCCCTTCAAAGTATCTTTACCTGTCATTTCAAACGTACAACGACTTTCATCTTTTATATAAGAAACAGCATTGATCCCATTTGCCAGCGTTTTTTGATACGTCTCTGCCAGATAAGGAGGAAGAAGGGAAAAGATGATAATAACGGCGAAAAATGATCGCAAATGATACTTTTCAAGAGAACGATGCAGGAACACAATTCCCAATATAAGTAAAATGAGATTGAATACACCTTTATAATAAATGCCCTCTGCTGAATTGATAGGAATAGTGAAAACCGCAGTTCCTTCATCACCTAAGGGATACTCATTCGGGAAAGGAAAATTCATAGCCATAGATATAACGAATAAGATCATTGATGCCATAAACAGCTTTTTATTTTTAATCATGGCAGAATCTCCTTTATTTCTTATCTGCTGATCCAAACGAAGCCCCAAAGGCAACTCCCATGGCAATGCCCAAGGCCCAATTGTCAAAAAGCATTCCAAAAACTAATCCCATAGACAGTCCAAAAGCCATTCCGCTGCCCGAAAAACCCCAATTCATTTTTTTCATCAAATATAACCGCCTTTAATTGTTTTCCTTATATACGAACTAATGGAAGTTTAAGTTTCATATTTTTGGAAAAAGGCAGCAGGTTTATTTATTTCCTTTGAGCAGCCAGCTATCCTGTTTCGCTGTTAAATGTATTAACGTTTTCTCTCTAATTGCTGACAGTTCCTCCAAATCATATTCAAGGGGATGATTATTGATTTCACGCCTTGCTTTTTCACCCAGTTCATACGCAGCGGCCCATTTTAAATGTTCTTGGTCGTTAGATCTCTGTTTTCAAACGTAATGATTTGGTGAACATATTCAACAAATGCAATATGCTTCAGAACCAAGTCTCCTATTTTTTCATCGTATCCCTTCATATGTTTAATTCGATACTCTATCACTCTTTTATTCTCCCTTCTTTTATTTCAGGGAAAAGACTGCCGGGAAGGCAGTCTTTAACATCATGCGATCGTATCCAGCAGCTCTATATCTAAATCCTCTAGCCGTTCCCAGCTATGATGGATTTCTATGTGCCACTTATTTTTCAGCCGTTTGTATCCCTTTTCTTCAATCCATCTGTGCAGTTTCCTGTAGGAATTTCCAATCTCATCATTAGGTCCTTTGTGCCGGATAGAAGCATATTTTTGCGGTGGAATTTTTAATGAGAACATCCCATCAGGAACACGAATAAATTCCTTCACCTCTATGCCAATCCAATATCCGTCTTCTTCAGGAGAATCTTCCTCCACTTTGAAGGCACCAACAAGCTGCTCAGGATTTATAGCTCCCTTGATTTCTGTTAGGCGTTCAGATAAAAGATGAATTGCCTTAGGAATTTCAGCGGGATACTGATCAGGCGGGCATATGATGCGGATCCCTATTAGTTTTAATTCCCCAAGTTCTGTCTGAGTCAAATCAGGCATCTTATTAAGCAACAGGCAATGCCAGTTCTCTAAATCTATCAGCTGCTTTTTGGATATCTGCCTCAAAACCCAATTCGTTCATTGTTTCCCCGATCAGCACAATGGCCTTTTCAAGCATATCTTCTGTCGTATTCCCCATATGGCCGATTCGGAATGCTTTCCCTGCAAGATGGGCCAGTGCTCCGGCAACAATGACACCTTTTTTCGCAAGGGATGAACGGAATTCAGCATCATCCATCCCTTCAGGGTAAAGAATACAGCTGAGAGTGGCTGATGCGGCCTTTTCCTCGGCAATTGCCTTCATTCCATATTCAGCAAGTGCCGCACGTACTGCTTTGCCGTAGGTTTCATGACGCTTATAGCGTTGTTCCATTCCCTCCTCTAATACCAGCCTCATTCCCTCGTCATAGGCATAAATCAAATTCACAGGCGGCGTGGCAAAGTATTTTTGCGGATCATGCATAATGGGAATCCAATTATAGATATCACAATAATAGGCAGGTACATGTTCCATTTGTTCGCGGGCAGCCAGTGCTGTCTCATTGAATGCTACAACTGCGAGTCCCGGCGGTACACCGATTGCTTTCTGTGATCCTGTTAAGACCACATCAATTTTCCCTTCTCCATATGACTTGCTCATATCCTCTTCCATTGCCGCCGTAGCACAGACTCCATCCAGAATGACAAGTGCCCCGTGCTTCTTAATGATAGGCACCAGGGAATCCAGATCAGCCGACACACCTGTTGATGTATCCGCATGGGTAATCGTCACAGCTTTATAGGAATGAGAAGCAAGTTTCTCCTCAACTGCTGCGGGGTCCACCTGCTTACCCCATTCAGACTGAATAATATCTGCCTGGATTCCGAACGCCTTAGCTAAATGCAAGAAACGATCACCGAAAAAGCCCTGGCTGATAATCAATAGTCGTTCTCCTGCTGCTACCGTGTTCACGAGAGCCATTTCCATCGCAATCGTCCCGGACCCGGAAATGACAAGCACCTCTCCATCCGTCTTCAGCATCTCCCTCGTTTTCTCAATCGCACTCTTATAAACAGCGGCAAACCTCGGATCCGTATGTCCCCTTGTCTCTTGTGACATCGCCTCATAAATCGAATCTACTACAGGCGTAGGTCCTGGAATTAAAAGCATTTCCTCGTTTGGCATGATAAAAATCCTCCTTTGGCTGTTATGTAGATATCTAAATGTTTCGACATTTCCTAATGAATACCTCTTTTAATTCCTTTTTGATTTGTAGATTCCTCGGGGAATATGAGTGTATATGTTCTATTTTTCTGAGCTCCGGTTTGCGGGAGATTAAGGGATTGGAGAAGTCGGGTTGCAGTATAGGAAGAAGAGATATGAAGAAAGTTTCTGAGTTCCTTGTTTGTGATGGCATTACCCAGCAGAAGGCTATAGTCGTGTAATGCTTGCACATGAGCATCTATATTTTTCAGATTACATTTGGGACAGTACCATGTGCGGCTTACTCTTTGGAGGGGCAAAAAGCTGCAGGCAGGACAGAATACACCAGTAAGTATTTCAGATTGATGGATCTGGTACCTTGATAGAATAGAGCTTTCCTGCTCTGTGCTCTGCTTCTTTAATAAACGAATGATCTTTTTAAGTGTTTTTTCACTGATTTCTTTCTTAATGGAATTTTCTATTTGCACAATCTTTAAAGGAAGAGTATTTCGGTGTATAACTTTACGGCTGAGGTCAATATGTGAAGGGATAACTTTAATTCCTGTATGCGGATTACTAATGACTACAAAAGATAAAACAGGTAAATCTTCCATACTGCCACTGGCTTTTAGCCACCTTCTTAGTTGTGACGCCTGTCGATTAACCTGAAGTAAAGGACAAGGAAAAACCTGCTCTTTGCCATTCTTAATACGTATTAATTGATTGTATACTGTATCAAAATGAAGAAGTCCTGTAATATTTTTCACTTCCAGTACTAGTGCAAATTTTTTCGTAAGGATGAGTGTATCAATTTGGAAAAAGCGATCATGATCCGGCAAGCGAAGATCATGAAGAATAAAATATTCCTTGCTATCCAGAAAATCAAGAGGAAAATCCAATGAAGCTTCTCCTTTATAACCTGCAAGTCTTTTATTCAAATCCTCGTTTATGAGTGGGATTTTTTGGTGGTGGGATGGCAGCCTGCGGAGGAGGGCTTCTGTTTTACATATTAAAAGAGGGATTTTTCGTTTTTTGAGGATCATTTTTTCACTCCATTCTTGTTTTATACTAGTGGATTCTTCAATACTATCTGGAAATCCTTTTGGAAAACTACTAAAAAAGTATTTATGTGCGGATAGATGAATTTGTGTGCGCAAAAACGATTTTGTGTGCGCATAGGCAAAAAATATGTACAGATAAAATTATTTATGTGCGTCCACTCCACACTATGGTGAAAAGACAAAGTCTTAGCTCAATTAAGGAGATTTTTCACTCTTTGAGGATCATTTTCCGCTCCAATCTTGCTTTATACTAGAAATTCTATTACAAATCTCTTTGAAAACGGCCCAAAAGTGAGTTTATGTGCGGATAACCAAATTTGTGTGCACATAAGCCCAATATGTGAGCGGATAAAATTATTTCTGTGCGTTCACTGGCAAACTTGGCGAAAAGACAAAGTCCTAGCTCAATTAAGGAGATTTTTCAGTCTTTAAGAATCATTTCTACTGCAATCTTGCTTTTTTCAAGAATTTCTATTACAAATCTTTTTGAAAACGCCCCAAAAGTGTGTTTGTGTGCGGATAACCAAATTTGTGTGCGGTTAAGCCCAAAATATGTGCGTATAAAATTATTTCTGTGCGCTCACTCACACACTATTAAAAAAAGACAGGTTTGTAGCTCAATTAAGGCGTTTTTCGCTCTTTGAGGGTCCATTAACCGCTGCAATCTTGATTTATACTAAAAAATCTATTACAACTCTCTTTGAAAAACGCCCCAAAAGTGGGTTTATGTGCGGATAGAAGATATTTGTGTGCGGATAACCAAATTTGTGTGCGCATAAGCCCATAATATGTGCGGATAAAATTATTTCTGTGCGTTCACTCGCACACCAAGAAAAAAAGACAGGGCACCAGCCCCGTCTTTCCTCAAACTCAATCAATCATGAAAATTAGTTCCATCCGTAGTAGCTTCAATAAGTCCCGTACGGATCACGAAGTCGCCAAAATGCTCGCCGTCCAGACGTTCGCGGGCGTAGCGCGGCAGGATGACGCGCAGCTCGTTCAAGATTTCTTCTTCCCCGATATTTTCGCGGTACATTTTGCTAAGGCGGCTTCCGTCAAAGGCTGCCCCGAGATACATATTGTACTTGCCGACTGCCTTGCCGATAAAGCCGATTTCGCCGAGCGCATGTCGCGCGCAGCCATTCGGGCAGCCGGTCATGCGGATCGTGATTTCTTCATTCCTCAAGCCCGCCTCATCGGCGATTTCATCAATTTTATCGATCAATCCAGGCAGATACCGTTCAGCCTCAGCCATTGCCAATCCGCAGGTCGGCAGGGCAACACAGGCCATGGATCCGCGGCGGAGTGCACTGTAGCGGCTTCCGTCTGTTAGACCATATTTTTCAATAAGCGACTCAATCTCTGCCTTATCCTCATCAGCTACACTTCCGATAATCAGGTTCTGGTTGGCCGTCAGCCTGAAATCACCTTTATGAACTTTGGCAATCTCCCGCAATGCTGTTTTCAGCTTATAATCTTCATAGTCAGCCACACGGCCTCCTTCTATGAACATGGTAAAATGCCATTTTCCGCGGATGCCCTTAACCCATCCATAGCGGTCACCATTGGAATCAAACTTGAATCCGCGGGCTTCCTCCAGTTTCCAGCCTAAGCGGCTTTGCAGCTCTTCAATCACAGTCTCCAGCCCAAGGCGGTCAACTGTATATTTAAAACGTGCATTTTTCCGGACAGAGCGGTTACCGTAATCGCGCTGAATCGTAATAACCTTTTCAGCCACTTCATAGATTTTATCTGGCGGCACAAAGCCAATAACCTTTGAAAGCTGCGGATAGGTTGCCTTATCTCCATGAGAGAACCCCATTCCGCCGCCGATAGCTACGTTAAAGCCAGTCAGCTTGCCATCTTCCACGACTGCAATAAAGCCGAGATCCTGTGAAAAGACATCAATATCATTTGAAGGCGGCACAGCGATCCCAATCTTAAATTTCCGCGGCAAATATAGCGGGCCATACATCGGCTCAATTTCTTCATCAACATCAGGAGAGCCGGCTACTTTTTCTTCATCCAGCCAGATTTCATGATAGGCACGTGTGCGCGGCAGGAGATCATCACTCAGCATCTTCGCCAGCTCATACACTTCCTCATGTATTTCCGATTGATCGGGATTGGAGATGCACATGACATTCCGGTTCACATCTCCGCATGCCGCGATTGTATCAAGCATTGTCGAATGGATAGCCTGAATAGTCTTTTTCATATTCCATTTCAGGATTCCATGCATCTGAAAGGTCTGGCGTGTAGTTAATTTCAGTGTGCCGTTGCCATACTTCTCAGCCAGGTCATCCACAACCAGCCATTGCTCGGGGGTTGCGACCCCTCCGGGAAGCCTAAGGCGGAGCATAAACTGATAAGCTGGTTCAAGCTTTTGTTTCTGACGTTCATTCCGCAGATCCCTGTCATCCTGCAGATAGCTCCCATGGTGCTTCATTAATCTATTATCATCATCGGGAATACCGGCGCTGATCCTGTCCTGCATAACTTCCGCCAGCGTTCCGCGCAAATAGTTGCTTCGCTCCTTAATTCCCTCAACATCACTTGGAGGGCCATCCGGTGCTTTTAAGTTTGGGTTTACCATGCTGTAAAACTCCTTCCTTCCAAATCAATATACATCGCGCTGGTAGCGTTTATTTTTCTGCATATCGGCCAGATATTCCGCAGCCTGTTCGCGGCTCATTACGCCTTCTTTTTCAATAATATCAATGAGTGTGTTATGGACATCATGCGCCATGTTTTTCTCATCGCCGCAGATGTAAACAGCTGCACCTTCCTCGAGCCACTGGAATAGCTCCCTGCTGTTTTCCTTCATTCTATGCTGAACATAAATCTTCTCATCACCGTCACGGGAAAAAGCGACGTCCATCTTGGATAACACTCCATCCTTAAGCCACTTCTGCCATTCAGTCTGATAAAGGAAATCCGTCACGAAATGCTGGTCGCCGAAGAACAGCCAGGACTTCCCTTCCGCGCCGCTTTCTTCACGCTCCTGCATAAATGAGCGGAACGGTGCAATTCCGGTTCCCGGACCGACCATGATAATAGGTGTGTCTGGATTTTCAGGCAGTTTGAAGTTTTCATTCTGCTGAATAAACACTGGCAGTGTATCACCAGGCTGTAGGCGTTCTGCACAAAGAATCGAGCAGACCCCCTTGCGTTCACGGCCATGGGCATCATAGCGGACAGCACCGATTGTTAAATGAACTTCATCCGGATTCGCTTCAAAGCTGCTCGAGATGGAATAAAGACGTGCAGGCATTTTCCTCAAAATAGAGATAAACTCCTGTGCCGTGCTGTTCCATGGCTTAAAATCACGCACTAAATCAATTAAATCGCGCCCATCAATATAGGATTTCAGTTGAGTGCTGTCTGAGACAAGCTGATGAAGCTCTTCATTTCCGGAGAACTTTGCAGCCTTTTCCACTAGCGGCTTGGTCAGGACAGTAAGCTCAAAGTGTGCCATAAGCGCTTCTTTTAATGTTACTGTTGCTTCTTTCACTCTGACTGTTTCCTCAGGATCCCAGTTCATTTCAGTTAAAAGGAGATCAACCAATTCCGGATCGTTTTCCGGATATACTCCAAGACTGTCACCAGGCTGATACGTCAGCCCTGAACCTTCCAGTGAAATCTCAAGATGGCGTGTTTCTTTATTGGAGCCGCGGCCATTGAGATTAATATTCTCGAGCACTTCTGCCCTGAATGGGTTAGAACGGGAATAAACTGTTTCGGCTGGTGCAGCAGCTGATACTGACGCTGCTGAAGGAGACAGACTGCTGCTTCCCCCTTCGCTCAAACCGGATAAAACAGCTTCCGCCCATTGGGCTGCAGGCTCGTCGAAATCAAGGTCGCAGTCTACCCTTGGCGTAATTCTTGTTCCGCCAAGCTCTTCCAATCGCTTATCAAAATCCTTCCCAGTCTGACAGAAGAATTCATAAGAACTGTCTCCAAGTGCCAGAACAGAGAACCTGAAGTCCTCCAGTTTCGGGGCTCTTTTTCCATGAACGAATTCATGGAATGTCAGCGCGTTATCAGGAGGATCTCCCTCACCATGCGTACTGACGACAATTAACAGGTTTTTAACCTTTTTAAGATTATTAGGCTTAAAGTCGCTCATGCTTGAGACCGTTACTTGAAAGCCTTTTTCCTCGAGCGTTTTCCCGGCTTTTTTTGCCAGATTTTGCGCATTCCCGGTCTGTGATCCAAATAAAATGGTCACTTCTTTTGGAATGGACGGCATCGCTGCCGGTGCTGGACGTTCCTCTACTGCCGGTGCAGCCTGCAATGATGAAGACTGTACAGCGGCAAGATACCCGCTCAGCCAGAGGGTTTGAGTCTCCGTCAGAGTTGGGAGTAGACGATTTAGGAGCTCTGTCTGCTCCTGGTTAAACGGACTGTTCATTACCTGAAGTTGCAACATGATCCACCTCGCAAACCAGCTGAAATAGGCTGGTTTATTCTTATTTCTTTAAAATTCTTCTTTTCCTATAAAAAAAGTCGGGTTTATAAGTAAAAAATATATATCTAATACTTTACCTAATGATTTAGCATTAGTAAAATAAATATTAATTATCATAACTATTAATATTATTAATTATAAAAAGGGTGATATTTTTGCATTATGATGCGTTAAAAACATTCGTCACCTTGGCTGAAGTAAAAAATTTTACGAAAACGGCCGAGCTCCTGCTCATGTCACAGCCCAGTGTCAGCCTTCATATCAAAAATCTGGAGAAGGAATTTCAGACAAAGCTCTTTCAGCGTTCTCCAAAATACTTGAAGATTACGCCCAGCGGTGAAATATTATATGACCGGGCCAAGCAGATGATTACCATCTATGAGCAAACCCGGCAGGAAATTTTAGATCAGCAGCATTCCATTAAAGGGGATCTGAAAATTGCGGCCAGCTTCACGATAGGGGAATATGTCCTTCCTTCCCTTCTGCTTGACCTGCAGAATGAATATCCCGAACTGAATCTTCATGTTACGATTGCCAACACGGAGGAAGTTGTTCAATCCACCCGCTCCCATCATGTCGATATCGGCTTAATCGAGGGCCAGACAAATGAAAAAGAGCTAATAGTTACTCCCTTTTTAGAAGATGAATTATTTATTGTAACCTCCACACAGCATCCACTGGCACAAAAAGAAGAAGCAACCATTGCTGATCTGCAGGATCAGGCATGGATTATGAGGGAAAATGGGTCAGGAACCAGGGAGTATTTTAACCATGTGGTCAGATCAAATGGTCTTAAGGTGAAATCTCTCCTGACGATCAGCAGCAACCAGGGGATAAAAGAAACACTCATTAACGGGCTGGGAATGAGCATTCTTTCCGGGAGTGTGGTGGCAAGGGACGTAAAACAAAACAATCTGTCGATTATAAAGGTGAAAAATCACGAATTCAAACGCACTCTTTCCTATGTACTTTCCCCCATTATGCAGGACAAAAGGAATGTCAGCATTTTTATCGAAGCCCTTAGCGAAAAATGGAAAAAAAAATAATATTAACCTAGATTAATTTGCTGAGCTGATCTTCGCTGTGTGCACTCCATCGCCGAAAATGCTAACGCATTCTCTTCGTGCGATGTTCATTCGAGGAAGCTTATTAAATGTCCCGCGGGAGGCTCAGTCCTCCCAGCCGGTTCTCTATGTGCCTGAAGCGAGTTGAAAACATAAACAAAAGACAAAAATCCTTGGAAAAAAACCTAAAAATAAGACAAGCTTTTTTCACACTAGTCCTATTTTATGCATATATTATTGTGTAGAGGTGTATAAAATCTGCCCAATTTATTCAAAATAAGGAAAAATTGGCTGAGGTGAAAAAGATGGGATTATTGAATGCCTTTAATGAATGGCGCGAAATGAGATATCAAAACCATGTTAATCGCATGAAGGAAGAAAATAAGTGTCCAGACTGTTACGGCAGGGGTTTTTCACTCTATCCAGGGAATGAATTCGCTTATCATGCTAATCAATTTGACTGCCAGGGCTGTAATGGAACCGGATTGTATTCAGAATGGGAGAGTTTATCCTAATAAAAAGGCCATGATCCATTTAAGGATCATGGCCTTATTTTGGCACTTAAGCAAATGCCCGGCTTGACTCAAATTCTGCTTTAATCTTTTGGAGAAGCTCCTTGTTTGTTAACACTTCATACCCTGTGAGTGCCATTGCTTTGGCTCCGAGGATCATGGCTTCTCTGGCCTGATCACTCATGGCAGCTTCGCGGAATTCATGTGTATGGCAGGCATATGCCTCATTGCAGATTTTAATATAAGGATGAATGGAGGGGGCTGCCTGACTGACATTTCCCATATCAAGAGAACCTGAGCCATCCTTCTGCTCCATTATTTCCTCCTCACTTACACCGAGGGAAATCAGTTCTTTATTGAACGCTTCCGATAAAGGGCTGTTCGTAACCATATCATCATAAGAAAATTCATAAAACGACCATTTCATTTCAGCGCCAGTCTGCAGAGCAGCCCCTTCAGCACATTTCTTGACCTTTTCTACTAATTCATTTACATATTCACGTTTCGCAGAACGAACATAGAATTGTGCAACAGCATAATCTGGGACAACGTTAGCCGCTTTGCCCCCTTCTGTGATAATTCCATGAATCCTGGCATCTGGCTTGATATGCTGGCGCAGAGCATTTATGCTGTTGAACGTCTGCAGAACAGCATCCAGCGCATTAATTCCCAAATGCGGGCTGGCAGCGGCATGCGCTGACTTTCCAAAAAACTCAAACTGGATTGCATCCATCGCCAGTGATGTTCCGCTCTTCACATAATTGTCAAGGGGATGAACCATAATCGCTGCATCCAAAACGTCAAAAATACCCGCTTCAGCCATGGTCACCTTGCCGCCCTTTGTCTCCTCTGCAGGCGTTCCAAAGACGATGACTTTCCCTCCTATTTCATGAATCACTTTACTCAGACCTATTCCGGCAGCAATTCCCATTGTCCCAATAAGATTATGGCCGCATGCATGCCCGACTTCAGGCAATGCATCGTACTCAGACATATAACCGATTACTGGCCCTTCTTTCCCGCTGTCATAAGTTGCCGTGAAAGCAGTCGGCAAACCGCAAGTGCCAATTTCCACGGCAAAACCATGCTTTTTCAGCTCATCTGTCAATACTTTGCATGCCTTATACTCTTCGTGTCCCAGTTCAGGGTTCTCGCCAATGTAGGTGCTGATTCTATTAAACTCATTTTGAAGTTCATCGATTTTTTTAATAATCAAATTCTTTCCCATATTCGTTCTCCTAATCTGCAATCTATTTATTCATTCACCAGTATAATAATACAACATTTTTTTATGATAAACTGCCTATTTCGTAATTTTTTCAAGAGGACGATCAACGATCAGTGCATCCTCCCAGTCCTTGCAGACATCCACCCAGGCTTTTGCATCTGAATATGTATTAATTTCAGCAGGTGTAAGTTCAATGGCAGAATTGCTGCTACCGCACGCAGGGAAAAGGGTTTCGAATCTTTTCATAGATTCATCCAGATAGATATCCAGGTCATTCTTCAATCCAAATGGGCAAACTCCGCCTACCGCATGCCCAGTCTGTTCAAGAACTTCCTCGGATGAAAGCATGCGTGCTTTGAAACCGAACGTTTTCCGGAATTTTTTGTTATCAATTTTCGCGTCACCGGCTGCCACTACCAGGATTGCTTCATCCTCATCACCTTTGAAGGAAAGAGTCTTGGCAATTTGCGCAGTGCTGACACCGATTGTTTCAGCAGCCTCTTTTACAGTTGCGCTTGAAGAATCAAACTCCATTACATCCTGTTCCCGATCCCATTTCTTAAAATGGGCTTTCACACTTTCAATTGACACTTAATCTCACCCTTCCCCTTTGTTAAACTCTTATATATATTCATTATCTACACTTTATAGTTGTCTATTTTAACATACTATCTGATTATGTCACCGGGATATTCTTTTTTATCAGAAGATTTGCATTTGCTCTTATTGATGAGTTGCACTAAGATATTAATAAATTCAAAGCCAGAGGTTTAAAGAAGGTTTTTTTATGAAACAGACTATTCCATATACATTTATTGGAGGAAGAATTGCCAAAACCGGGCTGGCTGTTTTTATAACAGCCTTTATATGCCATATGCTGAAATGGCCGGCCATGTTTGCAGTAATTACGGCAATCGTTACGATTGAGCCAACTGTTGCAGACTCCATCCGGAAAGCATATGTAAGATTTCCAGCCGCAGCTATTGGAGCGGGCTTTGCTGTTTTATTTACATTCATTTTTGGAGACAGTCCGTATAGTTATGCCTCAGTGTCGCTCGCGACAATCATTGCCTGCCATAAGCTTAAGCTTCAAGATGGGATGCTTGTCGCAACCTTGACGGGTGTTGCAATGATATCTACCGTCCAGGACCATTATCTGTCCTCTTTTTTCATCAGACTGGGAACTACTTCGACTGGTATAGTTGTGTCTACAGCTGTTAATTTATTGGTCATGCCGCCCGATTACTCAAAATCAATTATGAAAAATATCCAGGCCCTCTACCGGCGATCGGGCGACATATTATTTAAAAGAGGCCATGAGGTTTTTAATATGCTGGAATCAAATGGCACTGCCCGTGCTGATTTCCAGAGCCTTATTAAAGATATCGATAAAACCGAAACTTTATGCCATTATCAAAAATCTGAATATAGGTTTCACCGATTCAGCCGTGAAGATATGCGTGAATTTCATTATGAATATAAAAAACTGACGATTTTAAAGCAAATCTCCTATCACATTGGAAACCTGGTTTTTTTGCCGCCTGGAAGGCCAGACATGGAGTCGGAAAGGAAAAATCTTGCCGCATCAGTTCTTGAGGATTTAAAAAACAGACTATATGAACCGGACTTCCTGATTACAGATAGTCATTATAAAAAAATCAGCGAAGTAACACAGTGGTTTTTTGAGCAAAAACAGCAGAACCCCGGGGCCGGTTTAAAACCTCGCACACACCACCATGTTCAGCCAGAAACAGCTATTCTATACGAGATTCTATCCATTCATGACCTAATTGAGGAATTGAATCAAATTCAAACGATGGAAGTCAAAAACCGAAGGATTTTAAAAACCCCCTGGAAACAGGGGGAGGGTGAATAAAAATAAAGACCGGGAATTCATATCCCGGTCTTTTTCCACTAAGAAGATACACTCGTTTTATTAAGCAAATATCCTGCTATTATTCTCGTTAATACCTCTCGATCCATCTGCAGCATGGGAACCCCTGCAGCTGCAAGCAGCTTTTCCGTATTGTCTGATGGAAAATAAATGGTCCGCTGAAAATAACTATGGAAAATGCTCATTGATTCATGAAAGGTCTTTTCCTCAATAGACATTTCTGCAGAGGATTCAGGGACACACATCTCCAATTGCGAAAAACCCAATACCTCTTTTACTATTTCATATATATCTGACTGTAAAGGCGGGTTAGGATTTGTAATATTGTAAATACCGCCATTCACTCCATGAATCAAGGCAGCATTCAGAGTATCTATAACATAATTCACCGGTACAAAGTTCTGGGCCACTTCAGGATCCAGATAGATTCTGCAGGTTCGGCCGTCCTGTTTCCGCATCGCCCTTTTTTTTAAGATCTTGATGCCTTTTAGAAAACCATATAAGCCGAAGTTTGTATCAGCTTCACCTGACCTGGAATCACCAATGATAATCCCTGGACGGAGAATAACAATATCCAATTTATCCCGAAAAGTATAAACGAGGTGTTCTGCCTCGCATTTGGAAGCTTCGTAGGGATTCACAAACTTCCTTTCCGTTGAGTATAGAGCCTCCGCACCCGAGACCTCTGTACCGACCGTATAGGCGGTACTGATATATAAAACCTTTGGGCAATTTATTACCAAAGCAAGCTTTAGAACATTCTCTGTGCCTCCCACATTCACTTCAAAAGTCTTATCCCGATCTTTTTCATCAAATGACAGAAGGGCTGCACCATGGTAAAAGGCATTTATCTTTCCTTTTAATGAATCCACTAATTTTCTATTCAATCCAAGATGCTCTTCTGTAACATCGCCTTCCAATATATGAATCTTCCTGGAAAAGCCGCGTGCTTCGCCTTGCATGAAGGCATCCAGCCGCTTTCTGCTTCTGACTAATAAATAAAGTTCATGCCCCTGTTCCAAAAGCTTGAGTGAGAGCTTTTTCCCTAAAAATCCGTTTGCACCTGTAATAAGTATTCTCAAAAAAGATTCACAGCCTTTCTACTTACATCCTTCTAAAAACTTTAGCGGGAAATCCAATTAAAAGCAATGGAAATACATTCACCCTAAATCAATTCATTAACAGCAGAAGCGCCTGGTTTTCCCAGGCGCCTTTTAGGATAAGTATTTGTGTTTTCCCTCAATCTTTCCGTCCCTGTCACAGACATCCTGAAAAGGACAGGCTGGACACTCATTCATATTGTACAATTCCGAAAACTTGTTTGTGTCTTCGAGAAGCGTCTTCATCATCTGCAAATAGTTTAATCCCGCTTCAAGGCTATCTTTACTTGGAATGAATACGTGCCTCTCATCATCCATTAATGTCACAACTTCAATTCTGGCCGGCCTTATTCCAAATACCCTTTCTGAAAAAACCACTGTTAGATGACTATAAAGCTCAAGCATTTGCTCGTCAGCATCCACCAGGAATTTCTTCACTATAAAAGTATCCTGCTGCCATTCCGCGACATCAAAAGTTAATGAGAGATCTGCATTCAGCTCTTTAAGATTCATTTTAAACTTTTCATACAAAAACAGCGGCTGAGCTATTTCCGATTCACTGCTTAAGTTTCTCATTAACCCATCTGTTACTGCAGCTGCAGCCATATAATATTGGAGGTGGGAGTCAAACATGCGCAGCTGGAGCCTTCTCCAATATTGATCGATCAGCATCATAACATTTGCAGGTGTCCGATGGCTTTGCGGCAGCTGAAAATAGGATGAAACGACTTTATTGATAATATGCTGAATGGCCTGACGCCAGCCAAGAGGATGCTTTTTCTTTTCGATATGTGTGTAATAAAATCTATAAGGACACCGAATAAAGTCCGTTAAATTCTGGTCAGTCATAGTGCGTACGGATACTTGAGGGCTTTTATTCAAATCCACGCCTCCTTAAAATATAACCTATGTTTGTGTAAGATTATCATTTATTTTATTTTAATTGATAATGATTATCAAAATCAACATGTTTCAGAAAATAAATAAAAAACGCCTTCAGCTTTGAAGGCGTCTTCTTTTCCTGCTTATTTTTCAAAAGGATAGATCATTTCTTTATCCAGCCCGATTTGTTCAAAGAAATGGTCATGAATGAATTGCCTGATTTCCATAAGCTCTGACCCTGTCGGAAAGGCAGAAACATTAATGGCCGGCAGGTGTCCTATCAGCTTAGATGACTGATTGAGCTCAGTAGAAATGACTAAATCAAACTCCTCATACTCTGAAATTAAATCAACACTTGATGAATCAAGGGTTGATATGGCAAGCTGGTGTCCAAAATGATATTTTAATACTTCCCTGATATAATCTTTTTCATAGTATGTCCGGCATACCAGTGCAGCCTGTATGACATGCTTATTTTTCCTTCGCAGGATAGCAGCCTGGAAAAGAGTAAAAATCTCAAGTACATTCAATTTACTAAAAACAAGAGGGATTTTCGAGAATGTCTCGGCTACCAGTTTTTCTAATGTTTGAAAAAGCGGGTTTGTCTCATAATACGGCAGATGCTGAAGCATTGAGCTTTGCAGTGTTTCAGTATTAAATTCATTCCCAAGATGAATCCTTTTAAAGGTCTGGTAAATGTGAAATAAAAAGATATCATCATCTGTCAGATTGAAGCCGGCTATGTCTGAAAGGCGTTCTAAGCAGACAGAAAAAGGATGTTCTTTTTCGCCTATCCTTCTCCTTCGCAGATACCGCAGATGCTTGGCCCGATTCGTAGGCCTTTCCTCGCTCATTAAATATACAGCAAAGAACAGAATCTCCTGAAGCTGTGTCTCCCTGGACGGAATCTTTTCTTTAGCGATATAATGCATTAAGTCTTTAGCAGCGAGAAAAAATTTACTATCTTTATATACATTCAGGAAAGCTATTGGAAACGCTGCAAAATATCCCATAGATATACGCAGATTTGATATATATATAACCATTTTGAGTCGTTGAATGGCTCCTGTCCGCAATGTAATAGAGTGTTCTGATGTTACTTCCAGTAAATCCTGCTGAAACCCCCCGGAATGCAGCCATTCCTGCTCAGCTTCAGGGCTAAAACTCATCAAATCTAAGTATTGCATAAGAAAACGCCTGATAATTCTTTCATCCCCAACTACTTTGAAAGGACTTGGAGTTAAGGCAAGCTGTGATTCCTTTAGCACTTCCTGCAGCTTCTCGATGTGGCGGTATGCTGTCGAACGGCTAATATGGACTTTATTGGAAATTTGGGCAATGTCAATTCCATCGCTCTTTAAAATCAGCTTTAACGTATGAAAATACGTATTTTTTTTTCGAATTTCACTTAAGATTGTTTCCAGTGTGCCGCTTTCAGGCTTTTTTAGCTTAATACCCAAGGTCTCATGCTTTTCCAGCTTCCAATTCTCCGGCAGAATCGTCTCCAGGAATTCCAGATCACGCCATATCGTGCTTTTGGAAAAGCCTGTTCGTTCTGCCAGCTGTGCTAAGCTGATCCACTTATTTTCACTGAGCAAATGAAAAATTAAATCTGAGTAGCGTTTATAAAACCTGTTCATATTATCACCTATCTTTTCAGGCTCTTCCAATTTATCATTTCTTTTACTGCCGAGACTTACTCATCCCCAAGCACAAAAAGACATGCTCCGGTGAACATGCCTTTAAAAAACAGTACAATAGTGAAATCTATCCGATATTGACCCAGCCTCTTTTAATCGCCTTGAGTACGGCCTGTGTCCGATCATTGACCTTAATCTTTCTTAAAATGCT
The DNA here is from genome assembly GCF_059758675.1 of Cytobacillus sp. GQ23. NCBI lineage: Bacteria > Bacillati > Bacillota > Bacilli > Caryophanales > Bacillaceae > Cytobacillus > Cytobacillus sp. GQ23. The sequence continues at coordinate 55,214 of NZ_JCAXER010000005.1, forward strand.
GCTGACATGGTTTTTTACCGTTTTATCGCTAATAAAAAGCACCTTGCTGATATCAGTATTGCTATTCCCGTCCGCCAGAAGCTGCAGCACCTCACATTCGCGCCTTGTCAATATATGGAGCGGCCGCTGATAGCTTTGACTTGAAACATGATTGCTGGCTGAATTAAATTCTGTCAGCCTTCTATATTCCTTAATGATATTTTTCGTAACCTTCGGATCCAGATAACTGCCGCCTTCCGCAACAACCCTGACTGCCTCGACCAGCCCTTTAGCACCAATATCTTTGATTAGGTATCCGGCGGCGCCGTTCTGCAGAACCCGGGTGACATAATTTTCATCATCATAAAAAGATAAAATAATGACCTTGCTTTTCGTTTTGTTCTCATTCAGCTTATCCGTAGCCTTGATGCCATTCATATTAGGCATATCGATATCCATAATCATTACATCCGGCTTAAAAGCTTTATCAATTTTAAGAGCATCACGGCCATCTTCCCCTTCGGCAACTACTTCAATGCCCTCTTCCATTTCCAGAATTCGTTTGATGCCTTCTCTGTAAAGCTTATGATCATCTATTATCGCTATTTTCATTACCATCTATTCACCTGCTCAGTTTTTTCTGAACTAAAAAATCTATAGAACCAATTTTACAAAAGTTTTTTCAAGGCAAAGTTCCAAATATGAGGTCTGATGTTTCATATTAGAAATCCCCATGCTCCTCCTGGACATCAATCAAATAATCTGAATTTTATGGTATGATCAAATTACTTAGAGGAAGGGGTATTTTGGTTATGAACTCTTACAGCAGTACCTTAAATGGAGTTTTTCCATCTGTTTGCTCCCTGGATTGTCCGGATCAATGCGGCCTTCTGGTACATAAAAAAGATGGAAAAATCGTAAAAATTGAAGGGGATCCCAATCATCCCGTCACACAGGGGAATATTTGCAATAAGGTCCGCAACATGCCTTCAAGGATATATGACAGAAATCGCCTTAAATATCCTATGAAACGTGCCGGCACCAAAGGTGAAGGTCATTTTGTACGAATTGGGTGGAAAGAAGCCATAGACACGATTACCTCCAAATGGAAGGAGCTAATTGCTGAAAATGGGCCTGAAAGCATTCTGCCATACAGCTTCTATGGAAACATGGGCAGATTAAACGCTGAAGGTATGGACCGCCGTTTCTTCCATAAACTCGGAGCAGCCCAGCTTGACAGAACCATTTGCCAATCTGCCGGTACAGCAGGATATTCGTACACCATGGGAGGAAGCTTTGGAATTGATCCAGAAGATACCATCCATTCAAAGCTCATTATTCTATGGGGCATTAATGCAGTCAGCACGAACATGCATCAAATGATTCTTGCTCAAACGGCAAGAAAAAACGGTGCAAAAATCGTGGTTATTGACGTTCATAAAAACCAGACGGGGAAAATGGCCGACTGGTTTATCCCCATTACACCCGGCACAGACACTGCTCTTGCACTTAGCATTATGCATGTCCTGTTTGCGGAAAATTTAGTGGATGAGGCGTTTCTGAAGGAGTTTACTGTTGGCCATGAGGCACTTCGTGAACATGTGAAGGAGTATGACCCTGAAACAGCAACACGTTTAACAGGTGTCCCAAAAGAGGACATTATCAAATTAGCCCGTATGTACGGAGAGACTTCCCCAGCTTTTATCCGGATCGGCAACGGGCCGCAGCATCATGACAATGGAGGAATGTGCATCCGCACCATTTCATGTCTTCCTGCCCTAACAGGACAATGGCTCTTAAAGGGCGGCGGTGCCATCAAGGGAAACTCCGGGTATCTGGCTTTTAACACCGGAGCCCTGCAAAGGCCTGATCTCCTGCAAAAGAAGAATACACTAACTATTAATATGAACCGGATCAGTTCTGCACTGCTTGAACAGGACCAGCCGATTAAATCTATGTATGTGTATGGAACCAACCCTGCTGTTGTTGCACCGGAAGGGAATAAAGTCAGGAAAGGGCTGCAAAGAAAGGATTTGTTCCTTGTCGTGCATGATCTGTTCTTAACCGAAACGGCCAAATATGCTGACATTGTGCTTCCGGCCGCTTCCTCATTTGAGAATAAGGACATTTATTCATCCTATTGGCATCACTATATGCAGATTCAAGAGCCAGTCATTGAACCATACGGTGAATCAAAGTCAAATGTCGAAGTGTTTCGGCTTCTTGCAGAAGGGATGGGCTTTCATGATGACGTATTTTATGAAACGGAAGAAGAAATGATGGATGCCGCATTAAATTTTCCGGCTAACCCCTTCATTGAGGAGATCAATGCTGAATCCCTGAAGCGAGACAAGTTTATCAAGGCTGCGGTAAAACCGCTGTTTCCCGGCAGGCTGCCGACGCCAAGCGGAAAAATTGAATTATATTCGCAGAGAATGAAAGATGACGGTTATCCTCCTCTGCCTACCTATATACCGCTGAAGGAAGACGGCAATTTCCCGTTTCTATTTGTTCCTGCACCCAATCATAACTTTTTGAATTCAACCTTTTCAAATAATGAAAAACATGCAGGCATGGAGAAAGAGCCCCGTCTTCACTTGAATAGCAAGGATGCGAAGGATGCCGGAATCGAGGATGGAGATATCGTCCGCATTTGGAATGAGCGCGGGGAATGTGAATTGAAAGCGGCAGTTGGAGAGCTTGTCCTTCCTGGTACAGTAGTTTCACAGGGAATATGGGCAGATATCCCCGGAAGCAAATATCTCGTCAATTCACTGACCTCCGACCGGCTTTCCGATATGGGCGGCGGTGCCGTGTTCTTTTCAGGTCGGGTGAATGTTTCAAAAATCAGTTAAAAATAGCCCCTGCCATAGTGCAGGGGTTTTTATAAAGCTTTATCAGTCCTGCCATCTAAATTATTCAGGAAAGAATCAATATCCCTAGTGTTTTTCAGTACTATAACCTTTTTCCCTTCTGTTTTAAATTGAGAGAGCCTTTCAGCCATTTCTTTTTTGCGGCGCTTATATGTAGTCACAATGAATTTAATAAACTTCCAGTCCAGCTTTTCCCTGCACCCGGCTGCCATATCTGGCCTTGTTTTGCCCAGGTTGATCAGCCACCTTTTTACTACTCTGTACAGACAAATATACAGGGGAAGGTCAAGATAAATGACTGAATCGCATGCAGCTGCCCTGATTTCCAAAGTGCTGGTATAATTACCTTCCATAATCCACTGCCTTCTTTTCACTATTTCATGCTGTGCATCCGAAAATTCCTGAAGTCCGCTTTCCACCCAGCCGGGCTTCCAATATAAAACATCCAGATGATAAACCTCTATGCCTGTTTTCTTACCCAGTTTTCTGGCGAAGGTTGATTTCCCTGCGCCTGCCGATGCCCCCATCACCATTATTCTTTTCAAATAATCACCTTCCCTCGCCGTTTCCGCTTCAATACATTCAATATATGTACTTTAATTCCCTCTTTTAAAGCCAAAGTATTTCTCACTTAAAAATTCACCCTGATAAGTGCTATAATATGTAAGTATTTTAAAATGAGGGGCATGATTATATGGCAATGACAAAGAAAAAACGGGTAATAAAAGAGGTAAAACAGCTCATCATGATCACAATAGGTGCGATGATTGCAGCAGCAGGACTTGAGCTTTTCCTCGTTCCCAACAGCATTCTTGATGGCGGGATAATCGGTCTATCCATAATTGCTGCAGAGCTGACCGGGAAAACCATGAGTATATTCTTAATTATTCTAAACCTGCCATTTCTTTATATTGGCTACCGCAAGATAGGAATGAAATTCACGATACATACCTTATTCGGTGTTATTGTATTATCCGCAAGTACCGCATATCTCCATCATTTTGAGCCTATTACAAATGATTTATTTCTGGCAACCATCATTGGAGCAGTGATTCTTGGAACAGGGGTTGGCCTTGTGATCAGAACTGGCGGAGCTTTGGATGGATCAGAGATTATCGCCATCCTGGTCAGCAAGAAACGTCCGGTATCTGTTGGCCAATTTATCATGATTGTCAACGTATTTATCTTTATTCTTGCAGCTTTCCTCGTGTTCAGCTGGGAAACAGCCATGTACTCCATTATCACCTATTATATTGCTTACAAAATGATTGATATCGTTGTGGAAGGTATGGAAGAGCTGAAGTCGGTTACAATCATTTCTGATGTGCCTGAAGAAATCTCTGCCGAACTCCAAAAGCAATTGGGGCGCGGAATGACCTATATTCAGGGACAGGGTGTTTTTTCTGGAGAGCCCAAAAAGATTATTTATACAATCGTAACACGGATTGAATTGTCAACGCTCCGTTCCATTGTGGAAGAGATTGATCCTGGAGCATTAGTGGCAATTGAAAATATTGCCGATGTCAGCGGCAGTAATTTTGAAAAAGGCACTGCGCACTAAAAAAGCAGTCCCTGCACACACTGCTGTGCGGGACTGCTTTTTTTGTTATATGAACAGCAGCAGACTGAGCGCCATGACAGCCATCCCTGCCACAAGCCCATAAATGGAGGTATGGGCCTCATCATACTTCTTGGCAGCCGGCAATAATTCATCAAGAGAAATGAATACCATGATCCCGGCAACTGCAGCAAAAATGACACCAAACATGACATCATTTAAATATGGCATTAAGATCAAGTAAGCTACTACTGCACCAATAGGCTCTGACAGTCCTGATAAAAATGAGAGCTTAAAAGCCTTCTTCTTGCTTCCTGTGGCATAATAGACAGGAACTGAAACCGCAATTCCCTCTGGTATGTTATGAATGGCAATGGCCGCCGCAATGGCGATGCCAAGCGAAGGATCCTGGAGTGCAGAAGTAAACGTTGCAATTCCTTCAGGGAAATTATGAATCGCTATCGCCAATGCCGCAAACGTCCCCATTTTCAAGAGTGCCGGGTCCTGGACGGCATTGCCGGAATCATTCATTTCTTCTACTGTTCTTACTTCATGGGGATTATCCTTTTTAGGTATAAACCGGTCAATTAATGCTATAAGAAGGATCCCTCCAAAAAAACCTCCGACAGTTGCCCAGTTGCCGCTAACTTCCCCTAATGCTCCTACAAGCGCATCTTTGGCTTTTACAAAGATTTCTATCATGGAGACATAAATCATTACACCTGCGGAAAAGCCAAGTGCCAATGATAAAAACTTCGTATTCGTTCTAGAAGTAAAGAAAGCCATTAAACTGCCAATACCTGTCGCTAAGCCTGCAAACAAAGTAAGACCCAATGCAAATAATACTTCCTGCGACATTTCACTCTCTCCTTTTTCTCTATTGCCAAAAAGTTTCTCCAGGGCAACTTTTGCATAAAAAAAATATATATCAATAAGTATATGCGCCTAACTTAAAAAGTTTACTTTGGTAAACATTTTATCTTCAACCCAAACCAAAAGCAATAAAAAAGGACTATTCGATTGTTTTTTCTTCCATATTATAAGAGGGATTGAGGAAAATGTGCATATATAAATTAAAAACCTTCTCCTTTAATCAGGGCGAAGGTTCATTGCCAGACACGCTTTAATTTAAATAACTCCTGTATGTATCCAAAGACCGATATGGGTGACATGATCATTTGATAGAAAAGGATGAATGTAAAAAATCCTAATACATTTTTTCTGACTTTCAGATTCAAATTTTTAAACACATAATGCTTTTGATACAAATATAAAATACCGTAGCTTAAAATCGTAAGCGGCAGCACAAACAAGGTCGTTGGGCCAACAATCCAGAAATAACCGAAGAACGCAAGAATTAATCCCGGAATCCAGAAGAATGTATAAACCATATCTAAATACGGCATTATCAGATTAACCCCTGTTAAATATTTTGTGTAGATTTGAGGCTGTTTCCATGGCTTGATTTCATTCAGTCCTTCTATCATTCCCCTTGCCCACCTCGATCTTTGCTTGGCAAAGTGAGATAAAGAAGAAGGAACCTCGGTAAAAGCAACAGCCAGCGGTTCAAAATATACCTTCCATTCTATTTGCAGCAGCCTCCAAGTTAATACAATATCTTCGCCAATGGCATCAGGCCAGCCATTTACCTGACGGACTGAGTCAGCTTTGTATAAACTGAAAGCCCCTTGAGCAACCAGTGTTCCCTGATATAACCCCTGCAGTCTTTTTATTGATGCGATTCCCAGGTAATAGTCCCACTCTTGTGTTTTAGTCAGGAGGTTTTCCCGGCTATTACGTACAAGCATGGAGCCTGCCACCGCGCCTACCTCTTCGGGACTGCTTTCCATGCGTGATACTAAAAAGCGGACTGCTGAAGGATGCAGCAGTGTATCTGCATCCAGTGTGATTACATATTCTGTTGTCACATGCTCAAGACCTCTATTTAATGCATTGAATTTTCCGGCCTTAGGTTCATTCAAAATATCAATCGTAAGATTAAGCTCCCTTTGAGCTCTTTCTACTTCACGGTGAGTATGGTCAGCAGAACCATTATTTATAACGATGACCTTAATTTTCCCATGATAATCCTGACTTGCCACATAGCTTAACGTTTGAAAGATTGTTTTCTCTTCATTGAAGGCAGCTATAAGCATTGTCACTTCCTTATCAGGATCAGCATTTTTAAAAGATGGCTGCCTGTCCAAAAGCAGGCTCATTACCATAAAGGCATTCATATAGCCCGGTACATAAGCAATACCGCCAATAATAAAAATGCTGATCGGGAGAGTGACTATTTCTGATAAATCCTTCAGCCAAGGCAATGATAGATAAATAGAAAAAACCATCCAAAGTGCTGAAACGAGGTGACTGAATACAAACTTTTTATTAATAGAGACATATAACTTCTTTCTCTCACGCCTTGCTATCGGCTTGATGGGTGTTAGACTTGGCTGCATTGGCTCACCTTCAAAATAATATAGTTAATTTAAAAATATATGATTATTGTAGTGAAGTAACCTGGTAATTTATACTAGATTACCAGGCAGAATGTCTGCATTTATATCAAGAAATAAGAGCAGCCATAGACTGCTCCTCACCCGTATCTTATTTTAGAAAGGTCCCATTCATATATTCTCTATAAGCGGTCCGTATTTCTTCTTCTGTATTCATAACAAACGGTCCACGTGCCACAACCTGCTCTTTGACCGGATCGCCTGCATACAGCAGAAACCGCATAGGCTCTTCGGCTTTAACGGCTATTTCACTTTCACCGTTTCCGCCATGTTCCAATTCAAGGACCTGGCTATTGGCCCCTTGAACACCATTTTCCCCAAAAATCCCGCTGCCCTCTATAATATAAATAAAGCCTTTGTAGCTCCCAGGCAGGTCCAGTGAAACTTTAGCGCCTTTTTCTATCCTTACTTCAACCATTGTGACAGGCACATGATTTAAGGTTGGAGATACAACACCCTTGGAGGAACCAGAGAAGACCTTAATAACAGCACCCTCTTCCTCCCAGACAGGTACGTCACTGCCTTTGAGGTTTTGATATCTTGGTGAAGTCATTTTCTTCTCCCGCGGAAGATTGATCCACAGCTGCAGCGAATGGGCAGTTATTCCTTCTGACGGCACTTCATTGTGAACAACCCCGCTGCCAGCTGTCATCCATTGGACATCTCCTGGCCCTAATACACCGCCCTCACCGGAATGACTGTCATAGTGCTCAATGGCTCCTTTAATAACATAAGTGACTGTCTCAATTCCGCGATGGGGATGAACGTCAAACGCTCCTTTTTGAAATTTATCTTCCATCATCAGCAGAAAGGGATCATACTTCTCCCAATTTCCCGGTTCTATTACAGGTCCTGCTGCATGGATGGGACTGTGCTCCTGCAATGTCACATTCCTGACTGAAGCAATAGCCCGTTTGGTATTTCTTTTATTCACCATATGCCACCTCTCCCTATATTTGAAAAGGAGCAACTGCAAAAACAATTGCTCCCTCTTTAATTATTGGTTACCTTTTTTAATCCAGCTGGCAACTGTGACAGTTCTTTTCGCCTGATGCTTAACAGCTTCCTTCACATCTTCAATCATTTTTCCATCCTGATCAACTGTTACGCTTGTTCCATATGGATTGCCGCCTGCTCCAAAAAGAACCGGATCGGTGTAGCCAGGAGCAGCCACAATCGCTCCCCAGTGATACATTGTAGTGTAAAGAGACAGAATCGTTGCTTCCTGGCCTCCATGCGGATTTTGAGCTGATGTCATTGCACTTACTGCCTTATTCATAAGCTTTCCTTTTGCCCAGAGACCTCCGGTTGTATCAAGGAACTGCTTCATTTGGGAAGGCATATTTCCGAAACGGGTAGGTACACTGAATATGATGGCGTCTGCCCATTCAAGATCGTCAGGCTTAATTTCAGGGACATCCTTTGTCGCTTCAATAGTTGCTTTCCATGCTGGATTGCCTTCAATGGCAGATTGAGGTGCCAGTTCCGGGACCTTAAACACTTTTACTTCCGCACCAGCTTCTTTGCCGCCTTCCTCCGCCCACTTAGACAATTGGTAGTTTGTTCCGCCCATGCTGTAAAAAATGACCGCCAATTTTACGTCTTCCATGTTAATCGTCTCCTTTTTGGTTGAATTTCCAAATAACCTTGATAGGATTCCCATAACAGCACTCCCTATTCTTTCATCCTCTTCCCTTTTCATACACTTTAATAACAATCATTATATTTGTTTATACCAGCGGGCAGCAGCCTCCACTTCACCCATAGTTAATTGGTGTCCAAAATTTTCCCAGTGAAGTTCTGCCTTCGCTCCAGCGCTTTCCAATAAAGACTGTAAATCAGTGGATTCTTCTGCGGGACAAATGGGATCATTGGTTCCGGCTGCTATAAATACGGATGTTCCGCTAAGATCAGGCAGTTTAACACCTCGCCTTGGAACCATCGGATGGTGCAAAATGGCCGCTCTTAAAGCGTTCTCATGATGGAATAATAAACTTCCTGCAATATTAGCTCCATTTGAATAGCCAATTGCCACGATGTTTTCACGGTCAAAATCGTAATTTTGGGCAGCTTCATTTAAGAAATCGTTCAACTCTTTCGTGCGGAAAATCAGATCTTTTTCATCAAAGACACCTTCTGCCAGTCTGCGGAAAAATCTCGGCATCCCATTTTCCAGCACATTACCGCGCACACTAAGAACAGAAGCATCCGGATCTATATGACTTGCAAGCGGAAGCAGGTCAGTTTCTGTTCCTCCCGTTCCGTGAAGCAGCAATAATACAGGCTTTAAAGAATTCTTTCCTTTTTGAAATATGTGTTTCATCGTATCTTCCTCTCTAAGGTTTATTCCAGTTCCCTGACTTTAATAGGAATTAATTTTCGCTCGATGCGACTTCGCATAGTCTCATATTGTTCAGGCAGCATCAGCTTTTCACCCATTTTTCCGGACGATTCATCATGCGCAAATCCTGGCGGGTCCGTTGCAATTTCAAAAAGAATCTCCCCATGCTCCCGAAAATAAATAGCATTAAAATATTTCCGATCCTTTACTGGAGTTACTCCATAACCATTGGACCTCACATATTCCTGCCACTCCAATTGGGCCTGGTTATCTTCTGCCCGCCAGGCGATATGATGGACAGTGCCGACACCCATCTTTCCACGCTTGCCGGTGGTCTTTTTCAGATCTATGACATTGCCGATTTCTGCTGAGGATTTGAATCGGATCATTTCTCCCTCTTCCCCCATTCGCTCTATACCCATTACTTTTTCGAGCAGATGTGCTGTTTGTTCCGGCTGGGATGAATAAAGAATGGCCCCTGCAAAGCCTTTAACTGCAACATCAGGAGTGATGCCTGCAAATGACCAAGTATTTGGCTCACCCTCATCTCTTTCAACCATTTCTAATACGAGACCATGCGGATCATGAAATCTTATTGATTCTTCACTGAATCTTTTTTCGATTGTGTAAGAGATTTTAAATTTCGCCAACCGGTCCTTCCAGAATTCAAGGGCATCTTTTGGAATAGCATAGGAGGTGACCCCAACCTGGCCATCCCCAATGACTCCCCGTAAGGCATTGGCCCATGGGAAGAAGGTGATGATGGTTCCTGGCTTCCCTTCCTTATTGCCAAAATACAGGTGATAAGTGCCCGGGTCATCAAAATTCACAGTCTGTTTGACCATCCTTAAACCTAATACGCCTGCATAGAAATCGGCATTTTCCTGCGGATGGCCGACGATTGCGCTTATATGATGGATTCCACTGGTTTTTCTGTTCACTTTTAACACCTCTTCTTCTTTAATGTAACCAGAATTCAATCTATGAAACTCATTTTAAGTCGAATATTATTAATTCAAGATAATTAAGCTTGTTACTTCGAAATGATTTATCTTGAATTCGAGATAATTATAAAATACATATTTACTAATGTCAATCTTTCAGAAACAGTAACGAAGTTAGATCTATCCTAGTTGATTCAGCATATTGACATCTTCTTAAACATAAAGGAATATATGAATTATATTATTAGAATCTTCCGACAAATAAACGGAGGTAAGAATATGTACAATGCATACTGCCGAATATACCAGAAAACCTACAAGCTGCTATCCCCTTTTCTGCCATGGCGGGAACCGGAGTTAATCGAAGGACCCAATAGCCTGGACAGACTGCCGGATATAATTAAACAGAAAGAAATCAGCAGAATTTTGATTGTCACTGACAGCGGCATCACTGCTCTTGGCCTGATGGATGGTTTGCTATTAAGTTTACAGAAAAGAAATATTGAATACCATATTTATGATAAGACCATTCCTAATCCAACAATTAGTAATATTGAAGAAGCACTTGAGGTATATATCAAGAAAAATTGCCAGGGTATTCTTGCATTTGGCGGGGGTTCGCCAATGGATTGTGCTAAAGGCGTTGGTGCCAGAGCTGTGAGGCCTGAGAAAAGCATTCCGCAAATGAAAGGCCAATTTAAGGTCAGAAAAGCTCTCCCTCCCCTTTTTGCCGTTCCGACTACAGCAGGCACTGGAAGTGAAGCCACTGTTGCAGCGGTCATTACGGACAGCCGGTCACATGAGAAATACGCAATCATTGATTTGAACTTAATCCCTCATTATGCCGTTCTTGATCCATTGATTACCATTAAGCTGCCGCCTCATATCACAGCTGCAACCGGTATGGATGCAATGACTCATGCCATAGAAGCGTACATTGGGAGAAGCACGACTGCAGAGACCAGAAAATTCAGTATTGATGCAGTCAGGCTGATTTACGATAATCTTTACGAAACATATGTGAATGGAGAAAACCTGGATGCAAGAGCCAGCATGCAAAAGGCTGCATATCTTGCAGGACTGGCTTTTACGCGATCATATGTCGGCAATGTTCATGCTATCGCCCATACGCTGGGAGGATTTTATTCGGTCCCTCACGGTTTGGCTAATGCCGTCATTCTTCCTTATGTACTGGAGTATTACGGAGAGACAGTCTGGGAACCTTTAGCTGAATTAGCAATAGCTGCAGGTATTGGTGATCCTGCAGCTTCAGATGGAGAAAATGCAAAAAGCTTTATCAGCAGCATAAAAGCCCTTAACCATAAAATGGAGATTCCACAAAGGGTGAGCGGAATTATAGATAATGACATTCCGTTAATGGCTGAACGTGCCTTGAAGGAAGCCAATCCCTTGTACCCTGTGCCGAAAATCTTCGGCAAAAATGATATGTTAACACTGTATCAATTGATAAAGGAATAGAACTATCAATAGCTCAAAACACAAATAAAAGGCAGATGCATATTAAAATTCATTCTGCCTTATACCCTACATTATCTGAACCAGCCCTTTCTCTTAAACCACCAAAACATGCCCATGGCAATCATAAACATTAATAACAGAGTTTCAAAATATCCATATTTCCAGGATAATTCCGGCATGTTTTCAAAATTCATTCCATAAATGCCCGCTATAAAAGTTAATGGCATGAAAATGGTGGTTATCACGGTAAGAACTCTCATCACCCGGTTAGTCTGGTGGGAGTTGATCGATAAATAACTGTCACGGATATCAGTCGTCAATTCCCTGTTTTCATCAATCATTTCAGTTAATTTCAATAAGTGGTCATGAATATCTGCAAAATATTCGTATCTTTCCTTGACACCCTTAAGCCTATGGGAATTAATGACCCGATAGATTAAATCCCTCATTGGAATCACTGTATACCGGATTTGCAATAAATGATGGCGTATATCAAATAATTTCTCCAATAATTCTTCCATTGTTTCATCGTTAGGATTATCTTCAATGAGACTCAGGCGATCTTCCAGCTGATAAACAATGGGAAAGTAATTATCCACTATTTTATCAATGATATGGTACATAACCAGATAAGGATCCCACTTATTAATCTTCTTACTTAAGTTAAGCCTTTCCCAAACATCATTCATTTCCCTGGATGATTCATGATGGTAGGATACTATGTAATTAGAACCGATAAAAAAGTTAATCTCCTGTTTATCCTCATTTATATGATTTAAGCTATGGGTGACAAAAAAGCTATAGTCTTCATAATAGTCCATTTTAGGGCGCTGAAGTTTGACTACACAATCCTCAATGGCCAGGGGATGAAAGTGAAAAGTCTTTTCAAGTTCAGCTGTCTCCGTCTCGGTTGGCTGATCAAAATCAACCCAGAACCACTTATAACTTTCCCACTCCGCTTTCAGCCTCTCTAAAGTAATATCATTCTTCAATTCATTTTTCTTATTAACAGCTTGTATTCTAATCATGATTGTCTCCTAGTCTGTACATCATAAAACGTATTTTTTCCCATTCTGAGGAAGAATATCGGTGATATTTAATATTTACCTCTTCAGCCGAACATGTTAAACTTATTCTTTTTTAAAAGTAGAATCGATACATGTATAGATAGCAAAGAAACCAGGTTGCTGAATCGCCTGGCCTGCCCTACTAGTCCCGAATTCTTTTAAACGGAAGAAAGATTTTTCACAAAGCCTGTACTCTTTGCCTGAAAACCCAATCTTATATAAAATTGATGTGCATTTTTGCGTACTGCTCTGTTACCGCTATTAAAAACGATTGCTGCTGCCCCCAATTGTTCTGCATAATGTTCAACAGCCTGCATCAGCTTCTTCCCTGCTCCGATTCCTCTGTACTCTTTATCTGTAACTAAGGCAATGATCCGGATATGAATGCCGTCTGCATTATATAAAAGACCAATATGGAATCCAGCCATTCCGATCACTTTATCTTTCAAGCAAGCCACTATTGTATAGTAATCAGGATGTAAAAAAATGGCATTCAGCCTCTTTTCCATTTGCTCCCTTGATACCGGATACCATTAGTCTGGCAAGATGAGGAATATCCTCATTAGCTGCCTCTCTGGTATATATGTGAAGCTCCCTTTCCTGCATGGGTTTATTCCCTTGTCCAAATCGCTTTTGTATATCCAATTTTCAGACCTGCTTTTTCCATATTGTTCTGGCTAACTGAACCAAACCTTGCCTGCCCAGTCACAAGTTCGGAATTATTGGTAATCGCCTGGTAAATTCGGGCTTGTATTAGCGCCCCATGTACCCCCCTGTTCCTGAAAGCTGGCAAAACAGCTGCAGCCGCAAGACTCGCTGTTCTCTCTTCGATATAAACAACCCCTATTCCAGCTGATTCATTGTTTACAAGGGCAAGGTAAAAGAACCAGTTTTTATTGTTATAAAGAACTTCATTATTTTCAGCTATCCCCTGGCTTAGAAATCCAGGCAAGCCAAATCCCTTTGTATATAGCTCACCGAAAAGATGAAAGTCGCTTCTTTGCATCCTGCGTATATCAATATCGGCATGTATCGGAGTGTCTTCCAGACTTGATGTTTCCGCATATAAAGTGGTATGGAAATCACATTGATAGAACCCTTTTTGGTGAAGCAGCTTCAGTAATTCTGATGATCCGTTAGATGGGGTGATCTCCAATCGAACCGGTATTCTTTTTTCCTGATAGAAATCTATTAATTGATCCAGGACCTCTGCATCTGCTTCACTGAAACCTTTTACAAGATTGAAGGCTGGTCCCGGCATATTATTGGCAGTAAACGCTGTTGTCCTGCCAATTCTTTTAATTTCCACGCCCATTGGATTTCCGTCCCTATTTTGAATAGCCGTCAATCTGGAGTGCAGCACATCAGTCTCTGCCTGATCCAGCCTCACAGCCAAGTCCGTTTTCATCACTAGTTTCATCATTCTCACCTCATTTATTAATCGTCAAGTCTTCCAAACGAATGCAATATTTTATATCGTTTAACTGCAAGTATCCCTTTCCAATGATTGCGTGCAACCGGGAACTCATTTTCAAATTGTCCCCAGCTCCAGTTAATGTCCCAAGTCCCTTCATTTGAAAGCTGCTCAATATAGAAATCAAGATTATCATTTATGTACGTTCCAAATTCCATAGAAAGAAAGTCCTCAGGCTGCTCAGCAAAATCCAATGGAGTGGCTACATAGCCTTCTGACCATACTGCTTTACTCTTACCGGCAGCTTGATAAGCAAGTGCATTCACTTTTTCAGCCGTTTCCTTGAGCGAGTAATGAATTCTTGAATCGAATTCAGTTTCCTGCCCAGGCATCAGCTTAACCAGCTGCTGAAAATTATTTATTTGATGTCTATCCATCTCATCTGCTTTCATTAAATAGTCAATTGCACTTTTTACGGTTTTCCATCCTATTTCAGCAGCACTGCTTCCAGGTGCTGACCAATGCAATAAAAACCCGGCGAGCTCTGCGCTCGGATTATAAGACCAATTGTCCTGGACATTCTCGGTCCAATGCCACCATGGAGCATGCGGGTAGTCATTGTTAGAAGGCATCACAGATGGCCACATATACTTCTCATGCATATAGCTGCTTTCTAAATAATTTACTAGTTTTTGTACTACATTCAACTCGGGCTTTGCTTCAATGTCCAGTAAAATTTGTCCGGCAGCCCAGGAAGCCATTGGTGACGAATGAGGTGACCAGAAATCCGGTTCAATGCCATGTCCAAATCCTCCGTCTTCATTCTGAAACGCTTCAATACACTCTATTACCCTTTCATCGTTACGATCCTCAAAATGATAAGACCATAGGGCTGATTCCAGAGGCCTTGCATTTCTTTTTATCCATCTGCTTGTCTTTTCAAATTTTTCCTTCGGTATCTTCATAGATAAGTTCCCTTCCTATACAGGCCGATTGATTTCTAATAAGATCTTCTAGCCATACTTTTAATTTCCTTTTTTAAACAATAAAAAAAGGAAAAGAGTTAATGCTCTTTTCCTAATCAATCCATTTTACAATATCATCGAATGGTCTGCGTGTTTTTGGCCTAGGATCCTTCACTCTATACCCAAAGGCACACATTACCGACAGCCCGAAGCTGCCTTCTTCAAGCAAGCCTTCCTCATTTAGCAGCTTATTCATTTTTTCAATGTCAAACCCCTCAATTGGGCAGGAATCTATGCCAATTTGTGCAGCGGCGGTCATCATATTCCCAAGTGCGATGTAGCTTTGTTTACAGGCCCAGTCAAAAAGAGGCCGATCTCCTTCCAGAAGATCAAAATCGGACTTCTGAAATTCCTCGATCCGCTGCAAATATTTCTCCATCATCTCTTCCGGCATCCCGAGAGTATTTTTAAAATGATCCTTCAAATACTGCGAGTCATATTTAGTATCATTTTTTGTTCTTGCCAGGATTAAAACAAAGTGGCTGGCTTCAGGCAGTTTACCGAATGCTCCCCAGGCTGCATTTTTAATTTTCTCACGGAGCTCCTGATTCTGAACAACCACAAAACGCCATGGTTCAAAGCCAAATGAACTTGGTGACAGACGGCCTGTCTCTAATATAAACTTGAAATCTTCTTCGGGAATTTTTTTATTTGGATCAAATTCCTTTGTCGCATGCCTGAATTGATAGGCATTCAATATTTCTTCCTTTAAAGCTTCCTTTTCACGCAAATGCAAACACTCCTTCTCTGATTGATCTAATATAAACGTAACACATTGCCAGCACAACTTTCATGAAATCAGCTTTTAGTCTGCCCCTTTTACTCCTAATTTTAATCCCTTTGGGCACTTTCACTGCAGATCCATTGACAGCCTGATCATATCCCGGCAGCGGATTCCATTTTCATGGATATCGTCTTTGTAATGCCGTACAAAAAAGTTTTTATCGATTCCGGTGATTTTAAAGCCGCATTTCTGATAAAGAGCAAGCTGCCCAATACTGGAATTACCAGTTCCAATCTCAAGGGTCTTAATCCCGCTTTGAGAAGCAGCCTCTATTGCATGCTGTATAAGTTTTCTGCCAATGCCCCCTCCCTGATATCTTTCCTCGACAGCAATATTAACAATCTCACAGGTCCCAGGTCTTGTGTCAAGAAGGATATACACGCCGACTGCTGCTTCATTAAATTCTGCGACATATGTAGTTCCTCGTATTATATAATCCTTAATAAATTCAATTGAAGGATCGGCCAATAGCAGAAGATGCATTGGAGGGGGCTCTGAATGGCCAATTTTTCGAATCTTCATATGTCCTCATTCCTAGGCCTTTCTGGCAAAAAATGAAGGGTAAAGCCTTCCTCTCTTTCTATAAAATGATGATCCATGGCAGTCAACTCCCCAGTTTATTTTCAATTACTTTTTTTATTTGTGTTTCCTTTTCATGCTTATCGATATATTCAAAAAGCCCAATTCTATTTCCCCAAGGATCTGAAAATGTAGCCCACTTAACAGGGACTCCTTCTCTTGAATGGATTTCAAATGGAGTGAGTTTTAATTCTGCGATTAGTCTTTCACGTTCCTTTTCAAGATCAGGCACACCAAGTCTGACTGGACCGCTTCCTATACTTGGGGCACCCACTGCTATCTGAAGCCAGCACCCTTTAATGAGTTCCCACTCCGCAAATCCTTCATGGGGAATGAAATCAGGTTTTTTATTAAGCAATGTTTCATACCACCACACCCCTTCTTTCATATCCAGTACCCGGAATTGCACTGTCATTTCATAAATCATTTCCTTCCCTCCATTCTTATACCAAATTATGTATTTCGCTGGATTTCTCTCTATTCCTTCATTTTCATTGTTTTTAATTATCGGCAAAGGGAATTAAGTGTAGTGAATATCGTAAAGGGAGTTGGATGTCACATGTCAATTAAAGCATTAGTCCTAAACTGTACACTAAAAAAAGCAGTGAACCTTCCAATACCAGAGCACTTATCGATGAGGTTCTTAAATTTTTTGATAAAACGGAAGTGGAAACAGAGGTTATTACAGTGGCAGATTTTAGGATTGGCTACGGTATTACTTCTGAAGCTGTGGATCAGGAGGACGAATGGCCAGATATCTTCAAGAAGGTTGAAGAGGCAGACATTCTTATTCTTGGTTCTCCCATCTGGCTAGGCGAACAAAGCAGCATTACCACTAAAGTAATTGAGAGATTGTATGGAGGAAGCGGTCTGACGAATGAAAAAGGACAGTATATTTATTACAACAAGGTAGGCGGCGCAGTGGTGACTGGCAATGAAGATGGCGCGAAACAGGTTGCACGTTCCGTGATATATTCACTCTCCCATATGGGATTTACCATTCCGCCGAACGTTGACACCTATTGGGTTGGTGAGGCTGGCCCCGGTCCATCCTTCATTGAAGCAAAAGGCTATGAAAATGACTTCACCAGACAGCATGCCAAAATAATGGCTTATAATTTAATTCATTTTGCCCGGAAGTTAAAAGCACACCCGATACCAGCAGAAGGAAATATTGTTAAAAGCTAGTCACATTAACAAGCAAAAAGAACCAGCATTGGCCTCAATTGCTGGTTCTTTTTGCAATGACTTTAGACGAACTCGCCTTACAGGCAAATATAAAAAACCGTCCATACCGCAATTAGCGGATAGACGTCATTAACCGGCTTCCCTGATTTCTTCCATGTTAAATTTTTTCTTCTGGATAACCATGAGCCTAATTGATAGACAAACACCTGCAGCAAGAAGCCCGAGTGTAAGGCCTAGCCAGTAGCCAGTTGCACCAAGGTCTGTATAGTGTGCAAGTACATAACCCGCGGGCAGGCAGATCAGCCAATAAGAAACCAGTGTGATTATAAAAGAAATATTCACATCTTTATATCCTCTTAATGCTGCTAGTGCTGTAGCCTGAATGGCATCGGAAATCTGGAAAAACAGGGCATAAATCAGAAAATGGGCAGTTAGGGCAATAACCGCCTGATCAGTAGAATAAAAGCCCGCAACCTCATAGCGGAAAATGACAACCAGGATCCCTGTGAACAGTGCTACTAAAACAGAAAGATAAATGCCCAGCCAGCTGTAGGATTTTGCATCCTTATACCTGCCTGCGCCCACTTCAAACCCGACTAACACGGTCTGCGCCATTGAAATACTAATTGGAATCATATACAGGAAGGAAACAATGTTTAATGCAGACTGATATGCAGCAATAGTTGTGACATTGAATTTACTGATTAAAATGGTCACCGCGGCAAACATACTAGTTTCAAAGAAGATTGACAGTCCCATGGGTACACCAATCTTTAAGATTTCCTTGCATTTATCCCATGAAAACCCCTTCATGCCGCTAAAAATGGCATAGCTTGAAAAAGGAGCCTTTGTTTTGATAATTAATGCCGTCAAGACAAGGATAAACCAATAAGTAATAGAAGTTGCATAACCGCCTCCTGCACCTCCTAATTCAGGAAATCCCCATTGGCCAAAAATCAGGACATAATTCAGGAAGAGATTGATAGGAAGTGAACAGAATAAAATCACCATGACAACTCCCGTTTTGCCGAGTGCGTATATGAATGATCTTAAAACATTAAATATGAATAAAGGAATGATCCCGAAGCTAAGACCCACTAGATATCCATGAGCCGTTTCCTCCACACCAGCAGGCAGATTCATTATCTCAAGCAGCGGATCAAGCAATATCGATCCCAGAAGGATGACTGTAAAAGCAATGATAAATCCCAATAAGATGCCATTTTTTACAATAGATAAAACTTCTTTGTTCTTTTTTTCTCCAATTGCTTGAGCTGCGATTGGGGATACTGCCATCAATATTCCACTGAGCCCGGTAAAAACGGGATTCCAAATGGAGGTCCCAATCGCTACTCCGGCAAGGGCCTCAGCATTATACCGTCCTGACATAATTGTATTAAAAAATCCCATTGCAAACATGCCAAGCTGCGTGATGAGGATAGGAAGCAGCATGAATGTGATTTGTCTGAACTTCTCCTGTAAAGAAAACGTCTGATACATCCTCAAGACTCCTTTACAAAATAGTAAACACAAATAATATTATATTATATTTTCAAAAAGAAAGACCTCTTTTTCATTCAAAAGAAAAAAGAGCTTCGGCAGCTCTTTTTCCGGAAATCAATCTTCATCTTCAACAATATATTTAAGTTTTTGCAGCTTATTGCTCCAGAATTGCTCATAAAAGGAGAGCCATTCCTTTAATTCAGTCAGCGGCTCAGGCTGAAGATGATAAATTCTTTCTCTGCCTGCTTTTTCCGCTTTTACTAAATCAGCTTCAGAAAGAATACGAAGATGTTTTGATATGGCAGTACGGCTTATAGGAAAATGCGCGCTTATCTCTGAGATTGGGCGCTCTTTTTCAGCAAGCAGCCGTAAAACTTCTCTTCTCGTAGGATCGGCGATTGCCTGAAACACATCATGTTTCCTGGCAGGAGCACCCATTATTCCTCAACAGCCTTGCCAAGCTCCGCAAGAATTCCAGTCCACCCGTGAAACATTCTTTCACGGATAACCGCACTATCCTGCTGGGCTTTTTCAACCAATTCACCCGGCTGTTTCCATCCGCCATGTATAAGCGTAAATTCAGTTTTCCCGCCTAAATCTTTTAAAATAAAAGATACAACCCATCCATCAGTATCCCATTGAAAAGAAAGCCTGTTTGGCTCATCCAGTTCTGTCACCTTACAAGGTGACGGGCCAAAAGGAGATTGAATATGGAACTCATATCCAACCTCAGCCTTAAAATCATTTGGCATAAACCACGCTTCGATTCCTTCTGGTGTTGAAACTTTCTTCCAGACTTTTTCGATAGGCGCATTGAGTATTACAGTTTGTTTAATATCCTGAATTGTTTCCATTTTCTTATTCTCCTTCGTCTATAAAATACAACCTTTTGGTTTCATATGGATTATATAAAACCTTTTGGTTTCATGTCAATTCCTGTTTGCAAAAATAAATGCCCTGTTATGCAGGTTGATCGATATAATCTGCAGAATACATATTATATCTTAAGGAGGGATTATTAATGCAGGAAGCCATTCACGCCCAAAAGCTATCTGACCTGGAAACTGCAATTCATACATACGTTCGTCCCGACACCTTTCCGCTTGCTATTAAAGTAATGAAAATGGAGGAGGCATTGCCTGACAGAGTAAAACGGCCGGCAAAAGACTTCGGCAAAACATTCAGCATCTGCCAGGGAGTGACGATGTCAAGAAGATATGGCTGGGCGGTTGCCATGGGCAGAGAGGATTTATCATGCCCCATTGCTAAAATTGCTTTCGGATTTGAAGAAGAACTGGATTATTACTCAGAGGGAAATTTAACAGATGGGATGTATACAAAAACGTGTAATCTAGGTGCATTAACCGAAGCGGCGGTACCTAAGTTTACAAAAGAGGAAGCCGGGACCGTGCTGATGGCACCTCTGGGGAGAGCTGCATTTGAACCGGATGTAATTACTGTTTACGGAAATTCGGCACAAGTCATGCGAATGGTGGCTGGTGCACTCTATCATACGGGCGGCGAAATTACTTCCACTTTTACAGCCCGGGCAGATTGCGCCGATATTGTTATTAAGACAATTCAATCCGGTAAGCCGCAGGTTATTCTGCCATGCTATGGGGACCGGGTCTTCGGTCAGACACATGATCACGAAATGGCCTTTACCATCCCCTTTTCCATGGCGGATGATTTTGCAGAGGGATTAAAGCAAACCCACAAAGGCGGTGTGCGCTACCCTGTCCCTGCCTACCTTCAGTATGAGGCAAAATATCCTGACACATATGAGAAGCTTAACGAGATGTTTAACAGCATTCCCTGAATAAGAGCTGGCTCCTCCAATAGAGGTGCCGGCTGTTTCATTTTGGGAAAAGGGTAAAATAAAAAGACGGCTATTAAGAGAGAAGTGAGGATTTTTGAGCAAATTATTCCCATCCCTATATGATCTGGCCATGCAGCCTCTTGAAAAAAGAAAATTTCAGAAAATCAGAAGCGAGATTCTTACCATGACTTCCGGCCGTGTTCTCGAAATCGGAGCCGGTACAGGCATCAACTTCCCCTTATACAAAAATGCAGACCGGGTAGATGCAATTGAACCGAATCAGGCTATGATTGAAAAATCACTTCCTCGAAAATATGAGGCTGCAGTTCCTATTCAAATTCACCAGCAGTCTGCTGAAAAACTCGAATTCGCCGACAATACATTTGATTCTGCCGTTGCCGCACTGGTGTTCTGCACAATTCCAAATCCTGAAAAAGCACTCGCAGAGATCAGACGGGTCTGCAAGCCACAGGCAAAAATACTATTCTTTGAACATGTAAAAATGGAACAGCCCGCTCTCGCATTTGCCCAGGAAGCCCTCAATCCTCTATGGAAGCGGATATGCGACGGGTGCCACCTGAACCGGAATACACTTCAGGCTATTCAAGATTCAGGCATGAAAATAACGAACGTGACTGCCTATTATAAAGGATTGTTTCTGGTGGTGAAGTGTGAGAATCTTGATAACGGCGCCATTTTTGTTAAATGAGATAGGCTGTTATCTTAGGGGATTGCTGCTTTAGATAATACCCATTGGCAGGAAAACCAACTAAAAAATACGAAAGGAGAAGCGATAGTTGAACAAAAATAAAACAAATATGATTATCTCAATAGTTGGAAGTGTCGCTATTCTAACGATTGGCGGATTAGTATTTAACCAAATTCATAAAAACGATCAAGCGAATAGACTCATTATAGAGAAATGCTTTGATAACTTTGATAAAGCTGAAGAGGTAGTGATAAAGAAAGATGGCTTTTGGTCACCTGTTAGCTGTGAGAAAAAATAGCATTTTAAGACCTTATATTCGGGGTCTTTTTTTGTTTCGGCGTTATTCCTTCTGATTAACTACCACTTTCCTCTGCTTCACTTCATTTCGGCAGTAATCCTCCTGATTAATTGCCATTCCCCCTCCTCTACCTCGTTTTCGGCATTAATCAAAGTTAACCATCGCAAATTCTCCCAAAAAAAGAAGGGCGATTCAATCAGCCTCCCTTAATTAAACCCTCTTTAATTCATAGTTGCGCTTATCCACCAGCTTCTTATCATCCCTTTTAATAGAACCTGGCACTGTTAATTCAATTATCGGCTTAACCCTGATCACATTCTGGACTTTTGAAGCAAGGTCAGGGTTTAAACCTTTTTCAGATTCTATAAAAATCGTAATCTGGTCCTGTCCCTGCTCATTTGTTACCACAGCCTGATAAACCGGATACCCTGCTTCATTCAAGAAGTGTGACAGCTGTTTTTCTCTAACAAACATCCCTTTAACTTTTACACCATCACTCACACGCCCCAGCACTCCCGCAATCCTTTTCCCTTCATACCCTTTAACCCAGCGGGAAAGGTCGCCAGTGCCAAAGCGGATAAGCGGGTAGCTTTTATCAAATAGAGTGACAACCACTTCTCCTTCTCCATCTGTCACTTCCACTCCAGTCTGCGGGTCACAGATTTGAACAATCGCAGAATCTGTGATTCTCAGTCCAGTTCCCAATTTGTCCTCAAAAGCTAGACAACCGCAATCTGCAGTCCCATATCCTTCATATACGGAAATTCCATTGTCTTCACACCTTTTACGCGTTTGTTCTGTCAGCATTTCAGCAGTGAAAAACGCTTTTTTCACGACAATATCCTTTCCTGTCTCCCATCCTTTTTCTGCGATGGCATCCAGCAAAAGGATAAAGAAGCTCGGTGTTCCCACATAGCCGGTCACTCCGACATCCTTCATAACCTGAATCTGCAGCTCCCGATTCCCGGTTCCGGCAGGAATGACAGTTGCTCCTAATTCACGAAGGGCGGAGTCAAACATAAAGCCTGCTGGTGAAAGATGATAGGAAAATGTATTTTGGACTATATCCCCCTTCCCAAAGCCCGCTGTCTTAAGAGCTTCTGAGAAACGCCAGAAATCTTTCCCATTCGTCTGCGGATCGTAAATCGGACCCGGCGACATAAAAATTCGTTCCATTTCATATGGCTTTACAGCTGTGAACCCCCCGAAAGGCTGGTCTGCTGATTGCAATTCCGGTAATCTGTCTTTTTTAAGAACTGGGATTTTTTCCAGGTCTTTTAAGGTTTGCATGTCACCTGGAGAAATACCGGCTTCCTCAATCCGCCTTTTAAATCCGCTTGCATTTTCATATGCATGGTGAATTACTTCCTTCAGCTTTTCCATTACAGCCACCTCTTTCTTCTTTTATAAGATTTAATATCTTTATAGCTTTTCCGTCCCTTATCCCCCATCCCAAGGTAAAATTCACGTACATCCTGATTGGAAAGAAGCCGGTCCACCGTTCCATCCATCACAATCCGGCCGTTTTCCATGATGTATCCATAATCGGCAATCGATAATGCAACATTGGCATTCTGCTCCACTACCAGGATCGTGGTTCCCTCTTCTTCATTGATTTTCTTTATAATGCCAAAGATTTCTTTAACTAAAAGCGGGGCCAGTCCTAATGAAGGTTCATCTAGCAGCAGCACCTTAGGCTTTGCCATGATACCTCTTCCGATGGCCAGCATTTGCTGTTCGCCTCCTGACAGGTAACCGGCCTGCCTGTGCTTCAGCATTTCAAGCTTTGGAAAATAATGATAGACTTTTTGGATATCACTCTTAATATTCTTCCTGTCTTTCCTGGTATGCGCACCTGCAATCAGGTTATCCTCTACAGAAAGGTGCTTGAACACGCGTCTTCCTTCCATGCACTGAAAAATACCTTTCTTTACAATTGTTTCCGCATCGTTTACATCAATGCGCTCTCCATAAAGCTCAATAAATCCATCCGTGACTTCACCGTTTTCGCTTTTCAGGAGGCCTGAAATCGCTTTGAGCGTAGTCGTTTTCCCTGCACCATTGCTTCCAAGCAAAGCAACAATTTTCCCTTTTGGCACCACCATCGACATCCCTTTTAATACAAGGATGACCTTATCGTACATCACTTCTACATTGTTGATAGTCAGCATACATCTGCCCTCCCGGTTATCTCTATATTTTCGTTCCCAGGTCAAATACTGGATTGTTCTTTGTTTGTGAATCTTCATCTTCCTTTGCCAAATTTCGAGTTTTTTTGCAAAGTTCACAACAGGCCTTTAAAAGCGAACAGGAGGCGGGTAAAAACCTCGCCCCCATCATGTTAGTAGCCGATATAATCAGTGAACACTTCAAACTTGCCATTCTTCACTTCTGCCAAGCGGACTTGGTTTGTACCAGCATGATTGTCAGGAGAAAAAGTAACCGGTGCGGCTAATCCGCCAAGATCCAGATTTGAAATCTTCTCCAGACCGGCACGGATGCCTTCGCCGGAAGTCGGGTCTTCAGCAAGCTTTAGGCCTTCGACCATAATTTTGGCGGACACCCACCCTTGGATAAATTTCTGGTTCTTGTCCTCCAGCTTTTCTCCCTTGCTTTCAACGTACTTCTTGATTTCTTCCATTCCAGGCAGATCTTCATATGGGAAGGCATGTGTAACCACCCCGATAAACCCTTCAGCCGCATCACCGGCGATTGGAAGCAAGCCTTCACCTGTAGCCCAGTTTAAACCGATGAATTGTGTGTCCAATCCAAGCTTTTTAGCATCTTTTAGAATGGTTGCTGTTGCACCCCAGGTTTGGTTGATAATCGCATAATCAGGGTTTTTCTTTTCCATGTTCAGCAATTGGGATGTTGCATCAAGGGTTTTTAGGTCGACAATTTGTTCATCTACAATTTCAATGCCATTTTCCTTGGCAAAGTTTTTGGCATCTTCAATTGGCGATTTTCCAAAAGCTGTATCATTGTAAATTAAAGCTACAGTCGGTGTGCCGCCTGTGTGGTTGTCTTTTATCCATTTAAGTACGGATCTTGCCTGATCGGAGTATGATGCCGCAGCCAGGAAGTTATATGGACTTTCGTCAATATTCTTCAGGTTCTCTGAGTATGATGCCGAAATGAATGGAAGCTTGTCGGCAGCCACCTGCTGGCGGAGGGCCTCTGTGTCCCCTGTTCCCCATCCTAAAATGGCCGATACTTTATCTTTTGATTTTAATTTCTGATATAGTTTTTGGGCTTCCGGAATTTTATAAGCATAGTCATCACCAATTAATTCGAGTTTATAGCCGTTAATCTCCTCGCCTGCAATGGATTCAAAAAAAGCTTTTTCACCTTCTGCATATGGTGTTCCAACATCACCGGTACCGCCAGTAAGATCAAAAATACCGCCGATTTTAACAGTGCCGCCTTTCTTGTCACCTGATGCTTCCTCGGAGCCTCCTGAACAGCCAGCCAGCATTCCAGCCATTAATGTTGCTGCCAATAAACCTTTCCAAACCTTCTTCATAATGTTCCCCCTCTTTTTTTATAAAAATTTGAAAGAGTTACTTTCAAAATTTTCAGATATTATTACCCGGGAATTAATAGGAAAACGGCCACAGTTTAAAATAGTCTTTGATGTTTTTCCATATTTTCGCGAGACCCTGCGGTTCATAGATTAGGAATAAGATAATCACCAGGCCGAATACTACCTCTTTCATCCCGATTAGGACAGCGGATAAGTCAGGAAACACCCCACTCATCATTTCTACTCCGGATCTTAGGAGAACCGGAAGCAGCGTGATAAATACAGCTCCGTAAATTGACCCGAATACACTGCCCAGACCACCGACCAGTATGATTGCCAAGTATTCGATGGACACTGAAATGCTATAAAGCTCAGGACTGACAACCATTGTATAATGGCCGAGTAAAGCGCCGGCAATGCCAACAAAGAAGGAACTTACAATAAATGCCAATACTTTATATTTGAATAAATCAATTCCGATAACCTCAGCTGCCACATCTCGGTCCCGGACTGCAATAAATGCCCTGCCGACCCGCGACCTGAAGAGGTTCAGTGTGAAGATGGCTGTAATAATCAGCACCACAAACATAAGGTAGTAATAGCTCCGTTCACTGTAAAAGACAAAACTGCCAAGTTCAGGCCTGGATAGGACCATTCCTGCTGTTCCGCCAGTCAGCGCATCCCAGCGTGAAATGACAAACAAAATGATAACCTGTGCTGCAAGGGTGGCAATTGCCAGGTATAAACCTTTTAGCCTTAAGGATGGCAGTCCGAATAGTCCGCCGACTATCGCCGTTACAATCCCGGCTGTCGGCATGGCAATCCAGAAGCTTAACCCCAGCTTTGCTGTCAAAATGGCCGACGTATAACCGCCTACCCCCAGAAAGGCCCCCACCCCTATAGAAATCTGGCCCGTAAAGCCAGTCAGGATGTTCAATCCAATTGCTCCAATCGCAGCAATCCCGCAAAGGGTAGCCAGTCCAATGATATAATCGGATGCAAACATCGGAAATATAGCAAAGGCAGCGAGCAAAATGAACACCCTCATCCTTACTCTGGTTATCTTCCAGATAGCCATATCTTGTTTATAATTCACATGGAACTCTCCACAATCCATTACAAAAGGATTTCTCATTGGTTACACCCTCTCGATTTCTTTTTTTCCAAACAAACCATATGGCTTGAACATAAGGATAAATACGAGAATGACAAAAGGCATAACCTCTTTCAGACCCCCGCCAACCAATGGATCCAGATATCCGCCGGTCAGGCTCTCAAGAATGCCGATGATCAGCCCGCCGATGATGGCACCGGGAATACTGTCGAGTCCTCCAAGAATGGCAACCGGAAGCACTTTTAAGCCGATCGCTGAAAGGGATGCATTCACGCCATTGATGTTTCCGAGAAGGATGCCTCCAACTGCAGAAACAATGGCAGCAATTGCCCAGGCCACTGCGAAAATCATTTTTACGCTGATGCCCATTGACATTGCAGCCTGCTGATCATCTGCGGTTGCTCTCATTGCAATCCCAAGCTTGGAATATTTGAAAAAGAGGGTGAAAATGACAAGCATCACCACAACGATTAATAATGACCATAAATAGACCGGCGCAATGACGATCTCACCAATATTAACTGGCTGTTCAGAGAAAATCTTAGGAAATACACGTGTTTCATGCCCCCAAATAATATGGACAATCCCGGCAAGAACACTCGATAATCCGATTGTCGCCATAATCATGGATATGACAGGCTCTCCAATAAACGGCCTCAGAACGACCCGTTCAATGACAAAGCCTAAAACAGCACTGAACATCAGTGCAATTAACAGGGCTGCAGCAAACGGAATGTTGTAGGCTGTAATAAGCGTTAAACAGACATACGTTCCAATTAAAAGGAACTCACCCTGTGCAAAGTTGATGGCGTCACTTGATTTATAGATAAGTACAAAGCCCAATGCTACAAGAGCATAAACGCTTCCTACCACAATGCCTGTTACGAGCATTTGCAAGAAAAATGTCATTAAGCTGCCCCCTCTCCTTCATCCATAAAAATTACCTGGAGCGTTGTTTGGATGGTTTGTTCCATGCCATCACGATACTTGATCGTGCCATTGACACGTATTTTTTTGTCCTCTGTATAAAGTCCATCGATTAAGGCCTGATACTTTTTAGCAACAAACTGTCTGCGGACTTTCTTTGTTCTAGTAAGCTCCTCGTCATCTGCATCCAGTTCTTTATAAAGAAGAACGAATTTTTTCACTCGTGCTTTTTCAGGCAGAGCCTGATTGATCTCCTGCACCTGTTTTTCGATCAGCTCCAGCACTTGAGGCTTGGAAGATAAATCGGTATAAGTGGTATAGCTGATTTGATTTTTCTCTGCCCAGCGTCCTACATTTTTCATATCGATATTGATCATGGCAACCACATAGGGGCGATCCTTCCCGATTGCTACCGCTTCCTGTATGAATGAACTGAATTTCAGCTTGTTTTCGATAAATTGCGGGGAGAACATTTCCCCCGTATCGAGGCGGATCACATCCTTAATCCGGTCAATGATATACAAATGACCTTTCTCATCCAGCCTCCCTGCATCGCCGGTATGCAGCCATCCATCCTGAATAGTTTCTGCTGTGCTTTTCTCATTTTTGTAATACCCTTTGCAGACACTTGAGCTTTTGATCAGAATTTCCCCTTCTTCAGAAATTTTCACTTCTGTACCCGGTATGGGAATTCCAACACTATCAAGCTTAATATCGCCGTCCCTATGTACAATGGAAATTCCGGCTACCTCTGTCTGTCCGTAAATGCTTTTTACATTCACACCAATGCTGTGGAAAAATTCAAATACATCAGGTCCCAAAGGGGCACCGCCTGTATAGGCACGCTTGATCTTCAAGAGCCCAAAGTGATCGCGGATCGCACTGAACATCAGGTAATCAGCAATTTTATAAAGAATCTTTGTACCCGTGCTGACTGGTTTATTTACAAAATGGGCCTTAGCAACTTTCTCGCCTATCGGCTTGCACCAGTTATAGATCTTCCTTTTTAGCCAGCCGCTGTCCTGAACTCTGACCTGAAAACGCGATACCATATCTTCATAGATTCTGGGCGGCGAAAACATAACCTGTGGGCCAATTTCTCGCAGGTCTTCCAAAACGGTTGCCGGCTCTTCCGGAAAATTAATCGTCATCCCATTGTATAGCCCCATGGCAAGGGTCATCATCTGTTCCCCGATCCAGGCAAGAGGAAGGAAGGAAACATATTCATCCTTATCTGTCAGCGGATCAATTTCTGAAAGATTCCTAGCCATATCGACCAGATTCCGGTAAGTAAGCATGGTGCCCTTTGGATTGCCTGTCGTCCCTGAAGTATATGATAAAATCGCCACGTCATCTCCGGACCCCTTATCAACTTCCTCTGAAAATAAGTCAGGCTGCCCTGATTGATAACTTCGGCCCATTTCCAGAACTTCGTTAAATTCCAGCAGAAAGTCCTCCTGATACCCCCTCATGCCGCGTGAATCATAATAAATAATCGTCCTGACTTTAGGAATGGAGTCTTTAATTTCCAGCAGTTTATCCACTTGTTCCTGGTCCTCCGCAACGATTATGGTTGCGTCACAATTATCGATAATGTAACTTAGTTCAGCTGATAGGGATTCCTGATAAATTCCTACTGAAATGCCGCCTAAGCTTTGCGCAGCAAGCTCACTGATTACCCATTCGGGCCTGTTATCGCCAATAATGGCAAGCTTATCTTCTCTTTTTAGACCCAACGATACCAAACCCAGGCTGAAATTCTTTACTTTGTCCAAAAACGCTTCATACGTGATTTCATTCCAAATTCCAAATTCTTTTTCTCTTAAAGCAACTTGGGATCCATTATTGTAAGCCCTTTCAATCAGCAGCTGCGGAAACGTCTTGCTCATAGAATCGCTCCCCCCTCCTATAAATACAAAAATCACTATAGCCGGAACACCTTTTATACGGCATTCTCTTCTTCTCCCAGATAGGCTTCTATGACTTTAGGATTATTCTGAATCACTTCCGGTGTCCCATAGCCAATCAGCTTTCCGAAATCAAGTACTGCAATGTGATCGGATAAATCCATTACAACCCCCATATCATGTTCAATTAATATAATGGTGGTGTTCATTTCTTCGTGAATGTCGATAATATATCTGGCCATGTCCTCTTTTTCTTCACTATTCATGCCTGCCATAGGCTCATCCAGAAGAAGAATCTCAGGTTCCATCGCCAGAGCCCTGCCGGTTTCGACCCTTTTCTGCAATCCATATGAAAGAGTCCCTACCGGTGTATTTCGGATATCCTCAATTTCAAGAAAATCGATTACCTGCTCAACTTTTTTCCTGTGTTCAATTTCCTCTTTCTGCGCCTTCCCCCAATACAGCCCTCCTGCAAGCAGACCGGTTTTCATTCTTACATGCCTGCCAAGCATCAGATTGTCCAAAACAGATAAATGCGGAAAAAGCTCGATATTCTGAAAGGCACGTGCAATGCCCATACTGGCTCTTTTGTGAGGTTTATACCGGGTAATATCTTCCCCCTTAAAAAAAATCTTTCCGGATGAAGGTTTGTACAGCCCGCTAATACAATTCAGCATACTTGTCTTACCTGCACCATTTGGGCCAATCAGTGAAAAAATCTCCCCCTCCTGCACTTCATATGAAACCTGGTCAAGAGCTGTTACGCCTCCAAACCGTAAAGTTGCATCCTTAATCTCCAA
The DNA here is from genome assembly GCF_059758675.1 of Cytobacillus sp. GQ23. NCBI lineage: Bacteria > Bacillati > Bacillota > Bacilli > Caryophanales > Bacillaceae > Cytobacillus > Cytobacillus sp. GQ23. The sequence goes on from NZ_JCAXER010000005.1 coordinate 85,561, forward strand.
AATCCCCAATCCTCCGACCCCCTTCATTACATTTGTTTAAATATTATTTACAAAATTATGAATAGTTTAAATATTCTTTACACATCCAGTTTCTCCTTTTTATATTTAAAATATTTTTCTCTCCTGAGCTATTTTTCATTTTTATGTGAATGAAAATATTGATATGACATTTTCCTTATATGAAAGTAGTTTTCACTATGAATATGGTGGGATATGGGAGGCTATTTTTTATTAAAGATATCTTTATTAGTCAAAAGGAACTAATATAAAAGCATTGAATGTTATGGAGGATTTAGAATGCTTGGGACTCAAAGTGATGACAGGAAACAGAAAACAGCCATTGTGATAGGAGGAAGTATTGCCGGGATGCTTGCGGCAAGAGGGCTTTCAGACTTCTTTGAAAGGGTCATGATCATCGAAACAGATGGAAAACAATCGAAAAGCAGTCTTCGAAAAGGGATACCGCAGGCCGCACAAGGACATGTTCTGCTGAAGAGCGGAGAGAGTATACTTGAGGACTTTTTCCCGGGCCTGAGAGCTGAAATGATAGAAGGAGGTTCGGTTCCAGCCAATTTTGCCAATGACATTGCCTGGAACCATCATGGGAGGTGGAAAATCAGATATAACTCAGGCTGTTCTATTATTCAGCAAAGCCGCCCCTTTCTTGAATATTATATTCGCAAAAGAATAGATCAGATTAAAAATATACATACTTTATATAATACAAAAGCTAAAGGTTTTATCTTAAACTCGTCCAGAATTACGGGTATTGAGACGGAAAATGCAGACGGTAACGCCATTCATTCTGCAGATTTAACTGTTGATGCATCTGGTGCCGCCAGCCTTGCATTTCAATTGCTCGGAAAACTTGGGGTCGGCCAGCCTAAGAAAACAGAGATATCAATAAATTTATTTTACGCCAGCCGTATTTATAAAAAAATTCCGGCAGATGCTGAATGGAAGAGTTTATTAATCTATCCGAATCCTCCGCATCAATCCTTTGGAGGAGCTATTTCACCAACCGAGAACAAAGAATGGTTGATTACCCTCTTTGGTTATGGTGACAATCATCCGCCAGCGGATAACCAGGAATTCCTTGAGTCAGCGAAAAACCTCGAAAATCCGCATATTTATGAGTGTATAAAAAATGGTGAGCCGGCTTCTGATTTAAAGGTATACCGCTTTCCCTCAATGAGGCGATATCATTTTGAAAAGATGAAGACATTTCCTAAAGGATTGCTTGTAATGGGTGATTCTTTTTGCAGAATAGATCCGGTATTTGCTCAGGGTATGAGCATTGCAGCTAAGGAAGCAAAGGCATTGCAGGAAGTCCTTTTAAGTGCAGGAGAAGCAGATGCAGATCCTTTTATTTTCCATAAAAAACTCAGCAAAATAGTGGATATTCCCTGGTTAATTGCTTCAACTGAGGATTTCAGGTTCTCGCACACGGCTGGATCTAAACCTTTGGGAGTGCCCCTTCTTCAGTGGTATGTCAAAAAAGTGGTCAATGCCTGCTCCTTTGATCCCTATTCATATGACCGCTTTATGAAAGTGCTCCATCTGCAGGCACACCCGGCAATATTGTTCACTCCAGGAGCAGTATGGAATATATTTCGAAGGCAAAAGAAATAAATATACCGATTTCTTTCTTTGAATGTGGATTACTTTGCTGGTATATGTTAATCTTTATTTTTAGAATAGGAAGTGATGATATTGATAAAAATTGAAATACCAGAGCCTAATCTCGTAATTACAAGAAGCAGACAAACAGGACAGGCAGGAGAAAGTGACCTTAGCAGTGTCTATGGTTTTACAGATTACCATAAGATACCAAGAGATAAGGGCGGCATGATTCTGTTTTTTGATGCAAAAGAAGATCTGCTTTTTGTAGGGAAGGCCCGAAAATTAAGACAGCGAGTTAAAAAGCATTTTGAAGACAATGTTTCTCCTATAAAAAATCATCGTGATGACGTCTATAAAATTGCGGTTATTTATGTGGAAGACAGCATGGAACGCGAAATTTATGAAACTTACATCATCAATGCCCTTCAGGCAAAATATAATATCGATAAAGTATTTTACAAATAAAAAAAGGCCATCCCGGCCTTTTTTTTATTTAGTCAATTTCTTTTTTATTTTTTCCTTTAATGAATCGGTATGTCAAATAAGCAATGTAAAGCGGTATCGCAATATAAATCAAATCGGGAAATGGGCCATAAGAGCCCTTGTAGATTACGTATAGGACACTTCCAAGAAATACAGTAACAATCGTTCCGTATTTCGGAAGGGGAACTTCTTTAAAGCTGGGTATCCTGATTCTGCTTACCATAAGAAAGCAGAGTGCAGTGAAAACGACTGTTGTAATAATATTGGGAATCCGATCCCCAAAAAGGGTCAGTATGGCCATGATCCCGCCTGCTGCTGTTATCGGAACTCCAATAAAATAGTTTAAAGAAGATTTTGGAGGGCTGATATTAAATCGGGCAAGGCGATATGCCCCAAATAAAGGAAAAAGACCTGAAACCGCTAATCCAAGAATACCAAATTGAAAAAAGTATGTATAAAACACCAAAAATGATGGTGCTACGCCAAAAGTAACAATATCTGCAAGAGAATCCAGTTCTTTTCCAAGTGTACTATCCGCCTTCAGCATTCTGGCAAGCCTGCCGTCCATGCTATCAAGCATCATGCCAATTAAGATTAATATGGCTGCATTTTTAAATTCTCCATTGGCAGCCATGCCGATTGAAAGAAAGCCGCAATATAAATTACCCAAAGTGACCATATTGGGGATTGTTTTAATAAAACGCACTAGTGACCATCACACTCCAAAATTGTAAAAAAGATTATTTTAATATATATTCCCTCTCATTATACCATTTAATCTCAGCTGGAACCCACCCTTACAAAAAATTCAAAGGCAAAAATCCATTGTGTTGGATACTTGTCCTATACCAATTTTGAAACTCTGTTAAATATAATAAGGAGGTGATTTGTTTATTATCTAATAAATCCCATGACCGCTCCTGCTCTGGTAAAGAGAGGTACTCAAGAAATACAGGCAAAATTTATGTCACCAATGATTTCATTCCCCAATTTTTTGACGAGAACACTTCCCTTCCTTCCACCGTTCGCCTAAACAGCGCTAAAGGAGATTCTAATTTTCACTTTGATGCAGTGAATAATACGATAACAGTTGAGGAAAGCGGCCTTTATTTTCTTCAGTTCAGCATACAAGTGTTTGCTGCTACTATAAATCAAAATAGTCTGCCGCTGAAATTTGAGCTGCAGCGTAATGGCGGAACTATCGTTAATTCTCAAACCTCCTTTAATAACAACAACTTTGACATTGATTATGCAACATCCACTTTAATGCTGGAGGAGCTGAAAAAAGGCGATAAGATCCGTCTTGTTTTATCCGGCCCTTCCCCTTTCCCTGCAGGAAGAGTGAACCGCCTGGATTTCGCCAGTGTCGCCATTTTTAGGGCATAACAAAAGAGTCCCTCATAATTGGGGACTCTCTTTATTTATCCGGTTAAACATTCATATTTTTCTTTGCGATGCTTAATAATTCCTCATTATTCTCGCCTAAATCTGGAGGACATCCTATTGCTGAATCAAATCCGCCATGCATTTTTACCCAGGGGTATTTTCCGTTAGCATCTAAAACTCGGTTGAATAAGGGGAAGTCTGCCAATTCGCCTGACTCCAGTACCGGTGTCAGGCAGCAATCTGCTTTTTGGCCAAATTCAGTCCAGTCTTTTAATGTCCTGCTTTTAAAAAACTCGGTTATCTCCAAATAGACAGGATTATCACTGGTTGCACTTGAGAGGTGATATTCAATCCAATCCTCTCTCTCAGCATTTTTACAGAAATTAATCCAGAATTTCGGTTCCAGAGCCGCAAGTGCTGCAAACCGGGCATCCTTCGTTTCATAAATAGAATAGGCCACTACTTCCCCGTTTAATACAGAAAGTCCATTAGTATAGCCTTTTTTCTTCTCAATCAGCAAATGGTTCCCCATCGTGGAAGCCATCACTTCCGCAATTGAAATGCAGTGATAGCCTCCCTTGCCAAACATTTTACTGGAAAGAAGTGCTGCCAGTATCCTTTCACTTGCAGCCAACCCACCCATAAAATCTGCTATAGTATGGGTGGGATGAACAGGACGCCCGCTGCGGTCCTTCAGCTGGGCAAGGACACCGCTTACTGCCATATAATTTAAATCATGGCTTCCTAAATATTGATAGTCTTTATGCTCTCCGTAGCCTGTAAGAGAGCAATAAACTATATTTGGTTTGTGTTTTTTCACAGTTTCATAATCCAGGCCCAGCTTTTTCATGACGCCAGGCCGAAAACTTTCCAGCACCGCATCGCTTTCTGATATCAGCATAAGTGCTGCATTTTTCCCTTCTTCGCTCTTCAGGTCAAGGGTAATGCTTTTTTTGCCGCGGTTATTTGCGGCAAACACTGCGCCGGTACCCTCTATTTTGATATCCAGATGCCTTCCGGGATCACCGGATACTGGTTCCACTTTTATCACTTCTGCTCCAAGCTCTGCAATCCTCTGGGAAGCAAACGGCCCCGGGAGATAGTTGGAAAAATCAATAATTCTAATGCCTTTTAACATCGTGCAATCCCTTCTTCCGGCTACATTTTCCCTTCAGCAAAAAGATCCTCCAGCTGCTTGCGGAGCATGAACTTTTGAATTTTGCCGCTCGCATTTCTAGGCAATGCATCACAGAATACATATTTTCTCGGCCGCTTATAATTGGCAAGTTCATCACTATTCCTGCACAATTCATCGAGTTCTTCTTCAGTCAGTGCCGGATCTTTTTTGACAACAAATGCTGTTACGGTTTCACCCCAGCGGTCATCAGGCTGCCCGATTACTGCCACATCCAGGACACCGTTGTGCGTATATAAAAGATCCTCCACTTCACGCGGATAAATATTTTCACCGCCGCTAATAATCATATCGTCTACTCTGTCCTTGACGTACAAGAAGCCCTCTTCATCCAGATAGCCGATGTCGCCTGAGTGGTACCATCCTCCATGCATGGCGTGTTCGGTTGCTTCTTCCCGATTAAAATATCCACTCATCATGCATGGTCCCTTTACAATGATTTCACCCGTTTCTCCTGAAGGCACCACATCATCAGGATTCGATGGACCATTCTCATGCGGTCTTACAATCCTGATCTCATGATTTAAGCAGGCCTGTCCTGCTGAGCCGGCTTTCCTGATTTGATCATCTTCCGATAAAAACGTAATCGCCGGACCCATCTCGGTCATTCCATATGCCTGAACGAGGGAGATGCCTAATTTTTCACGGCATGCCATAACCAGAGCAGGAGCCATTGGTGCTGCTCCATACAATCCCAGCTTAAGGCTCTTCAGGTTATAACGGCATAAGTTTTCCTGCAGCAGCATATTCCACATCGTAGGAGCTGCAAAAAACTTGGTGATTTTCTCTTCTGTGATTAACCGCAATACTTCCTTTGCATCAAAGTGGTGGAGGATGGTATTGGCAGCACCCACATGCACCCTCGGCAAGAAGGCACAATGAAGCTCTGCGCAATGGAACATAGGTGCAGTCACAAGTCCATTATCACTGCTTTCAAGCTTAGTCGCCCCTATAACAATCAGACTTTGTTCAGCCATATCCCTGTGTTTGTGGACTACACCCTTTGGCCTTCCAGTAGTGCCGCTTGTGTACATGATTGCGTACAAATCATTTTCATGTATCTCGATGTCTATTTCATCAAGTGATGCTTCATCCACCTTTTTCCTGTAGGATGAAGCGTATGGGGGCGGATTGTCATCAATGTACCAGAATTCTGTACGCGGAAAACGCTTAGCAATGGGGGTAATGCCGAATTCCAGCATTTGCTCAAATAACACTACTTTTGGCTCTGCATCCTGCAGAATATAAGCAATTTCTTCTGACATCAGCCTAAAGTTGATCGGATTAAAAACGGCACCGATTTTTGCACAGGCAAAAAACGCTGTTGCAAGTTCCTCGGTGTTAAAGAGGCAGGTTGAAACCCTGTCACCCTTCCTGACGCCTGCATTCAATAAGGCATTAGCCAATCTATTAATCTCAAAACTCCATTCCTTATAGGTAAAACGCAGATTTTTTCTGACATCATACAGAGCTTCTTTATCCGGAAACTTTCCGGCCGTAAGATCAAAAATTCTTCCTATAGTAGTTGTCATTTTCATTCCTCCCCATTTATTAATCTAATCGTTCAATAATAGTCGCATTTGCCATTCCAAGCCCCTCACACATGGTCTGCAGTCCATATCGCCCTCCTGTTCTTTCGAGTTCATGCATCATGGTGACCATCAGCCGGGCACCGCTTCCCCCCAATGGATGGCCAAGTGCAATGGCACCTCCATTTGGATTAAGCTTTGCCGGATCCGCTCCCGTTTCTTTCAGCCAGGCAAGCGGTACAGGAGCGAATGCTTCGTTCACTTCAAACACGTCAATATCCTCAAGAGCTAGTCCAGCTTTCTTTAACACGCTCTCTGTTGCAGGTATGGGTCCGGTCAGCATTAATGTTGGATCCGACCCCACTACAGTACGCGCCAGTATACTGAACCTCGGTTTCATTCCAAGCTCTTCTGCCTTTTCACGTGACATAATTAATAAGGCTGCTGCTCCATCACTGATTTGACTAGAATTGCCTGCATGAATCACTCCATCTTCTTTAAAAACTGTTTTTAAGCTTGCCAAAGCTTCCAGAGTGGTTTCCTTTCTCGGGCCAGAATCTTCGGTCACCTTCATTTGCTGCCCGTCCGGCATTGTCACATTCAATGGTGTGATCTCTTTCGCAAACCGGCCTTCAGTCTGGGCATTTAAAGCCTTCTGATGGCTCTCGAATGAATAGCGGTCTAGCTCCTCTCTTGTAAACCCATATTTTTCAGCAATGCGTTCAGCTGATAAGCCCTGGTGGATGATTTCATGTCTGTCTTTCAGTTTTTCACTGAATCCCGCTCCCTGATAACTGGATCCGATAGGAACACGTGACATGCTTTCGACCCCGCCAGCAATCACAATATCCATATCTCCCGCTAAAATCGCCTGTGCTGCAAAGTGGACAGCCTGCTGGCTGGATCCGCATTGGCGATCTATGGTTGTACCCGGCACTTCAATCGGGAACCCAGCAATCAACGCTGCAACTCTTGCAATATCGCCTGTTTGTTCACCGATTTGTGAGACACAGCCAAGAATGACATCATCAATTAATTCCGGATTCAGCCCTGCCCGTGTGACAAGGGACTTTAATGCTTCAGCGGCCAGATCGTCTGCCCTTATATCCTTTAATGAACCGTTTTTTCTTCCTACAGGTGTTCTGACTCCTTCGACAATGACAGCTTCGCGCATACATACTCCTCCCTATAGACCCATGTTTTTCGCAATAATCGTTTTCATGATTTCATTTGTGCCTGCATAGATGCTGGCGACTGGTATATCTCTGAACCTCCTTGCAATCTCGTATTCTTCCATATAGCCATAGCCCCCATGAAGCTGCATGCATTCAGCTGCAATCTTGCGGGCATTTTCTGTCAGCTTCCATTTCGCCATGGAAACCTTTGTAACTACATCTTTTCCTGTCATATGCTCTGTAATTAATTGATCCAGGAATGCCCTTCCCATCTCAATATCTGTTGCCATTTCGGCTATTTTAAATTGAGTGTTCTGGAACTTGCTGACCGGTTTTCCGAATGCCTCGCGATTTTTCACATAATCTATTGTTACTTTAAGCATTTCCTCTGCAGCCACTTGTGCAGCAATTGCCACGACAAGCCTTTCCTGCTGCAGCTTTTCCATTAAATATAGAAAACCTTTTCCTTCTTCTCCGATTAGGTTTTCTTTAGGAACCCTGCAATCTTCAAAAATTAATTCAGCCGTATCCTGGCAATGAAGACCGACCTTATCTAATTTCCTCCCTCTTGAAAACCCCTCTGTCCCCCTCTCGACTGCAAGCAGGCTTACCCCTTTATGCCGGGGAACTGCATGGGGATCTGTTTTACATGCTATGATGATTAAATCGGAATGAATTCCGTTCGTAATAAAGGTCTTTTCGCCATTCACTATGTAATGGTCCCCTTCAAGCCTCGCTGTCGTTCTAATGCCTGCTAAATCAGAGCCGGCGCCAGGTTCAGTCATTGCAATAGCTGTAATAATTTCACCCGATGCACACTTTGGCAGCCACCTTTCTTTTTGCTCATCTGTGCCATAAGCAGTTATATATGGAATGACGATATCATTGTGGAGTCCGATTCCCACCATTCCTGAGCCAACCCGTTCAAGCTCTTCATTAATAATTACTGAGAAGCCCCAATCAACATTGCTTCCGCCATACTTTTCATCAATATCAGGGCACAAAAAACCCTGCTCCCCCATCTTGCGCCAGTAATCACGGGGAATGATTCTGTCCTCTTCCCATTTAGCATAGTTCGGATAGGCTTCTTTCTCTAAAAACTTACGCAGAGATTCCCGAAAAATTTCATGCTCTTCCTGCAGATATGACGCTGCCATATTATGAACCTCCGAAACTAAAATTTTTTTGGCATAACACAAAGTGATAACTACCCTATTTGTAAAGGCTTACAATTATATTGTACAATAATTATCTATATTTTTAGAACATTTAAAATTCATTTTTAACCTATTTAGAAGAATTGTTTTTTCGTAATCAAGGTTGATTTCCGTTCCAAACTCCCCTCTTTGCAAACAAATGAGTAAAAAAAAAGCAACAAACCTTGCGAAAACAGCTTTGTAAAAGAACTTCTTATTTACTTTGGCTGCATGCGGATGCCTCCATCCAGCCGGATTGTTTCTCCATTCAGCATCGGATTCACTAGTATACTTTCAGCAAGCCTGGCATATTCCTCCGGAAATCCCAGCCTTGAAGGGAAAGGCACCATTTTCCCCAAAGAATCCCTTGCCTCCTCAGGCAGCGATTCAAACATTGGTGTATTAAACAGTCCAGGGGCAATTGTCATCACACGAATCCCATAAGCCGCAAGCTCCCTGGCGATCGGCAGTGTCATGCCAACCACTCCTCCTTTGGATGCACTATAAGCCGCCTGGCCAATTTGCCCTTCAAAGGCAGCGACTGAAGCCGTATTAATAATCACTCCTCTTTCTCCTTGATCATTTGGGTCATTTTTTGCTATTTGTTCTGCCGCCAGACGAATGACATTAAAAGTCCCAATCAGATTAATCGAAATGACCCTTTGAAACATGTCCAGTGAGTGGACTCCTTTTCGTCCCAGCAGTTTTGAGGCAATCCCGATGCCTGCGCAGTTAACTGCAGTATTAATGCTGTCAAATTGTTTAGAAGCGAAGGCCACCGCCATTTGCACGTCTTCTTCTTTTGTTACATCCGTTTTCAGAAAAAGAACATTATCCCCCAGTTCCCTTAACAGATGAACTGCCCGATCTTCCGCTAAATCCGCAATAAGCACCTTTCCTCCGCTACCGGCTATTTTTCTCACTGTCGCCTCTCCAAGCCCAGAGGCACCGCCCGTAATTATGGCTTTACATTCTCTCAGTTCCATAGTGAACCTCCTTTTATAAATCAGGTTTTCTATGATGTCATTTCCATTTGTAAAGAGGTTTTTCCTGCTGACCGGCTGAATATTTATGAATACCTGGTAATAACAAAAAAACAGCTCCTTTTCAGAAGCTGTTTGTTTATGCCAAATTCCGGCCGGCAAGTATTTCTCTAAGATGCTGTCTGACCCGATATAATTTTGTTTTAACAGTATTCGGGTTGAGATGTAGAATGTCCGCTATTTCTCTTTCTTTCAGCCCATGCTTTGTTTTCAGCTGAAAAACCCTTTTCTGTTCATAGGAGAGGGAATCAACATAAGCGTTTATCTGCTCCTGGAGCATATTGACCTCAGCTTCCTGCCCTGGATCGCTGTATCTGCTTTCCATGCAGTTTTCGAAATCAACGGCATCCTGTATCCTCTCATTCGTCCTTCTTTCTTTACGCACAAAATCAATTGCAGTTCTGGTCGCAATAGATGATAACCATGCTCCCAGCTTATCTTGATCTTCTATACTGTCCATTTTTTTATATGCCTTGATCAAGGTTTCCTGTACAACATCCTGTGCAAGATAATGATCCCGGGTAATGCTATAAGCAATATGATAAAGCCGCTTATTATAGAGCCTGCAGATTTCTCTCATATCCATTGAAGGTTTTATCACTGGAATCCCCCCTCCCGTAAATTTCTCCCGAATTATTGAAGCCGTTTTTTTATAAAGTTCGGCACAGTTTTTTCAGTGAACCATTTAATATCAATTGACCTTTGTTCATCAAAATAGAATGCAATTATAAAGTCTCCTTCATAGGATCCATTTGAATTCCTCAAAATGCTTTCTATTTTTTCTTTATCTGTTATCTTGATTGAAGATCTGCTGTCAGTCATTTCTTCAAAAATTTCCTCATAAGAGTACCCTGCTGCAAAGTTAATTTCGATATCCTCCACTTTAGCAGCCAGTGCAAAAGAAATATCATTACTATTAACTTTTGCATCCTTCAGCAATGACTTTGTTTCCAGCCATTCTTCAAATCTTTTGTACGCTGGATTCCAGGTCATATATGCTTTTTTGCTGTCTTTATGATAAATCTCAATATCTGCATATGGCTCATAGTCACCTTGCAGCTCCTCATAGGAAGCAGTCTCCACTTCCTCAGTCAATATCTCAACAGCTTCCATTAGTTCTTGTTTGTCTGTAATAACCACACGCTTTGTAACTGGCCCGGTTGGAGTAATCGTGATTTTCGCAGTTTCATCTGATGAGACCTGAAAGATTTCATTCGTTGCCATTTTATATTCCTTCGATTCATAAATCAGCTTGAGAAATGGCTTATATTCTCTTTTATTAATGCTATACGAGCGTACCAGCTTTTCGCCATTCTTCAATTCATACACAATAAAGACAGAATCACGTCCTGAAACATGCTCATGCCTGTGTTCATCCTCTACAAGCTTCTCATGAAACCTTCTGACCAAATCAATATTTTCGTATTCTTTTAAATATAACGGTTCTTCATGATCTGCATCACTATAAAGGTAAAAATTATCGCTGAAATAGACACGCTCAATTTCATTGCTCCGCGGTATGCTTTTTTCATATTGAGTCAAATCAAATTGGAATAAGACGAATAAAGCCGCCATTACGGCTGTGTAAATCATCAATCCTTTTACATGAATAGTCACTCGCCATGATTTCTGGAGAACCATCTCGGCCGCAGCATAACCGATCAATGCTCCAAACACATATCCCGATATAATCCAGGCTATGCCGTCCTGCATCTCACCAAAATAACCGCCCCCAAGAAGCATGGAACAGAACGTTACTCCATATTTAAAAATGGGTTTTGTGATCGGAAAAACAAGCGAGTGGGAGACAGCCTCCATTCTTCTCCTTTTATAGATCTGCAAACCAACAAAATACAGACACACAATAAGCAAGAGATATATGACTGCTTCCACACTAGATGGTGTACGCTCATTCATCTGAGTAATTGTAATTAAAGGAGAGAACTTTTCGAATTTGCTTGTCATATAATATTGGTCTGGAAAGCCGAATAAATAGTAAGGCAAATTAATGGATACCAAAATGATCAGACCTACAGGAAGCAATAGAAAAATATAGGTTAAGACACCCTGGACCGCAGATAAACCGGTCAGCATTCCCACAGAAACCCCTGTCATGTAAAGAACCATATTAAATAATAGTGTGATGCCCACCCATTTGATGATCTCTCCGACTGAATAAAAATCCTGCAGATTCAAGGGCTGGTAAAGGAACAGAACAATCAGGGCAATGAGTAAAACCGGCAAAATTAACAGCATAATTCCTGTTAACGCATATTGATGGAAAATGGATTCCCTCTTAACAGGAAGGCTGTGCAATAAATCGCTATATTGTTTTACCTGTGTATACCTGAATAAGAACACAGACAAGATCACCGGTACTGAAATACTAAGGATAAATTGGAGCTGGAAGTTGTATTGATACAGATTTTCAATGTCCAGGAATTTCCGCTGTTCCTCTGAAGAATTCATTATGATATCAAGTGGAATGGCAAAGAATAGTCCAAGAAAATACACAATAGAAACCCAGCCGACACTTCTGAAGATCGTTTTTAAAATTTCTCTTTTAATCAAGGATGTTTTGGACTGCATATCCAATGTCCCCCATTTCATAAATGAAAATCTCCTCTAATGTCAAGGAAAGCATATCGAAAATCACTGGCTTAAATTGTTCTACGTATGATGATATTTCCTTTGCATCTCCCTTTACAATGCAGATCATAATGCTCCCTCTTTTTTCTTTATGAAGGATTTTCAGCGAATCGAAAATGGCCGGTACAGATCCTTTAAAGGCCACTTGGATTTTATGTGTATCTGTTTTGAGGTCATCAAGATCTTTCTCCAGAATCATACGCCCATTATGCATAATGCCTATAAAATCACATAAATCTTCAACTTCACGCAGATTATGCGAGGAAATAAGAATCGTCATTTCTCTTTCAGCAACCTCATCGATCAGCAGACTTTTCACTTTCTTCCTAATGACAGGGTCAAGCCCGTCCATAGGCTCATCCAAAATTAACACTTCGGGCCTTGCAGACAAAGCAAGAATAAAAGCAGCCTGCCTCTGAATGCCTTTTGAAAATCTATGAATCTTCTTATTCGTATCCATTTCAAAAATAGCTGCCAGTTCCTCAAAACGCTCTTCATCCCACCCGCTGTATATGTTTTTATAAAACAGCGCCATTTGCTTAACAGTATATTGAGGCAGAAAATAGGGATGATCCTGAATAAAAAAGATCTTATCTTTCATTTGCGGATTTTCGAACACCGGCTGGCCGTCAATGGCAATGGATCCTTCATCCTCTGCATAGATGCCTGCCAAAAGCTTTAAAAGTGTTGTTTTTCCGGCTCCATTGGAACCAAGTAAGCCGTAGATGGATCCTCTATTCACTTGAATACTGACATTTTCAACAGCATCCATCTCTTCGTAAGATTTGCGCACATTACGGATTTTGATCATCCTCTATCCCTCCCCCTATAGCTGTTTCAATTTCCTGGATGAGCTTAAATAATTCATTCTTTGTGATACCAAGGTACATAGCTTCTGATAAAAGCTTCGAAAGTTCATTTTTCACTTTTTCTATTTTTTCGCTATTTAGATTAGGAGTCGATGCACTGACAAAACTGCCCTTCCCTTTTATGGAATAAATATAGCCCTGGGATTCAAGCTCCCTATATGCCTTCTGAATGGTATTAGGATTGATCGTCAGCTGATGGGCCAGCATTCGAACGGAAGGCAGCTGTTCATCTGCTGTTAATACCTCTGTGATGATCAGCTCTTTAAGCCGCTCAACCAGCTGTTCATATATGGGTTTTCGGCTCCTTACGTCCAGTTCAAACATGCTTGCCCTCCCATCTGTATGTAGTGTACTATGATTCATAGTACAGTTAGTACAGTTAGATTATATTATATGTATTTGGAAAAGAGAAGAGGGAATTTTATTTTTTTACTCAAAGAAAAAACTGGCCAGCCGAAGGGCTAAGCCAGTTGTTCTTGATTATTTAGCCGATTTCATATTCACAGGAGGCTGTGGCATGATCATGTTGGAACGCCTGTTATTTGTGGCAATTATATAGACAGCTGCGACTGCGATGGCAACTGCTATGAAGGAACCGATATTGAAAATCCCTTTTTGCGAATACCAGACAATCGAGTATCCTACAGATCCTGCCAGCAGCGCATAGTAGAAGAATGGGAATAAAGTTTTCCGAATGACAGCGCCTTCTTTTCCGGCAAGCCCAACTACAGCTGATGCAGCAACGACGTTATGAACACAAATCATGTTTCCAGCAGCACCGCCGACTGCCTGGAGGGCTACAATCCAGGTTGCATCCACCCCGATTTGTGAGCCGACATCATACTGGAATAACGCAAACATCATATTACTTACTGTGTTACTTCCTGCAATGAAGGCTCCAAGTCCCCCGATAAAGGTGGCAAAGAACGGCCAGAATTCTCCCGCAAGAGCTGCAGCACCGTTTGCTAGCTCGATCGGCATCTGATTATAGCCTGCCTCTCCTCCGCCGGTGTTGATGAAAACCTGTACCATCGGAACAGTGAAAATTAATGCTGTTGAAGCAGCTATGGTTGTTTTTCCCGAATCCGCCCAGGCTTTTTTGTAGGAACTGGAATTCATTCCATGGATAAAGTAAGTGATAACAGAAACCAGTATAAAAATCGTACCCGGCAGATACAGCGGCTGGAAGCTTGAAGTGATGCCAGAATCAAAAATATTTTCAAATTTGACCGTCCATGCCTGGAGCCACTCTAAAAATGGAAGCGATTTCAGTCTGGACAATACTAAAAACAAGCCGACTAAAACATAAGGAGTCCATGCACGCATCATGCTCATGCTACCGCTCTTGTGAGCAACAGCTTTGATTTCCAGCCTTCCAGTCCATTCAGGATCCCACTTGGATTTCTCTTCAAAATCCCAAACCTGATCCTTAGGTGGCATAAGAAAGCCTTTTTTAGCAGCAAACACAACTATGGCTAAACCAACTAATCCCCCGATCATGGATGGGAATTCAGGTCCAAGGACATTTGCTACAATTACATAGGGAATCGTCATGGCAAAAGCAGCAAAAAGTGCGAACTTCCAGATCTTTATCCCTTCAGTAAATGATTTATTTTTGCCGAAAAATCTTGTCATTAAAGCTACTACAAATAAAGGAATCAATGTGCCCGAAATCATGTGGAGGATAGCTACCTGTCCTGCGATTTGAGTTACTAATCCAAGCAGATTATCTGTTAGGCTGGCATTGCCCGATAAACCGGTCTGAACGCCCACAAGCATCGGCGTGCCTACAGCACCGAATGACACCGGTGTACTTTGAATGACCATACCGGCAATAACTGCGGCCATTGCAGGGAAGCCTAGGCCGACTAACAGCGGAACTGCTACAGCGGCAGGAGTACCAAACCCGGATGCACCTTCAATGAAAGAACCAAAAAGCCAGGCTATGATAATTACTTGTATTCGGCGGTCAGGCGATATATCTGTAAAGCCCTGACGGATGGTCATTAAGCCCCCGCTTTCTTGCAGAGTATTTAGAAGCAGAATAGCGCCGAAAATAATATAAAGAAGTGTTCCGGCGACAACCAGGCCATTGATGGATGCAGCGGCAACTGTAGCTCCTGAAACTTTCCATACAAATAGAGCAAGGACCACTGCTACAAGGTATGAGATTGGCATTGCCTTACTTGCCGGCCATCTCATACCGACAAGAAATACTGCTACTGCAATAATTGGCAATAAAGATAGTAAAGCTAACATTCCAGTACTCATAAATTACATTTCCCCCTTTGTTTTGTAATAGCGAACAATGATTGCATTTTGTTGCGGACAGCGCAACATGTTATATAACTATAATGGTTTTGTTATACAACATGGTATTAGGCTTATTTACATTATACAAACATTTTTCGTGATTTCAATAATATTTGGAAAATTTAATCTATATATTTATACAAAAGAATTTGTATGTATATACAAAAAAATTAGCTCAATATATCTTTTTATCAAGATATATTGAGCTAATGACTAATTAATTCTGCTTAAATGTCCAAGGCGTGCGGAAATATTTTGCCCTGTCTTTACCATTATGGATTTTAATGCATCAAGCCGTTCATCTGTCATCCTCATTGTAGGTCCTGATATACTAACTGCTGCAATAACCTTGCCAAGGTGGTCAAAAATAGGAGCTGCGACACAAGTAATTCCGTATTCATTTTCTTCCAGATCCAGAGCATATCCTTTTTGCCTTACCTGACCCAATTCTTTCATGAATTCATCTTTATCAGTTATGGTTTTATCTGTATGGACCGGCATCCCTTTTCTTTCTAGAATATCAGACACGATGCTTGAAGGCAGATGTGCCAAAATGGCCTTACCGACAGATGTACAATGCATGGGTGCGCGTTTCCCGACTTTCGAATGCATTCTTAATGTCTCATTGCCTTCAAGCTTCTCGATGTACACAACCTCTCCCTGATCATAAACGACTAGATGAATAACTTCATTTGTTTCATTTTCAAGCTCCTGCAGAAATGGCCTTGCTTCTGCACGCAAATCGATTGATTCGAGCAGCTTTGAACTGATCTCGAGGAACTTATACCCTAATTTGTACTTGCCGGTTTCGCTGTCCTGCTCTATATATCCGTATTGAACAAGGGTAGATAAAATACGATATACTGAGCTTTTATTAATGTCTATCTGATTGGCAATTTCCGTAACGCCAAGGCCGTTTTTTTTCAGGCTGATCAATGTAATAATATCCAATGCCCTGCTGACGGACTTGACCATATTTTCTCTTTCCACCATACTCACCTCAGGGGGCAAAAGCCATAATTCAATTCACTTGAATTATACCGTTTTTGCGCTTTCACGTGCCACTGCAAATGTATTTCGCAGTGTACCAATCTCTTTGATTTCACAATCAATAACATCGCCCGACCTGACCATCTCAGCTCCAACCGGACTTCCAGTAAGAATCACGTCACCCGGCTTCAGTGTCATGACATTAGACAGATAAGAAATCATTTTTCGGATCGGGATAATCATGAGATCTGTGCTGCTGTTTTGCTTTTCTGAGCCATTTAACTTTGCCTCAACCTTTACTTGAAACGGATTTAGTTCCGTTTCTATTACAGGGCCAAGCGGAGTAAAGCTGTCAAAGGATTTGCCAATGGTCCAATGCCCATCATTATGGAAAAATTGCGGAGCAGTCACATCATTCCCCACTGTGTATCCGAAAACATAGTCAAGTACATCTGACTCTGCTACATTTTTGGCTTCTCTGCCAATGACTACAGCCAGTTCTGATTCAAATTTAACCTCTTCAACGCCTTCAGGGATGATAATATTCTCCTCAGGCCCGATAACAGAAGATACAGGCTTGAAGAAGAATACAGGAATATCAGGGAGTGTCTCAGGGAGATCCGATTTCTCGGACACATAGTTGGCGCCAATACCAATGATCTGATTAGGAACCAGCGGTGCAAGCAATTTAGCTTCATTTTGTGAAAAGCTTTGGCCGGTATACTCCCAATCTTCAAAAATATTACCTTTAATTCCTTTTAAAATACCTTCTTCCAATACTCCTTCATGCACTGCCCCATTAACTTCAAATCTTGTAAATTTCATATTTATACCTCTCCCCTCAATCTATAGTAAATGCTCTAAATGTCGTCCGCTGATTTCCCGCTTCAGATGATAACATAGAATAACAAACCTAGCGAAAAGATTCTTAGAAAAACAGGGCACTTGCATGCCCTGTTCTCTTAACCATTACTGCTTAACAGCATACTTGGACTTCGCTTCGAGACGGCGTCTGTGCAAAATCGGTTCTGTATAGCCGTTTGGCTGATCATAGCCTTCGAAAACAAGGTCACACGCTGCCTGGAATGCAACCGATTGATCGAAATCCGCTGCCATAGGGCGGTATGCAGGATCCCCGCTATTTTGTTCATCCACCACTTTAGCCATTTTCTTAAGTGTCTCAAGCACCTGCTCCTTCGTACAGATGCCATGGTGAAGCCAATTCGCAACATGCTGGCTGGAAATCCTTAATGTCGCACGGTCCTCCATCAAACCAATATTATTGATATCAGGAACTTTGGAGCAGCCGATGCCCTGCTCAACCCAGCGGACCACATATCCAAGAATACCTTGCGCATTATTCTCAAGCTCTTCCTGAATTTCCTCTTGAGACCATTGCGGATTTTCTGCAACAGGTATTTGCAGGATTTCATCACGAAGATCCGAAATGTCCTCCAGCAGCTGGTTTTGCACCCTTTGAACTTCCACCTGATGATAGTGCAGCGCATGAAGGGTAGCAGCAGTTGGAGAAGGCACCCAGGCAGTATTGGCCCCAGCTTTCAGATGACCAATCTTCTGCTCCATCATATCTGCCATCATATCAGGCATAGCCCACATGCCTTTTCCAATTTGGGCACGGCCCTGGAATCCTGTTTCGAGACCTGTATTGACATTTGATTTTTCATAGCCTCTTAGCCATGCTGTAGCTTTCATGTCATTTTTGCGGATCATTGGGCCAGCTTCCATGGAAGTATGCATCTCATCCCCGGTACGGTCAAGGAATCCAGTATTTATGAAAACAATACGCTCCTTTACTTCACGGATACATGCTGCAAGATTCAAGGATGTACGGCGTTCTTCATCCATTACACCAATTTTCAGTGTATTCCGCTCCAATCCAAGCAGATCTTCAGTCCGGTCAAATAGCTCGTTTGCAAAAGCAACCTCTTTTGAACCGTGCATTTTTGGCTTAACGATATAAATGGATCCTTCTGATGAGTTTTGATATGGGCCGTTTCCAAGCAATGTATGCTTGCCAATCAGGGAGGTAATTACCGTATCGAGAATTCCTTCCTGCACTTCATTTCCTTCAGCATCCAAAATGGCGTTAATCGACATTAAATGTCCGACATTCCTGACAAACATTAGTGAGCGTCCAGGTAAAGAGAAATCCTTTCCTTCAGGAGAGACATATGAACGGTCGGGATTTAATGTACGTGTCACTGATTTGGCTCCTTTTGTGAAGGATGCGGAAAGATCCCCCTTCATTAAACCGAGCCAGTTGCGGTATACAAGGACCTTGTCTTCAGCATCCACTGCTGTTACTGAATCTTCACAATCCATAATGGTGGTAATTGCCGCTTCAAGCAAAACATCCTTCACACCGGCATCATCTGTTTTTCCAATCGGGTGGCTTCTGTCAATCTGAATCTCAAAATATAAGCCATTATTCTTTAAGAGAACTGCAGAAGGCTGATCCCGCTCTCCCTGATATCCGGCAAACTTTGCTTCATCTTTAAGATTTGCAGTTTCACCATTGCTCAGAACAACTGCAAGCTTACCCTCCTCCACTTTGTACTGGACAGCTTCTTTATGAGAACCGCTTGAAAGAGGAACGGTTTGATCTAGAAATTCCCTTGCAAAAGCAATAACCTTTTCTCCCCTGACAGGGTTATATCCGCCGTCTCTATGTGCACCATTTTCATCACTGATTGCATCAGTGCCATAAAGAGCATCATATAAGCTTCCCCATCGGGCATTTGCTGCATTGATTGCATATCTCCCGTTATTTACTGGAACGACCAATTGCGGCCCTGCCTTTACTGCTACTTCATCATCCACGTTTTCTGTAGTAATTTTTAATTCCTCGGCCATTGGCTCAAGATAGCCAATCTCTTCTAAAAATGACTTATAGCTATTAAAATCAAAATTCTGGTTTTCCCTGTGCCATGTGTTCAGCTGATGCTGAATTTCGTCACGCTTGGCAAGCAATGCTTTATTTTTTGGGGTCAGATCATTTATAAGCGCTTCCAAACCTGACCAGAATTGTTCCTGATCCACTCCGCTTCCCGGCAGTGCCTCCGAATTAATAAATTCATAGAGTTCACTTGCAACCTGCAGGCTACCTGTTTTTACATAATTATCCATTATTCATTTCCTCCTTTGATTGATGCTTTCAATACTCGCTGTTTCTTATTACAAAACAGCGTTCCTAACTTCTCTTAAAAAAATAATAGCATGTTTTTAAAATGATTTTCAATAATTTTCACACAATTTTGTTCTTATCTTATTTTAATGCCCAGCCTTTCACCGGGAAAGGCTGGGTAAACCTTATGAAATTGCCTGAGCTTTCATCTCTTTTTTGACTTCGGCACATCTGCCCGGTGATGGGAAAAGCTTTCCGGCATTCAGAAGATTATCGGGATTAAAGACTTCCCTGATTTCTGTCTGCGCAGCAATTTCTTCTTCTGTAAAAACAAATCTCATTTCTTCCCTCTTCTCAATACCGACACCATGTTCACCAGTAATGGTTCCTCCAACATCCGCACATACTTTCAGGCATTGGCTTCCGGCTTCCAGCGCTTTCTCTGATTCTCCCGGTATACGTGCATCAAACAGAACGAGGGGATGAAGATTTCCGTCTCCTGCATGGAAAATATTCGCAATCCTCAATCCCGATTCACTGCTGATCTGATTGATTCTGCTTAAAACCACAGGCAGCCTGCTTCGCGGGATGACACCATCCTGAACCAGATAATCTGGAGAAATGGCTCCCATGGCACCAAAGCCTGTCTTACGGTTCGCCCACCATCTGGCTCTTTCCTCTTCACTTCCGGCTGCCCGGACTTCGCGTACATTCCTCTTTCGGCATACCTCGAGGATCTGGTCAATCTGTTCCTGAATTCCTGCAGCGATTCCATCGACCTCGATCAGGAGTACTGCTTGGATATCTTTTGGGTGGCCTACCGGAAAAGCAGCAGCTTCCACCCCTTCAATAGCAGTCTTATCCATCATTTCAAGGGCTGCCGGCACTATGCCCGCAGAAATAATGTCTGATACTGCCTGGCTTCCATCTTCAACCCGATCAAAGTAGGCTAGGACTGTCTGTTTTCCTTCAGGGTTTTTCAGTACCCTCACTGTTATTTTAGTCACAATGCCAAGTGTTCCTTCAGAGCCTGTAATCAGACCAAGCAAATCATAGCCGGGAGCATCCGGAATACCGTCTTTACCGATCTCCACTATCTCTCCATTAGGCATGACCACTTCAAGCCCCAGAATATGGTTTGTCGTAACTCCGTATTTCAGGCAATGTGCACCGCCGGCATTTTCTGCGACATTTCCCCCAATGGTACAGCAGTATTGGCTGGATGGATCGGGCGCATAATAATACCCTTTATCGGATATGGAATTAGTAAGTTTCAGATTAACAAATCCAGGCTCCACAACGGCACGGCGATTTTCCAGATCCACGCTGATAAGCTTTTTCATCCTGACCATACTGATGATAATTTCACCATTAAGCGGTATAGCTCCACCGCTTAGCCCAGTTCCTGCTCCCCTGGCCAGGAACGGAAGATTATTTTCAGAGCAATATTTAACAATCTCCGCCACTTCTTGTGTGTCTTTAGGAAAGACGACTGCTTTGGGCAAGTGCTTATGAATTGTAAAACCGTCACAGTCGTAAGCAACCAGATCTTCTTTCAGGTAAAGAATAGAACGGGCACCGCCAACAATATCCGCCAAATTTAAGATATGTTTATCCTTTGATTTGACCCGGTCTTTTGCTTTCATTCTTCTCCCTCCCTCATACGGTCTTCCTTCTGATAAGCCCA
The DNA here is from genome assembly GCF_059758675.1 of Cytobacillus sp. GQ23. Taxonomy (NCBI): domain Bacteria; kingdom Bacillati; phylum Bacillota; class Bacilli; order Caryophanales; family Bacillaceae; genus Cytobacillus; species Cytobacillus sp. GQ23. Next base: position 106,844 of record NZ_JCAXER010000005.1, read on the forward strand.
GTCCAGAAGCTGGACAGTATGGACAATTTTCTGATTCCTGCCGTATTTTTGAACTCCCATTGCCATCTGAAGCATACATCCTGGATTACCCATCGATATCATTTCAACATCATCGGGAACATTCTCCATTTTGCTTTCCAGTACCGCATTGGCCATTTCAGGATTAGTAATATTGTAGATTCCTGCACTTCCGCAGCAGCGGTCTGAATTAGGCATATGAACCATGTCTATACCGGGAATATCAAGGAGAATATCGCGCGGCTCCTGCCGTATTCCCTGTCCATGTGCTAAATGACAGGCATCATGGTAGGTAATTCTTGTATTCATCTCAGCCTTTGGCTTTTCATAGCCTGTTTCATGAAGAAATTTAGAAATATCCTCCACTTTTTCAGAAAACTCTTCAGCTTTTGCATGCATTTCAGGGTCTTCCTTAAATAACTCTGCGTATTCCTTCATCATGCACCCGCATCCTGCAGCATTGACAATTACTTTATCAAAGTCCTCGAAGGCCTCCATATTCTGTTTTGCCAGCTTCCTGCCCATATCACGGTCTCCAGCATGAACATGCAGGGCTCCGCAGCAAGTCTGGTTTTGGGGAATGACAACATCACTTCCGTTTCGGGTCAGGACATTTATGGTGGATTCATTAATATCACTGAACATGACATCCATTACACACCCGGTCAGCATGGCAACTTCCTGCGTTGTCTCCCCTTTTGCTTTGATTACTTTTACGTCTTTGTATTTCTTTTTTACTGGTGTTTTCACTTCAGGCATGATGGATTCCATATCGGCAAGGTGCTGCGGCATAATATTAATTAATTTCGTTTTCCGGACTGCTTTTTGCAAGCCGCTCTTTTGGTAGAATTTCAGAAGGCCGCCGAGTGTATTTAAGCGATTCTGGTGAGGGAAAAGGTCGTGAAGAAAAAACTTGCTGATGGCTCCTTTTACACCTGTCAATGGCATTGCCTGACGGATTTGCCCCCGTGCTTCCTCAATTAGGCCGCCAACATCGACATCTGCAGGGCATGCAGTAGTACAGGCGCGGCAATCCAGACATTGAAACACCGGGTCCATGAATTGCTCATTTACTTGAAGCTTCCCTTCTGCCACCGATTTGATTAAGTGGACCCGGCCCCTTGGTGAATGCTGCTCCTGGCCTGTCTGTTCATATGTCGGGCATGATTCCAGACACATGCCGCAATGGACACAGTCTGCCCATTTCTTTTCATCTGGCGGATCGCTCCATAAATAGTTCCCTAATCCTGACGTACATGGCGGTTCTTGCTTTAAATCGAGTTCCCGCACACTCATTTATATCCCTCCTATGAATCGATTTGGGCTTAAGGTTTTATTTGGGTCGACCTTTGCTTTAATCCCCTGAAGCAAAAAGAAATAAGAAGGTTGACTGCCCCATACATCGATTTTTTTCCTGAGCTCGAATGGAAGATGGGTGACAATCGCATAGCCGCCGGTTTTATCAGCAATATCCCTTACATGTGCAGTCGCATTAGCGATATCAGACTCTGCACCTCTAATGGTTACTTGGCTCAATCCATGGCCCAAACCGCCATGCGATTCAATTTTCACATTGAATTGATCCTGGAGCAGTTCCGTTTCCTTTAATACTTTTACTGCGTCAAGATTTACCGTTCCAATTTTAAGGGAGGCTTCTGTTTGAATTGGCAATTCAGAGTCTGCCCCATTAGGGGTATGCCTGTAAAATTGCTGCCAAAACAATTCCGCTTTTTTCTTCTGATATATAAACAATTCAGCATCATCAGGAGTCAGATTACTCACGAATTCCTCCTGATAGCGAACAGAGCTTTCGACATCTTCAAAACTCAATGCAATAGTGTAGGCGTTTATTCCGGCAAGCTTATCAGAAAGTGCGGGATTCAGCAGCTCAAGTGAGACAGGTTCAATCATAGAATCCAACACCTTCACTGCAAAAGATTTTATTTCCTCCAGATTCCCTTTTGGAAAGGAAACAAGAACCAGACTCTCGCATTTTGGTATAGGACGGAGCTTTAAGGTGATTTCAGAAATGACGCCAAGCGTGCCCATTGCCCCTATAAATAGTTTATTCATATCATAGCCGGCCACATTTTTTACGACTCTTCCCCCGGATCTTATTACTTTTCCATCCGGGTATACAGTCCTTAATCCAATAACTGCATCACGGGCTGAACCGTAGCCCAATCTTTTGGGTCCGCTTACATTAGCTGCAATGATTCCGCCAATAGTGGCATTTTCAGGCCAAAAGGGATCAAGAGATATTTTTTGATTATGCTTTGCCAGATGATCCTGAAGGTCTTTAAAGCGAGTTCCGGCTTTTACTGTTAACGTCATATCACCAGGCGTATGTTCTACAATCCCTGTAAAGTTCTCAAGCGATAAAAGAATATCCGTTTTTTCGATTGATCCTCCGAACCCTCGTTTAGTGCCGCCTCCCATAATGTTGATGGTTAAACCATTCGAACCTGCATGCTTTAGCAAAGCTGCAATTTCTTCTTCAGTTTCAGGGTAAACAACCATATCTCCTGAATTGCCAAATAAGTTTGAAGATTCATTATGAACTATCTGGTTCTCTCTAAAAATTGTTTTTAAAATACTTATCGACTCTGCTGCAATCAATCTATCCACCGCCTTTTGTTTCGTAATAACAAACAAGGTTTTTAATTATATTTAAAAAAAACATCATTGTTCCTGAAGGATACTCATCTGCAAAAGCTTCTCAACCAACACTAAATGGTCAACCATGTTTTTATGTGCCTGATTCGGCTGCTTATTTTTAATAGACAAATAGATTTCCAAATGCTGCTCCTCAATCTTTCTCGCCATGTCAGACCTTGTTTCAAGATAATGGTGAAAGTCTATCATGGACTTTTTTAATGTTTCAGAAATAAATTGCACAAATTGAATGAGGATATTATTGCCTGCTGCACGGGCAATCACCATATGAAACTGGTAATCCTCCTCCCATCCATGGATAGCTTCATCGGAAATAAGCCTCTTCATCATTTCCAAATCCTCTTCCGAACGATTTGAAGCTGCCATTTCAGCAAGCCCTGTTTCCACCATTTTTCTTGCCTGAAACAACTCCTGGATGTCTTTAATGTCGGGATGCAAATGCGGATTATTAAACAGCTTGGAAGAATCAAACCGGGTTATATAAGTCCCTTCCCCCTGCTTAACCTGCACTATACCTTTACCCTGCAAAGAAGTTAGAGCATCTCTGACAGCTGACCGTCCAACACCAAATAATTCACACAACTCTCTTACAGAAGGGAGCTTATCTCCAGGGCTAAATGATCCTTTTACAATCATATCTTCAATTTGCTCTGCAGCAATTTCCGAGATTTTGCGTGTTGAGATCTTTTTTACATTCATACTCACTCCCCCTTCCTTTGCAGACATCACATATCTGATAAGTAATTGTTATTTACTATTTAAGCATGCTTAATTGTAATAATCAATAAAATATTTTGAATTTATTAAAAATTAAGTTGTTTTGAGAGGCGAGGGAGTTGGATAGCTTGTGAGGAGCTGGTCCGGACCAGGGTATTGTTCAGACACAGAAGGAGCAAATCCCGTATTTTGTGTCCGAACCTGAACCTGCTTCTGACACTAAATGAGCAAATCTCGCATCTTGTGTCCGAACCTGAACCTGCTTCTGACACTAAATGAGCAAATCTCGCATCTTGTGTCAGAACCTGAACCTGCTTCTGACACTAAATGAGCAAATCTCGCATCTTGTGTCCGAACCTGAACCTGCTTCTGACACTAAATGAGCAAATCTCGCATCTTGTGTCCGAACCTGAGCTTACTTTTGACACTAAATCAGTAAATCACGTCACTGGTGTCCGAACCTGAGCCTACTTCTGACACTAAATCAGCAAATCTCGTATTTTGTGTCCGAACCTGAACCTTCTTCTGACACTAAATAAACAAACCTCGTATTTTGTGTCCGAACCTCACCCTACTTCTGACACTAAATGAGCAAATCATGCCTCTTGTGTCCGAACCTGAGCCTTCTGACACTAAATAAGCAAATCTCGCATCTTGTGTCAGAACCTGAGTCTCCTTTGAACTCAAATACAAACATAACAAAAAAACCTGACTAACACGTCTTCACATGTCAGTCAGGTTCATTTTACTATTCTATTATACGTACAACACGGCCACTAAAGTGAGTTTTCCAATAGCCGCTGGACATATTTGCAATCGCGACACCCGTAGAGTCTTGGGAACCGATAAATTTTCCGCCGCCCAGGTAGATGCCTACATGGCCGTCTGTCTTATAGGTGTTAAAGAATACAAGATCTCCCGCTCGCATCTCGCTTGCTGAAACCTGGCGTCCGGCAAATTTAAGAGAATCTGTGCTGGCTCCTACACTAATTCCAGCCTGGGAGAATGCCCAATGCACAAAACCTGAGCAATCGAATCTTCCATTAGCGATATCATAAGCATTTCTGCCTCCGCCAAACACATAAACGGAATTACCGATATATTTATTGCCTGCAGTTGTAACGATGCTAATAGCGTTTCCGCCCTTGACGCTTGGCTTTGGAGCAGAGGTACTGGAGCCTTTTGATTTCTGGGCAGCAGGTTTTTTCTTACTGACAGCAGCTGAGCCTTTTGAAGATGAACCCGCTTCTACTGATGTTGAGCCTGATGATGCTGAATCAGAAGTAGCTGATGATGATGACACTGAAGCAACTGCCTGTACTGGTGCTGTTTGCGCAGCAATACTTTGTTCAATTTGAGCAATCATAGAAGCATATTTAGCATCTTCACTGCGCAGCTTTGCCTTTTTGTCAGCAATCGTATTTTCCTTTTCTTTTAACTGCTGGATTAATGAGCTATTTTGATTTTTTTGCTCTTCCATGGAAGATTGCATGCCTTTTAATTCAGTCATCATGCTATTCAATCCTGCCAGTTCTTCTTCCACTGCAGTTTTCTTTTCCTCGAAAGCTTTTTTATCCGCTTCCTGTTCCTCCAGTAATTGTTTGTCTGCCTGTACAAACGTAGTTACTGCACCCACACGGTCAACGAAATCACTGAAGCTGGTAGCCCCAAGAAGAACATCAAGGTATGCGACAGTCCCGCCGCTTTCCTGAAAAGATTGTGCACGCTGTTTTAAGATGGCGCTTCTCTTTTCGATTCTTTCCTCAATGATCGCCATTTCAGCCTTCAATTGATCTACTTTGGCTTTTGTGCTGGCAATATTCGTTTCCGTTTCTGCTATTAATTTATTATTATCTTCTATTGCTTTTTCGATTTTAGCAATCTTTGCATTTAGCTCAGCAGCTTCTTTAAGGACACTAGCTAATTCCTTATCGGCTTCAGCGAGTATTGCCTGCAGGCTGGAGCGCTCCTGCTGGATTTGGCTTTTTTGACTTTCCAATTTATCGATCGATTCCGCATTCACACCAGGGATGGAAAAAGCACTTCCAAGCCCAAGAATAATTGTCGTATTTAAAACGAGGAGCCTTTTTTTCAAAGTCATTACCCTGCTTTCTAATATGTACTCGGTCTATTAAACGGCCGTGGATTATATAAAACTATTTATCTATGTAAATTCCCAATTGATGTTCTCTAGTAAATTTGGCTTTCTATGGAGGATTATACCATCATTATTTGACAGACTTGTTATAGTTATATTACAAAGATATTTCAAACATGACATTAAACCCCTTTTTTCGCCAACTCCCTATGACATAATTCCCTACTTTGCGCAATGGAAATATCCGACGTGAGTTGTTTGCCGGATGCCCAGAAAAATAAAAAAGACTGAAATCCAGAATAAATCTTCCAGATTCCAGCCTTTTTATTCCATAAACTTGCTTTGAATGTCCTGATCGAATACAAATACTGATATTCCAAAATCCCGTTCTATATCAATATCCACAAAAAGGTCTATAAGCCTTGCCTGCAAAAAGTCTTCCATTTCTGCCGGCCGATTTTTTTTATACATTTCCTTTACCATCTCTGTTCTGGCAGCCCGAAGCATTTGTTTACCTTCGTCTGCACTCGCTATAAATTTCTCCACAGGAGATAAGTTACCTTCCATTTCACATATAGCCCAATTTTTGCAGAAGGTAGTCCTAACCTTGCTTGGTCCTTTGCCCATATGTTTCTTTCGGAAGGAACGCACTAAGTTACTGAATTCAGCTTCATATTTGTTCATATTCCAGCCCTCATATACCCTTATTTCATGTATAATCTCACTTATACAAGCCCGTATTCTCTTTAATTAGTTAATCAATTAATACAATTAATGTCAAACCATACAATCTTAATATCTTGTATTACTCAAATTATATGCTAATATTTTGTTAGTCGATAGGTTCTAGGGGGGATTATATGGATATCAGCAGCAGAAAAATTGTCAGATTTGAGAATGATGTTCTGCAGGAAGCAGAAGATTCTATTGTCTTAGAACATCCGCTCACAATTTATCTCAACGGAGAAGAGTTCGCAACAATGGTTTGCAGCCCTTCTAACATTAGGGAATTGGCAATTGGCTTTTTGGCTTCTGAAGGCTTTATAAGAAGATATGACGAAATAAAGAGTTTTCAAATAGATGAAAGCAAGGGTTTTGCTTATGTGGAATTACATACCCAAACCTCTACAGCCAGTCATGAATTTCACTCTAAACGTTTTATTGGTTCATGCTGCGGAAAAAGCAGGCAATTTTACTTTCATAACGATGCCAGAACAGCCAGGACTTCAACATCAAAGCTTACCCTGACTCCCAGCCAGTGCATATCATTTATGCAGCAGCTTCAGGATGGCAGCACGACTTTTCGCGAAACAGGCGGAGTGCATAATGCGGCATTATTTTCTTCAGAGGAAATGATTCTCAGCAGAACAGACATTGGCCGGCATAATGCTTTGGATAAAATCCTCGGTTATTGCATTGAGAACAGGATTCCTGTAAGGGATAAAGTCATTGCATTCAGCGGCAGAATCTCTTCTGAAGTTCTGCTAAAAGCCTCTAAGATTGGTGTTGGCATCATTCTATCAAAATCAGCACCGACTGATTTAGCCATCAAACTGGCTGAAGACCTTAATATTACAGCAGTTGGCTTTATTCGCGGTATGTCCTTTAATGTATATTCTCATCCTGAAAGAATAGTTTTTGAGAAAAAAGCTAAATAGAGGGTTTCCACACCTATTCGCCAGCAATGCCAGTAAATTAAAAAGCAAGTTAAAGCATAGCTTTAACTTGCATACTCTTAAAACATTGGATGTGGAGGGTCAATGCCCAGAACCGTTTCACCATCTACAGTTAACCAGATGTAATAATGGTCAATTTCCGTTTTCAGCACTTTTTCTATCTTTAAGATCAATCTTTCCTGCAATTCAAATGACAATCTTGCTGTCTCTTCTCCCAGCTCATAACCTTGAAGACCCATTAAATCGGCAATATACCTGGCTTCCTCGTATGACACTTCTACATATTTATCATATTCAGGTAAATATGCAGCCTCTGATGTTTTTGCGTTGAATACAAGTAAAAACATTAAACTTACTAGTACAAATGCTGTTTTCTTCATTTTTCATCCCCCTTAAATTTTAATTAATTTGTCTTTTATCTTAAAAAATGAATCAACAACAACTGGATTGTACATAGTACCACGATTATTTTTAATTTCATTTAACGCTTCAGATACGCTTCTGCCTTTCTGATAAACCCGGTCAGTAGTCATCGCATCAAATGAATCTACAACTGAAATAATTGCTGCCTCTATAGTGATTTGATCCCCTTTAAGGCCTTTGGGATAGCCAGTGCCATCATATCTTTCATGGTGCTGTTCAACCACTTCGCCTGCTTCTATTAAACTCGGCAAACCAGTTTCCTGCAAAATTTCACGCCCAAAGGTCGTGTGCTGTTTCATTACCTCCCACTCAACAGAGGATAATTTCCCCGGTTTTTGAAGAATGTCGATCGGCACCTTTACTTTTCCAATATCATGCAAAAATGCAGCAAGATTAAGTTTTAAAATTTGCCGGGAATTTAACTTTAGCTCGTCTGCCATAACCATAGACATTTTTGTAATTCTATCGCAATGGTCGCTTGTATATCCGTCTGTCTCTTCAATAGATATAACCAATTCTCTTAATTCATTTGTCACTCTGCTGTAGTAATGGAAAACTGGATTGGATGTTACATATAAAAATTCAGATTGACCTATTGATTGAAAAATATGATGTTCAGTTACTGGGCATCTTTGAAAGGAATCACCAGCTTTGAGTGTTTTCTCCCCATTAGAATCTTTTAAGAGCATTTCACCGGAAAGCATATGAATGAATTCAAGTGTTCCGCCGCCTTCTAATGGTTCCAGTCCCCACCTGGCATCCGTTTCAAGCTTATGGTAAATAATCTCTGTCCCGTCTCCCGATGCAATCAGAGAGATTTGCAACCCTTTCATGTGGACTGTTTCAATGAAACTATCTTCATTTATGATGCCCACTTTATTACCCTCTTTCTAATACCATCACAAATAATGTATGTATTGGGTTTCTCCTATCTATCCTATATTGCAATTCTAGTACATGATTTTCCATTTTTCCACAAAATTCTGCAATATATTTGTTTATGAAGATAATATTGTAAAAAATTGATTCTATATACCTATTTATATAAAAAAAGCCAGTGACCCGAAAGCAGTCACTGGCTTACTGTCATTCTCTTTTGTTAGGAGGTACATCTCTTTCATTTTTCTCCATTTTGTGCATTTCCTGGTCTTCGGGCAGCTGGGTGTTTCTTTCCATTTCGCTTATATCTCCTCCCATTCCTTTTAAGAAGGTGAGCAGGAGTGTAACTGCCCGATTGACTTCTGGATCTTTCAATGCCTTTACAAGATCGAAGTAGCTTGTTTTTTCATCCGTATCTTTATAATCCGCCACACGCGCAATACCTGAATTTACTTTTAACAGTAAGGGTTCAAGCTGCTGGACATTAATGGTACCCAGGGTGCCAACCATAAGAAGCAGGTTTTTAATTGTATTTGTAGCTTCTGGCTTGTCTAATGCTTTAACAAGGACATTCAAAACTTTATCTCCCTGTCCAAATAGTCCATTTAATAAAGAGATAACTCCCCGGTCATGCATATGTCCAACTGCTGTAAGAAGCTCTAGAATGGGTTCCTTATTATTAATGAGGGCATTCTCGACTTCCTCCAGATCTTTTTTTCGCTGATCCTCATGTGTTAACTCAAAACGCTTAATGTTGCTGATCGCTTTAGCCATGCTGCTTCCGCTCCTTTTTCACCATATCTCCCGGGAAAATGTAATCTTTTCTAGCCCATTTCTTTTGGACATTTACACCTATTTGCGGCTGCGGATTACCATAGCGGTGATTTATTCTAGGAAGTGGATTGCTGCCTTCCTCACTCAGAATTTCAAGCTTTACCTTTGTTTCCTTATATGCCGGCGTATCGGTATCCTTATCGGCATAGCTGCTTGTTAATAAATTTATGGCTGCTTCGCCTCTATCATTCATAGGAAGGTAAACTTCCTTTCCTTTAACCCTGTCAGTTATCAGGCATTTAACTTTAACGTTGCCATACGGTGAAGTCAGGCGAACAAGCGTGCCATCCTTCAAGCCCCGCTCTTTGGCCAGTTCAGGTGATACCTCAAGGAACACTTCCGGTGTTTTAGAGCTTATTCCTTTTGATTTATAGGTCATATTCCCTTCATGGAAATGCTCAAGGAGTCGGCCATTATTGACATGGATATCATATTCCGCAGGAAATTCAAGAGCAGGAGTCCAATCTACCGGATAAAGTCTTGCCTTGCCATCCGGGAACGGGAAGCCCTCCGTATAAAGGAGCGGTGTGTCAGTTCCGTCCTCAGCTACTGGCCATTGCAGACTATTGTATCCTTCCAGCCTATCATAGGTAACACCTGCGTAAAGAGGCATAAGCTTAGCTGCTTCGGCCATAACTTCGCTTGGGTGTGTATACGTCCAGCCTGCTCCAAGGCGATTCGCAACTTCGATAATAATCTGCCAATCCGGCTTTGAATCTCCGAGGGGTTCAAATGCCTGATAAAGACGCTGAATCCTTCTTTCTGTGTTCGTGAATGTTCCTTCCTTTTCCAGGCTTGGGCTTGCCGGGAGAACAACATCCGCAAACTCTGCTGTACGTGACAGGAAGATATCCTGCACGACAAAGAAATCAAGCTTCTCAAATGCTGCCTGCACATAATTGATGTTTGAATCCACAAGTCCCATATCTTCGCCCTTTAAATACATCGCTTTCAGCTTGCCCTCATGAATCCCTTCCACCATCTCGTGATTGTTCATTCCGGCTTTTTCAGGAACTTTTACGCCCCAGGCACTTTCGAACTTCTTTCTCACATCAGGATCTGATACCTTTTGATAACCAGGCAAATTATCAGGACTGCTTCCGAAATCTCCTGCCCCCTGCACATTATTATGGCCCCTTAAAGGATATGCACCAGCACCAGGCTTAGCGTAGTTGCCGGTTACAAGCAGCAGATTTGAAATGGCTGTGCTCGTATCACTGCCGCCAAGATGCTGTGTGACACCCATGGCCCATAATGCAGAAACACTATTGGCTTCATGAATCATTTCTGCCATTTTGATTAGATTGTCTCTGGATATGCCGGTTGTTTCTTCCGCAAATTCAAGTGTATATTTCTCCAGATTTGATGCGAATTCTTCAAGACCGTTCACTTTTTCCTGGAGAAATTTCTCGTCAGCCCATCCCTGATCCATAATGTATTTCGTAATGGCAGAAAGCCAGACCATATCAGTGCCGGCTCGCGGACGCACAAACAGATCAGATCGCTCTGCCATTTCATGTTCCCTCAAGTCAGCTACGATTACTTTCTGGCCGTTAAGCTTCTGGGCTCGTTTCACCCTGGTGGAAAGAACCGGATGGGATTCCGATGTATTGGATCCGATAATTACTACTAAACCTGCATTCTTAATATCTTCAATTGAACCTGCATCCCCGCCGTATCCAACAGTTCTGAATAATCCTACAGTTGCAGGAGTCTGGCAGTATCTTGAACAATTATCAATATTGTTCGTTCCTATAATTGCTCTGCCAAGCTTTTGCATTAAATACGATTCTTCATTCGTGCATTTAGATGATGTGATAAAGCTCAAGGCATCCGGACCATGCTGTTCTTTAATTTCCGAAAACTTTCGTGAAATCAAGTCAAGAGCTTCGTCCCATTCTGCTTCACGGAATGAATCGCCATCCCTGATTAGCGGTTTGGTTAATCGTTCCTCACTATTTACAAAGTCCCAGCCAAATTTCCCTTTTACACAAGTGGAAATTCCATTGGCAGGCGCTTCTGCCTGAGGCTCCACCTTCAATATTTCACGTCCCTTTGTCCATACATCAAAGCTGCAGCCTACACCACAATATGTGCAGACCGTTTTGGTCTTTTTAATTTTCTCTTCCCTCATTGCAGCTTCCATATCTGATATTGCCAGGATAGAGCCGTATCCTGTTTCAACATTTTTAGTGATTTCAATCATTGGACGAAGAGTGTTTTTGGCTATGCCTGTCAGAAACCCAGCTTCTCCTTCCATCCCCTTTTCCATCATGGCATTACACGGACAAACCGTAGAACAGTGTCCACAGGATACACAGGAGGACTCGTTTATAGGCACATCATTATCCCAGATAACTCTTGGCCTCTCCCTCTCCCAATCAATTGTAAGGGTTTCAGTAACCTGAACATCCTGACAGGCTTCAACGCATCTTCCGCATAGAATGCACTGATCCGGATCATATCTGTAAAATGGATGGGATTCATCTTTTTCATATGGCTTGTGATCAAAAGGGATGCTTTGATGATTGATTTTCATCGCTTTAACCGTATTATGTATTTCACATCCGCCATTGTTATAATCACATACCGTACAATACAGCTCATGATTAAAGAGAATCTTATCCATGGCAATGGTCTGTGCCTGTTTTACATCAGGTTCAGCCGTATCAATTACGTCTCCATCATTAATTTTTGTGGAGCATGATCTCACAAGTTCTCCATTAACGGAAACAATGCAGGTATCGCAGGTTTCTATTGCTCCCAGGCTGGGATGGAAGCAAACCTGAGGGATTTCGATCGAGCTGTCATTTAATAACTGCAAAACGGTTTGACCCTGCTCTGCGTTCATTTCTATACCATTTATCTTTATATTGAGTGATGGCGGCAAATCAATCATCCTTTCATTGAATCAATTTCTTTGGTTTTCAGTACCCTTGCAGGAAAAAATTAAACGTTTAGTTAATGATATTGGATGAGCTGTCCAGGCATTCTAAAAAAAGACAATAATAAAAACAGCTGTATGTTCAGCTGTTTTTATTTGCACATAATGATGACAAGTGCCTTCTAAGGATCCCTTTCATTTTATCTTCGGTAAAAAGGGCAGGCTTCATAACACCATGAAGGGCAAGACCGTCAATCAGGGCATGAAGACGCTCTGCCTCTTCTTCAATATTCAAACCAGAGCTGGATAAGCCCATGTTCTTCATCCCCTCAATAACCCTTCGGATGCCCTCCTTCATTTCCTGGTATACCCGGCTGCTAAGTTCAGCAAGAGCTGGGTCTACAAGAGCTTTTATATTAAATGCAATCCAGACTTCCATTTCCAATCTCCGTTCTTCATCTAAAGGAAGCAGCTCCCCGAGCATCAGTATCATATTTTCAAAATGATCATCCGTATACGATGCATGCTGAATTCTTGTTTTCACCCTTTCTGATACTAAATTCATGGAATAAGCCAATAACTCATTTTGATTTGAAAAATAGTGGCGAAGTGAGCCTGCTGATAAACCAGCTTCTTCTGCTATCTTCCGGACAGAAGCTCCTTCTATACCATTTTTTTGGATCACCCGCCATGCAGCTTGTGCTAATAAATGTTTTTGATTTTCATGGTCAACTTTTTTAGGCATGTATATATTATAGCATCAATTGTTTTTTTAATACAGATGTGTTATATTATTTTATAATACAACTGTATTAAATAAACAAGGATGTGGAATAATGATCGGCTGGCTGATTATTGCCTGTGAGATTGGGTTTTGGATTTTCGTTATGGCAGGTTTAACTGCAAGATATATTTTGAAAAAAAAGACATTAAGCAGTCTGCTATTGCTTTGCACACCTCTGATTGATTTGATTCTGCTCACAGCAACCACCATTGATTTGCACAGAGGAGCCGAAGCCGGGATTTTCCATGGCATTGCAGCAATATATATCGGTGCAACCATTGCCTTCGGAAAATCTATGATTCATTGGGCAGACGAAAGGTTTGCCTATAAGTTTGGGAATGGACCCAGACCGTCAAAGCCTCCAAAATTCGGCAGTGAACATGCCAGAAGAGAAAGAAACGGCTGGTATAGACACCTCCTCGCTTGGAGTATTGGATTGGCATTGTTATTTGCGATGATTTTCTTTATAGGAAATTCAGAGCAAACAAAAAACCTCTGGGGTATTATTAGAACGTGGACCTTCGTTCTGGCTATAGATTTTGTCATCAGCTTCAGCTATACGGTTTGGCCGCGGAAAGTTAAACCTGAAAATCACAATAACTCTGTCACTTAAAAAGCTGCCCTTTTAAAGGCAGCTTTTTGTATGGAAAATTGATAGACTTGTTCGAATCCCTGCTTAAAGGATTTTGATTAGGCACTCCGAATATTTCTCAGATAAGTGCCTTTCCTTTAAGGCTTTTGAACAGAAGAACACCTTGCATAGCAGATGTCTCTATCTCCTGTTTTTCAGCTTTCTTTTTACTGCCGGGACAACATACTTTCTCACTAAAGTTGCACCTTTCTTTACGATAAGGGCTTTTATTATTCTTTTCACACCCATAAACGAATCCCTCATTTCGGTTTGTCCATCATTATGATATCTTTACCTTTTCATTGTGCCCGCTAAACTTCAAATTAAAAAGCCCTTCAAAAAAGGGCTTTCTTACAATTATATTCGGTTTTCCTTAAAAGGATTCTTCCATTCCATCAACGCGCCGTAATTTAGCGACTCATCATCTTCTAAGTAATTCTCCACAACACAAAGAGGTGTCCGGCCGCACCTCAGCAAAAATGTAATGACTGGATCCTGCTTTTTTCCCTCGATTAATTGCTGAATATAGTCTTCAGGTGACATATCAGGTGCACATTTATGGTAGCCAGGCATCCGTCCTCCGCCTAGCAGCCGGTCAAGCCCTAAGTTAATAACAGTCTGATACATAGACTGCATCAAAATTTTTCCAAGACCAAGCTTACGGAAACGGGGCCTGACGCTTATATCGACAATATATAATGTATTCCCTTGAGGTTTATGATTGCGGATATAGCCGCTGTCGGTTATTTCTTCCCATGTATGCTCCGGGCGGGCAGGATCAAAATCAATAATCAGCCCGGTTATGGACCCTGCTACTGCTCCATCTGCCTCAATGCATAGTGCCCCCTCAGGAAAAAGTTCCACATGATTTGCTAATTGCTTCTGATTCCACCATAAATCTGAAGGAAATGGCGGCGGAAAGCATTCCGCCTGTATGTCAATTAACTGATCGAAATCCTCTTTCGTATAATTCCTGATTACAGCCGGCACCGGCTTACCCCCGTCAAACACAAAAAATTCGCTTCGATAGGCCATTTGTTAACCTTCGATATTTTCTTTTTCCCAATCTACATACAAGTCGGTCCTGCGGTCGCGCCAGGTCGTAACCGAACCGCGCTCACGGACTTCATATAAAAGGCTGAGATCAAGGTCCGCTGTCACAATCATATCATCATTCAGCTCGCCTTCCACCATAATCCCCTTTGGCGGAAATGGGATATCATTAGGTGTAATGACAGCTGCCTGGCCGAAATTGGCTCGCATAAAGTCGACAGTAGGAAGTGAACCAATTGTTCCTGTAACCACAACATACACCTGATTCTCAATCGCTCTTGCATGGCTTGTATAGCGTACACGGTGGAACCCATGACGGTCGTCTGTACAGGAAGGGCAGAAAATAACATCTGCTCCTTTTGCTTTTGCCAAACGGACAATTTCAGGAAACTCAATGTCATAGCATGTCAGAATGGCTATTCTGCCTTTATCTGTATCAAATACACGCAGGCCTTCGCCAGGTGACATGTTCCACTCATGGACTTCGGTTGGCGTGATGTGCAGTTTAGCCTGCTCTTCTATTCGCCCATCTGGATAAAATAAATGTGCCGTATTATAAAGGCGTCCATCTCTGTTAATAACGTGGGTACCGCCGATTATATGCATGTTTGTCTGTTTAGCAAAATCAGAAAATAAGTTTTTATATTGTTCAGTAAAACCGGGCAGTTCGTTAATGGTCAGACTTGTTCCCTGCTCGCTTCCTATCGACAAAAGCTGTGTAGTGAAAAATTCAGGAAATAAAACAAACTCAGATCCAAACTCCTGGGCAGTTTTAATATAATGCTCACATTGGCTTGCAAACTCTTCAAATGAACGAATGGTGTGCAAATGATACTGCACAGCGGATACACGAATTTTCAATGTACTCCCCCTCATCAAAAAAATGTATAGATGAGTAACACTCTATCTTTAAAAGATTATCAATGATTTTCCAGCCTTGCACAATACTTTTTTATCGGATTTCGAAATTTTTTATTTCACGGTATTTTATTTAACAAAACAGACATTTTTTCAATTTGGTTTGGAGTTTATTAAACTAAAAAAATACCATGGTAAACATGTAAACAAAGTCTCTTTTAATTTTGCCAGTTGATTTCTTCTCCAGGCACGCAGCGAACCCGCGGGGAGGCATGCGGGCCTCCTCGGCTAGCCTGCGGGGTCTCACACTTCCATCTCCTTCTGCAGGGCATTGAATAAGCTTCCCCAGCCACGCAGCGAAGATCAACTCAGCAAATTAACTAAGTTATGACAAACCAATAAACTTTTCGAAAACAGCCAAAAAAAAGCATCACTTTTATAAAGCAATGCTTTTAACCCTTATTTTAATAGCTTGCTTAATCCTGTAATGAGCCCCATCCCTTTTTGAAAATCTTGGTTTGCCGCTTTAACTAGTCTCGTATAAATGCCAATCAGGGATTCATTTTGCCTTTTTAATTCACTGACCTCTTTTTTTAATGCTGCCATCTCGGCTCTTAGAGATGCCATTTGTTTCTTTAGGTATTCGGTGTCTCCATTTTCCCCGGTTTCATCCACTGCCGCTTTTTCCTCACTTACCTTTATACCTTCTGAAAGATTCAATATAGAATCATCATTAATAATTTTACCGGCCAAACTCAATAATGAATTAAAATCTAAATTCTGTCCGTCTTTCAGCAGTTCCCCTGCCAGCTTTTCCAGATTGTCCGAATTCTCAAGAGAATCATTCTTTTTAGTAGGTTGATCCATAATAAACCTGCCTTTCATAGTTTCTACCCTATATTATGTATATGCTTAATTAATGGAATGGACAAACATACAGAGAAAAGAAGAACTTATGGAAATGACATTGAAAAACCCTGGGCAATAACCAGGGTTTAAATTGGATATATCTATTAGACATATTAAGAAGCAGGCAGACAGTCCAATAGGCTGCAAATTCTACCCTTGATTTTGTCAGCTAAAGACGGTGAAATGAGTCTGACTACAATCCATAAAAGTACTAGTCCAAGTACTAGTAACGGTGTTAATGCTCCATTTAACATACGATTTCCCCCCTTTTATTCAACTACTATGGGTACCCTTACGTTTACATCGTATGTTCTGAACTTGGACATGCATAAACAAATATCCCGGCATTGCAAAAATTGGCACTTGTCCATCTTTTTTAAAAAAATCTGACCCCTCCTCGGGCCAGAATGGTATTTTTTAACGTAATTTCTTCATTTCATTTGACAGGAATTCTACATCCGTTCCCACAATGACCTGCAGACTGGTTTTGCTGAGCTTTATGACTCCTTTTGCTCCGAGCTGTTTTAATTGCCCCTCATCAACAAGTGACATATCAGTCACCCTTAAACGAAGGCGGGTTACACAATTATCGAGTTCTACAAGGTTCTCTTTCCCGCCTAAAGCCTGCATATAAGCGTCTGCTGCTTCAGCATATTTGCCCTTTATAGATGTATTCCCTTCAAACTCACCTTCAATTTCGTCTTCCCTTCCAGGTGTTTTCAAATCCAGTTTCCTGATCAGGTAATAGAAAATCACAAAATACAGCATAGCATACAGGAGACCTATCCCGGCCAGCAGAACCGGCTTCTGAGCAATGCCAAAGTTTAGAATGTAATCGAGGGCGCCCGCTGAGAATCCGAAACCATGATGAATATCCAGTACATAGGTAATGGACATAGCCACACCTGTCAAAGCAGCATGAATCAAATATAAAACCGGTGATAAGAACATAAACAGGAATTCAATCGGCTCTGTAATACCAGTCAGGAAGGAAGTAAATGCAAGTCCAGCCATTGCCCCTGCCACCGCTTTCCTTCTTTCCTTCTTTGCAGCCGCAACCATGGCCAGAGCAGCACCAGGCAGCCCAAACATCATAATTGGGAAAAATCCTGTCATAAAGATTCCAGCAGAAGGATCCTTTGCAAGGAAGCGCCATAAGTCTCCTTTAATAACATCCCCTGCTGCATTGGTAAACTCGCCGAACTCAAACCAGACGAGTGTGTTTAGTATATGATGGAGACCAACAGGAATTAAAAGACGGTTCAGGAATCCGAATACCCCAACACCTGCTGCCCCTGCCCCGATAATCCAATCGCCGACACTGTTTATGCCGGCCTGTACTGGTGGCCATACATACCCAAACAAAAATGCGATGACAATCATAGCAAGTGAGGTAATTATCGGTACAAATCGTTTTCCCCCAAAGAATCCAAGCCATTCCGGCAGCTTAATATCATGATATTTATTGTATAATAGCCCTGCAATAATACCGGAAATGATTCCGCCAAAAACACCCATATTTACCGTTTCGTTTATAGCCGCGGCACCTTCAGTCAGTACAAAATAACCCACTGCACCAGCAAGCGCAGCTGCCCCGCTTCCATCCTTAGAAAAACCGATGGCAATTCCAATGGCAAACAAAAGTGCCAAATGCCCAAAAACAGCATTCCCCGCTGCAGATATAAATGGAATCCCTAAAAGGTCATCCTGTCCCAGCCTCAATAAAAGTGCAGCAGCTGGCATAACTGCTATCGGGAGCATTAAAGACTTGCCAATTTTCTGTAAAAACCCCAACATTAATACACACCTCTTTCCCTATGGATTAATACATAATATGAACAGGCTTATTATTTCATTACCAGGCTCCAACAGTATTATGCAGGCTCGCCATGGAATAAAAAAAGAACCTGGCGCCAAACGCTGCCAGGTTCTTCCTGCGAATTTAATAAAGTAAATATTCTTTGCGTGTTTTGTTGAATTGCTTTAATTCTTTTTGCCATTTGGAGAAGATTTCATCAACATTCTTTCCTTCTTCTATGGCTTCACGGACCCAGCCATTGCCCATCAAGTTGTCAAAAAATGAAATTCCAGCACTGTTTTCTTCACGGAATTCGAAGTCTACCGGATACATATCATGGATCGCCTTCACGATGTGAAGTCCAGTCTCGACAGGCTTGAATGCTTCACGATCTGTCACATGAATCTGAATCCCATGAGAAAGCTGTCCTGCATGTTTAGAAAAGCTTGGTGTAAACGAAGCTGCTCTGAAGTTTACCCCAGGAAGATTAAGACTGTTCAAATGCCCAGCCAATTCATCAGCATTAATAAATGGAGCACCAATTAATTCAAACGGCTTAGTTGTTCCGCGTCCCTCAGAAACATTCGTTCCTTCAATTAATGCCGCACCGGGATATACTAATGCCGTTTCAAGCGTTGGCATATTAGGAGAAGGCATGACAAACGGAAGCCGTGTGTCATCGTAATACATATTGCGCTTCCATCCATTCATTTTGACAACAGTTAAATCTGCACCTATTTCAAAATCTTCATTAAACAATTCGGCCAGTTCACCTACCGTCATTCCATGGCGAAGCGGAATCGGGTAATTCCCCACAAAGGAGGAATACTTCATATCAAGCACCGGCCCTTCAACCTTTGTTCCACCTTGAGGATTAGGCCTGTCCAGCACGATGAAAGGGATATTGTTTTCTTTTGCTGCTTCCATGGCGTATGCCATTGTGTAAATATACGTGTAAAAACGTGTTCCGACATCCTGGATATCAAACAGAAGGACATCAATATTTTCAAGCATTTCAGCCGTAGGCTTTTTGGTTTTTCCATATAAGCTGTAAACAGGAAGCCCTGTCTTTTCATCGATATAATACTCAACATATTCACCTGCCTGCGCACTTCCGCGAACCCCATGCTCCGGTCCATATAATGCTGTTAACTCCACGTCCGGATCATTGTGCAGAATATCAACAATGCTGTTTAAATTCTGGTCGACCCCTGTCGGATTTGTAATCAGGCCAACCCGTTTTCCTTCAATAAGTTCTTTTTTATCATCCAAAAGAACTTCAACACCAAGCTCGAACTTCTTTTTCTTGCCTTTTCCTTTTCCATTGCCGTTATCTGCAAGCACTACAGTTAAAGAAGAGAGTACGAGAATCATTGTCAAAAAAGCCATAAACCATTTCTTCATTAGTTTTCTCCTCCCAGGTTAGGATAGGTACATGCCTGGAACAAAAGCGGCATGTACCCATCCTTTTTTTATGCCTCTTTCTAATAACTCAAACCATGCCCGAATTCATATAGGACAGTGTCATCTGGACCCGGAATAGTTACAGGCAATTTACCTGAAGGGTTAATCTGACCAAATAAAACGCCTGCTGCTGCATCAAAGCTGGCCGTTCTGAAGCCGTATTGTGCAATATAGGCATCAATTTCCGGATAGGCCATGATGTCATAAGGGTTACGGATGCCAACCGCAATAACCGGAGCTTCTGATTCAGCAATAATGGAATTAACCATCTTCATCTGTGCGCTGTCAGGTGAACGGCCCGACACATTAGAGGTATGTGAGCCCACAATAACCGCACTGGCATTCCTGATCTGCTGCTTCTGCTCTTCAGTTAATTCATAGCTTGAGGTCTGGATGACCGCTGTGTTTTTATGGAACTTGCCCACTGAGTTACTTAAATCTGTAATATACGTATTTCCGACAACGACAATATTATCTTCAGGAGATAATTGTAATGGCAAAGCATCTCCTTCATTTTTAACCAGGGTAATTGAACGTTCTGCTGCTTCTTTTTCTATTTGTTTATGTTCATCTGATCCAACTACTTCAAGTGCCTTTGCAATTTTTTCATCAATCGGCTGAGGCGTTTCTTCTTTCATAATTCCCCGCTTTATTTTCAGTGTTAAAATCCGTTGAACGGAGGATTCTATGCGTTTTTCAGAGATTTCTCCATTTTTAACAGCATCCAATAGCCCTTCTGCAACTTCTTTTAGGCCAACAGGCATTAGCACAATATCAGTTCCAGCTTTGACGGCACGAATGGCAGCATCAACTGGTCCAAAATGTTCAGCGATGGCATTCATATTCATTGCATCCGTTGTAATAACACCTTCATATCCCATTTCTTCACGCATAAGTTCTGTCAGCACTTTATGTGAAAGAGTGGCCGGAATTGCGATTTCTTCACCTGTTTTTTGTGAGATTGCTTTCGTATCATCAATCTTAGGGAAGGTAACATGTGCAGTCATGATAGCATCCACGCCTGCTTCCATCCCCTTTTGGAAAGGATACAATTCAACTTCTTTTAGACGTTCCTTATCATGAGGCACTTCAGGCAATCCCAGATGTGAGTCTACTGCTGTATCTCC
Organism: Cytobacillus sp. GQ23; assembly: GCF_059758675.1. Taxonomy (NCBI): domain Bacteria; kingdom Bacillati; phylum Bacillota; class Bacilli; order Caryophanales; family Bacillaceae; genus Cytobacillus; species Cytobacillus sp. GQ23. Next base: position 127,673 of record NZ_JCAXER010000005.1, read on the forward strand.
ATGCCCGGGAAAATGTTTTGCAGTAGCGGCAACACCTGCTGATTGCAATCCTTCAGTATAAGCAACGCCCATGTCAGCGACCAGCTGCGGGTCCTCTCCAAATGAACGAACGCCTATCACCGGATTGTCGGGGTTATTATTTACATCCATGACAGGTGCAAAATTCATATTAATGCCGAGTGAAGAGAGCTCCTCTCCAATCGCCTTGCCAACCTTGCGCGAAATCTCTTCAGAACGGGCAGCACCTAAAGCCATATTCCCAGGCATGTCAGTTCCTGATTGAAGACGGGTAACAATACCGCCTTCCTGGTCAATCGTCATCAATAAGCCAAATTTTTCTGCAGCTTTCTGATAATCTGAAACCAATGTGGCAGTCTGTTCAGTTGTCACCACATTTTCACGGAATAATATCACCCCTCCAAGATGATAATCTTTTACCAGCTTCTCTATTTCAGGAAGCATTTCTGTGACATTCTGTCCCTTCCAAGTGCGGAAATCCGGCATCAGCATCTGGCCTACCTTTTCTTCAATAGACATATATTTCACAGCCCGGCTAATAAGGTCATACCGTTTCCCATGCTCTTTAATCATTTTCACTTTAAAACCAGGCTTGCCTTTGCTGTTCTTTTTGCGGTCAGGTTTTATTTGTACTGCAATTCGGTCCTTATACACTCCATCAGTAACACTGATAAAGGTTTTTCCTGGCTTCCCCTTAAATGTGATAGTTCCTGACTGATCAACTGCTGCAACAGTTTTATTGGATGACATCCATTTCAGACCGTCTGTAACAGCCATGAAATGTCCCTCTTTAAAAACATGCAGTGCCTTTAATTGAAATGTATTCCCGCTGACTTCCAGGTCGGTCTCAGGCACATTCTGCATAAGTACTAAGTCCTTTGCATTGCTTTTTGCTGATGCTTTATTCAAGGTTCCTCCCATCCACAATTGCGAAACGGCAAGTGTAATTGTAAGAAGGAAAATAAACGTAACTTTGCTGACTTTACCCATTTCTCCAACGTCCTTCCTGCTTTTTCATATGAGTTTACTTTTTACTAAAAAATCAAATACTAATACTTTCTTTTTTCCCACCCGTTTCCTGTGAGGGCAGGCTTAACATTTTTGCCATTTGACAGCTGAAGTTTTACATTATCAACGTACCAGCCTCTGCCATTTACAGAGCTGTCTGTCTCGTATCGGAATCGAATATGCGATGTTCCTGCCGGAATAGCCAGCTTTTCCTTTTTCCAGTCGATGCTGCTGCCTGTATATGGCTGGGCTGCCTGTGTCCAATGGACGCCATCCTCTGAGACCTCTACAAAGGCCATATCCGCATTGGTTTCAGTTCTGTACCAGGTATCGAAGGACAGAACTGCCTCTTCTTTGAGATTGACTTTAGCGGTTAACTCATGCTGAATTTTATCTCCATAACCTGAGAACCAGGCATCTCCTTTCCCTGGAATCGCTACAGGAATGGAATCCGCCACCTGTCTGGCAAATGCACGCCTTGCAATATTCGTTGTAACAGTATTTCTTGAAGGATGGACACGATTCGTTAAGAGAATCGCAATCGTGCCATTATTTCGGTTTATGACGATCGAGGTTCCAGTGTACCCTGTATGCCCAAGCGAAGTCCCCTCTGATAATGCATCCATGAACCATCCCTGACCAAGCTCCCAGCCTAAGCCATGATCATTGCCTGGAAATTGAGGGATTTGATTTTGAATAAGCATTTTCACTGTCTCTTCTTTTAATATCCGCTTGCCGCCATAACGCCCGTCATTCACGTACATATGGGCAAGCCTTGCAAGGTCGGATGCAGTGGAAAAGACACCTGCATGTCCGGCGACACCATCAAGGGACCAAGCATTTTCATCATGAACTTCACCCCATACAAGTCCCCTGCCAATTGCAGGCTGATATTCAGTGGCTGCAATACGATGCTTCAAAGATTCAGGAGGGTTATACATCGTATCCTTCATTCCCAGCGGTTGAGTTATGCGTTTCTTTACAAACTCATCCAGACTTTGTCCAGAAAGGCGTTCGATCAGCGCACCGAGCGTAATCATATTCAAATCGCTGTATGTATACTCTTCACCCGGCTCATTGGCCAATGGATAATTAAAAACGATCTGCATGCGTTCCTCTCTGCTGCTACCTTGTGAATATAACGGAATCCATGCAGTAAAGCCTGAGGTATGGGTCATCAGCTGGCGTATTGTTACATTTTCCTTTCCGTTTTCGGCAAACTCGGGAATATATTCCGCAACAGGATCATCCAGCTGAAAACGGCCTTCATCATACAATATCATCGCAGCTGTTGTGGTAAAAATTTTACTGATTGAAGCCAGATCAAAAATGGTATCTTCGGTCATTTCAATTGGGTTTTGGGATTCAGTAAACTTATCATCTGTGTAGCGGTAGGAATATCCGTATGCATCATGCTTGACGATATGTCCGCGCCTTGCCACGAAAGTGACAGCACCAGGCATAACGCCTTCTGAAATCATCTCCTCCATTAATGGATCGATTTCATCCAGCGGCTGCTGAACCATCCCTGCTCCCATGGCAGAACCAGGATGTAGAATTGGAGAAATCGGCCCAGGACGATCCCATGAAAAAATGGGGTGAATTTTGTGTTTTACACCTTTATTGTTTTTCATTTCCATTGTTGGCTTGACTCCTTCTGAGCTTTGCGCAGATACAGGATATGCTGCAGGAATAAGGAGTGAAGTGCTAAGTGCGGCAGATAGCGCAACAAGCTTAGTTTTGTTTTTCATAGTGCCTCCTTTATTTTTATGAATTTTCAACAGCCTTTAACCTCCTTTATTTAATGAAAGGGTTTACATATTGTAAGATTAATAGAGTCTGCGTATAGTTGTCTATACCACATAAGTCCTGTTCTAGTTAAAACCTTCCATATAATGCAGAAAACCGCTAGTACTTTTTGACTGTTCTGAAAACTTATTAGGGATTTTCAAGTTTTGAGAAATACAAAGAAAGCAGAATCCACATTGGATTCTGCTTATCTTTGAAACTGTACATTATGAAGCCCTGCAAAGATCCCGTTCTTTTCGATCAGTTCATCATGTGTGCCTTCTTCAGCAATACCGTCTTCTGTAACAACCACAACTCTATCTGCATTGCGGATCGTGGCAAGCCTATGGGCTATCACAAGGGTCGTGCGGTTTACGGCAAGCTCGTTCAATGCCGTTTGTATAATTTGCTCTGTTTCAGTATCCAATGCCGAGGTTGCCTCATCCAGGATCAATATCGGCGGGTTTTTCAGGAACATTCTCGCAATCGCGATTCTTTGCTTTTGTCCGCCTGACAGCTTTAATCCCCGTTCTCCAATTTGTGTTTCATAACCATCCGGCAAAGATGCAATGAAGTCCTGCAGGTGAGCTTTTCCAGCCGCGTCTGCAATCTGCTCATCTGTTGCCCCAAGCATTCCGTAAGCAATATTCTCTTTAAGGGTACCCGTAAACAGGAAGACATCCTGCTGGACAATGCCAATCTGCGATCTCAGTGATTTTTTTGTCAAGTCCCTGATATCCATGCCATCAATCTTAATACTTCCGCTATTCACATCATAAAAGCGTGGAATCAATGAGCAAATCGTTGTCTTACCGGCTCCTGAAGGTCCAACAAAAGCTACTGTCTCACCTGCTTTTATTTGAAGGTCAATTCCCTCAAGCACCGATTTATGCTCGTCATAACTGAACGATACATTCTGGAAACGAATATCACCTCTTAAGGACTTAACCTCAATGGCATCTTTCGTATCCTTAATTTCCGGTTCAGTATCGATGATTTCTATAAACCGTTTGAAACCAGCCATTCCCTTTGGATACAATTCCATCAGGGCACTTATTTTATCAATCGGCTTTAAGAGCACATTCACATAGAGCACAAATCCGACCAATGCTCCGTATGAAAGCTGCCCGCTGAAGCTCAGCCAGGAACCGTATACAAGAACAATCATAGTAATTAATCTGGTCAGCATATAGACTCCGGAAGCACTGAAGCTCATTATCTTATAAGCTGCAAGCTTGGCAAGCCGGAATCTGCCATTGTTTTCTCTAAATCTTTTAATCTCGTAGCTTTCATTTGTAAAAGACTGAACCACACGCACTCCGGATACACTATCCTCAACCTGGGCGTTGACATCGGCAATTTCACCGTACATTCTTTTCCATGCTTTGTTCATTTTTATATTACAGAACGTTATCAGCAATACAAGAAACGGAAGAACAAGTATGGTTACAAGTGCGAGCTTTACATTGATTGTAAGCATGATCCAAAAGGCACCTGCAAACGTCATGACAGCAATAAATAAATCCTCCGGTCCATGGTGGGCAAGCTCTCCGATATCCATCAGATCATTTGTCACCCGGCTCATGATATGCCCTGTTTTCGTATTATCGAAGAAACGGAAAGACTGCCTTTGCACATGCTGAAAAAGCTGCTGCCGCATATCTGTTTCGATGTTGATGCCAAGCTTATGGCCCCAATAGTTAACAACAAACTGAAGAAGTGTGCTGGTCACATAAAGAGCAAGCAGGCCGGCACTCACAGAAACAATCATGGACCAATTCCCGCTTGGAAGCAGGCTGTCGATAAACCACTGAACAGCTAACGGAAATCCCAGTTCAAGTATGGCAACGAATACTGCCGAACTAAAATCAAGAATGAACAGGCGCTTATGTGGCTTATAGTAGCTAAAAAACCGTCGGATCATGTTATTCTCCCTTTTTCTGAAAAAATCAAATTTACTTGATTATAAATTCACCAGTAATATTTTACAAGAAAAACCTCATCTTGAACGAGTCCGGCTGCACCGCTTTAAAACACTTAAGTTAAAGCATCGGATGACATTCAACTCTTTGATCTAAACTGAACATTGCGGATCATTTGATTGATGACTTCTGAAATGACAAGTCCTACTGCGATGGCCCCGGATATCATGAATGCTTTTGCAGCTAGCTGTATGGCCATGTTGTAATCATTTTCAACAAAATTCCGCATAGCATTATAAGCAATCCCTCCCGGAACCAATGGAATGATGCCGGCAACACTGAAAATAATAATAGGTGTTTTATACATTCTGGCAAAAACCTGGCTGATCACAGCGATGGTAAAAGCAGCTATTAATGATGAAATGACAGCGTCATACTGCCAATTTACAAGGCCAATATAAACGAACCAGCCGACCATCCCTACAAAGCCGCATTTCAGCAGCGATTTTTTTGGAGCATTGAAAAGCACTCCGAACCCGGCTGATGCAATAAAGCTTGTAATCATATGAGTCAACATAAACATAGATATTTCCTCCGTTATTGCATTTAAAAAGTGAAGATCAGAGCAATCCCAGCACCAATGGCAAAAGCCGTTAAAAATGCTTCAGCCCCTTTTGACAGTCCTGATACCAGATGCCCGGCCATTAAATCCCTGACTGCATTTGTTATCAATAACCCCGGAACAAGCGGCATGACTGACCCAATGATGATCTTATCGAGCTCTGTCCCCACCCCTGAGTACACAAAGAAATAGGCAATAAGGCCAATTAATAATGAAGCAATAAATTCAGAGAAAAATTTGATCTGGACTACTCTATGTACGTATATAAATGATACAAACCCGAGACCGCCTGCAATCATTGCCGGAATAAAATCGTTCCAGCTTCCAAGGAACATAATTAAAAAGCAGCCGCTTGCAATCGACGCTGCAAGAACCTGCTGATAAACAGGAAAAGTATAGTCGGCACTTTCAATTTCCTTCAGCCTTGCCAAAGCTTCCTTCCCATTCAGCTCACCGCTGCTGATCCTGCGTGAAACTCCATTCACTAATGTCACTTTGTACAAATCCGTTGACCGTTCTGAAATCCGAATCAGCTTTGCCGGTTCAGTTCCATCTGTCGAGAATATGATCCCGGTTGGCGTCACATAGCTATGTGAATTCGGAATTCCCAGGGAGGCTGCTATCCTGGTCATTGTGTCCTCTACCCGATACGTTTCGGCACCGCCCTGGAGCATGATTTTCCCTGCAAGCAAGCATATCTCAATTACTTCTATTGTTGGAGGAAATTCTTTCTCCATTCTTTCACCTGCTTTATTTATCTAAAATAAAAACCTCTTATTATAGGGTTACATCTTAACGGAAATGATAAACGAAAGAAAGACTTTTTGTCTAAAATTTTGTATAAAAATGTTTGGCAGCTCCCGATTGCCTATTTTTTGAATAAAAAAGTGATTATTCCTTACAGAATAACCACTTTCCTATTATTTCTTCCATATTCCAAACTGAGCATTAAGCTGACCCTGAATCATTTTTGAACGTGATGCATGATCGTCTTTTTTCTTTTTCCTTTTTAATTCTGAGCGGATTTCCTCCGTTCGGACTCCCTCTTCTCTTTTGTTGGCTATGTCGATGAGCGTCTCTACATCGAGAAAAGAAAACTTCCTGCTTCCCCGTTTTGATCTTTCAGGGAAAATCAATTTCCTTTCTTCATAGTATCGAATCTGGCGTTCACTAAGTCCAGTCAGTTCACTGACCGTTCCAATCGAAATGACTTTTCTGGTTTTGTAGGATGTTTCTTTATCCAATTATGTCACCTCAATCTAACTAATTTATTTCATTATACTAATCTTTAAAACTTTTTCATTATTCCTGTCAGAAAATCTAACAAATAAGCAAAAACCATGTCAAGAAACTTAACATATTAACTGAATTGGCGGTAAATATTTTATAGAATAAAAAAAATTAAAGAAAAGAGGAGATAAGAAATGAAATATTTAAGAAAAGCCATTGAGAAAAAACGGCAATATCTAATCGATCTTCTGGTTAAATCAGGAAGCGAATATCGTCATTCTGAACCTGCTCTGCAAAAGCTGACCTTAACAGAACTTGAGGTTATATTTAAAAAACACAGCAAGCGAAGCCGTTATTGACCAGGGGGCCCTTATGGAAACAAAAAATACAATAGATTTGGCAAGAAGGATTATTGAACTCGATTTACTCCGGGATCAGCTGTGGGAAAGTTTAACGGCAGCAGCCGGTGATTATGCATATGAAATTTTGAGGAATGAACAGAATAGTTAGTAAAGGAACGCTTGAAGAGCGTTCTTTTTTATGTCTATGTTAAAGATTTGTAAACTTTTTATACTCCTCTTTTTTTCTCACATTTATTTTGGTATCATCTTATTATCGAAATTCGATATCGATTTTAGAAATCAATAAAGGAGGCATTTGCTTGGAAGATAAAATACTCCGGAAACTGTTCCTGGGGTTTATTCAAATCCATATTCTTCATCATGCAAAGGAGCACCCTGTATTCGGCACATGGATGGCTGAAGAACTGAAGGAGCACGGATACAGCATCAGTTACGGAACTTTATACCCCATCCTGCATTCTATGGAGTCGGACGGGCTCCTGCATCAGGAAAAGAAAAATGTTGAAGGCAGAATAAGAAAGTATTATACCGCAACAGAAAAAGGAATGGCGGTTTTGGAGGATGCTAGAAAAAAAGCTTTCGAGCTTTTTAAAGAAATTAAGGATTAAAGGAGATGCATATGAAAAAAAACAAAACCCATTTTAATACTTTACTGGAAATTTTAATGGTTTCTGGCAGACTTGGACTCACCTCCTTCGGGGGACCTGTCGCTCATCTCGGATATTTTCATGAAGAGTATGTCCGCAGAAGAAAATGGATGGATGAGAAAAGCTACGCAGACTTAGTTGCACTTTGTCAGTTCCTTCCAGGTCCAGCGAGCAGCCAGGTCGGGATTGGCATTGGTGTTATGAGGGCTGGAGCAGCTGGCGGCATCTTCGCATTTCTGGGTTTCACATTGCCATCGGTCATCGTTCTGATCATTTTCGCCATTCTTCTTCAAGGCATTAATCCGGCAGATGCCGGCTGGATCCATGGCCTTAAAATTGTCGCGGTGGCTGTAGTGGCTCATGCTATCCTGGGAATGGCACAAAAGCTTGTACCTGACCTTCCGCGAAAAACGCTGGCACTGCTCGCAATTATCGCCACCCTTTTATGGCAGACAGCCATTACCCAGGTTGCGGTCATCCTTGTCTCTGGCTTAATCGGATTTTTAATCTATAAAAAGCATAAGGATGACGATAATGCACCGATGGAGTTTCCTATCTCGAAAGGTTTTGCAATAAGCTGTTTAGTTTTGTTTTTTGGCCTTTTAATAGGACTTCCTCTTTTAAGGGAGCTAACCGGAGTGGAGTGGGTTGCTTTATTTGATAGCTTTTATCGTTCTGGATCTCTTGTTTTTGGCGGAGGGCATATTGTACTTCCATTGCTGGAACGTGAATTCGTCCCAGCAGGCTGGCTAAGTCAAGAAGCCTTTCTTGCCGGCTATGGTGCAGCTCAGGCAGTGCCGGGGCCATTATTTACTTTTGCTGCGTATCTTGGAGCAGTGATGAATGGCTGGCAGGGCGGTTTGCTTGCAACGGCCGCAATCTTTTTGCCTGCCTTTCTGCTTATCTTAGGAACACTTCCATTTTGGGACACACTTCGCCGCAATCCTAACATCAAGGGGGCATTAATGGGGGTGAATGCTGCAGTTGTCGGCATTTTAATCGCTGCCTTTTATCATCCCATTTGGACCAGCAGCATCTTGGAGCCGGCGGATTTTGCATTCGCCGCAATATTATTCAGCATGCTTGTTTATTGGAAACTGCCGCCTTGGGTTATTGTTGTGACAGGAGCCGTTGGCGGAACTGTATTAGGAGCTATATTCTAGAATAAGAAAAGCTGCCATATTGATTTGGCAGCTTTTTCTATATCGGAATTTCTAGGATAATTTTTGTCCCTTTATTTTCTTCTGAATGAACATTTATGGAGCCTCCTGAAGCTTTTGCCCGCTCTTCCATGCTAAATAGACCGACTCCTCTTGAAACTTCATTAACATTGAACCCTTTGCCTTTATCTTCAATAACAATACGGATTTCTTCATCCATTTGCCTGATTGTAACTGCTGCTTCATCTACCTCAGCATATTTCCTTATATTTGTCAGCGCTTCCTGTATGATTCTATAGATGGTGATTTCTTTATTTGAACTAAGGCGTGAAGCCAGATAACAATCAAAATGGACGTTGATATTATGATGTTCTGAAAAACGGACCAGGTAGGATCGGATCGCCGGTATCAGACCCAGATCATCAAGCACTGACGGACGAAGCTCCCATGAAAGATCCCGCAGTTCTTCAATGATTTCAGTTGCCTCATCCTGCATTTGATCAAGCAGCGGGTGGCTTATTTCTGCCTGAAGCCTATTAATGGTAATCAAATGGCTGTATAAGTTCTGTCCTATTCCGTCGTGAAGTTCCCGGGACAGCCTTTTCCGTTCATCCTCTTGAACATCTATGATTCTTGTCATCATTTTTTGCAGCTCTTCTTCTGCATTTTTCCGCTGCGTGACTTCATGTCGAATAGCTAGATGCTGGTAAGGTTTTCCTTTTTCATTAAGGAATGGGACGATCGTGGTATCTACCCAATAATAGGCTCCATTCTTAGCTTTGTTCTTGATTTCGCCTTTCCATACCTTTCCGGAAGAAATGGTTCTCCATAAATCTCTGAAAAACTCTTTGGAATGGTATCCTGAGTTGATAATTCTATGATCCTGTCCCAGCAATTCCTGGCGTGAATATTTTGAGATGCTGCAGAACTGATCATTTACATATTTAATTTTGCCCTTTTGATCTGTAATGGCCACAATAGAAGAAGAATCCAGGGCAAATTTTAAATCAATCAGCTCGTTCAGGGAATTTTTCAACTCCGCGACAACACGCTTATATTCAGTGATTTCCTTCCGGATGGCCAGGTATTTATACGGCTGCCCTTTTTCATCAATAAAAGGAACGATTGTAGTATCTACCCAATAATAGGTTCCGTCTTTAGCTTTGTTTTTAATTTCTCCGCGCCAGACTTCCCCGTTTGAAATAGTGGTCCAGAGGTTTCTCATAAAATCCTTGGAATGATAAGAAGAGTTGATGATTCTATGGTCCTTGCCAATCAGCTCCTCCGCAGAATATTTTGACACTTCACAGAACTTTTCATTCACATAGGTGATTTTACCTTTACTGTCTGTGAAGGCGACGATGGTTGATTCATCCAGGGCAAATTGCAGGTCAACCAATTCTTTTAACGGATATGACTGCTGCTTTTTTAAGCGGGAGCTGTCTTTTACTGAATGAAAGACAATCAAATAATAGCTCTCTTGTTCCAGCTTAAAAGAATTAATTCTATAAAATATTGAAAATACTCCACCATTGCGATGCTGTCCATACTGGTGAACCACTTTACCCTCTTCTGTTTCAAGCAGAGTGATCTCAGGAAGCAGTTCGTCCAGACACTTCCCCTGCAGTTCCTGTTCGCTATATCCAAATTGCTCTTGTGCCTGCTCGTTCACATAAGAGATGTTCCCATATCTATTTACAAGTATTGTTGCATCACTGGAATCAGGAGCAATCTCTCTCTTTTTTGCCTGCTGATTATTCCTGTCCATTTACGTTCCTCCAGTTGCATTTATTTAACCATTCAGCTTATTTTCAAGTGTCCTGGCTGCATCTCTTGCTTTACTTTGCATGCTTTCATCTATAGGCTGCCCCGACCGGTTCCCGATCAAGAGGACCCCCTTGGGAATCCCTTTAAAATGAATGGGAACAGCATATGCATGTATCAGGCCTTCAGCTAGCATAATCGGATATTCCAATGCTTTACCGGGAATATTTTCAGGGAAGTTGTCCACGTACATCTGCCTTCCGGTTGAGATGACTTTCCCTGCAATGCCTTTCCCGTACCTTACGGTTATCCGCTTATATTTATCGTTGCTGTTTCCTGCGGCATAGTGCCATTTTACATCCGGGCCATCAGTATTTTGCAGTGCCAATCCGACAAATTCACATTCAAGCTCTTTCAGCACCTTTTCACAAGGCTGATCTACCTGCACGATTTCTTCAGGGCTGCCCGCCTTATATTCCATAGCCAAGCAGCCCTTTCTTCAAGGCATAAGCAACAAGCTCCGGCCTTGTCTTCATCTGAAGTTTTTCCATTAAATTACCTTTATGTGTTTCAACTGTCTTTACACTAATCACAAGCAGTTCAGCAATATCCTTATTCGAAAACCCTTTGGCTATTAGTGTAAGAACTTCTTTCTCCCTGTCAGAAAGAAGGTTGAATGTATCGGTGTTCCCCTGCTTCACACTTCCGATATACTCCTCCATAAGCCTTTTGGTTGCAGAAGGATGCAGGTACGCATTCCCGCTAGCAACAGACCGGATGGCTGTAAGCAGTTCATCATGGGGTGCACTCTTTAAAATACACCCGGAAGCACCAGCTTGAATCGCCCTGAATAAGTACTCTTCATCATCATGCATCGTCAAAATAAGGATCGCTATTTCAGGCATTAACTTTTTTAATTCTGAGGTTGCCGACATGCCATCTTTCCCATGGGGCATGCTTAAATCCATGACAACCACATCAGGCTTTAATTCCATGGCCTGCTGAATCCCCTCATTGCCTTCAGAAGCTTCACCAACCACCTGCATGTCATCATGGTTATTTAAAAGCATTTTCAAACCCATCCTGACCACCGCGTGGTCGTCGCAAAGTAATATATTGATCAAGCCTGTTCCCCCTTAGCTTTTGTCCGTATATAAAATTCCACAATAGGCAACAAGGGAACCGCTGTATGCAGATCCCTTGATAAGAATAATCTTAGTATAACGGAAGGGTGATATCTATTGAAGTCCCTTCACCGATTTTTGAGCTGATGGCGCATTTGCCGTTGATTAACAGCATTCTTTCCATCATGGCAGCAATGCCGGCTGAGTTTTTCATCGCGGCATCTACATCAAAGCCCTTCCCCTTATCATTAATCGTGATTGAAAGCTTTCCCGGCTCCCACCGAATGAAAATGCCTGCACTCATTGTATCCGCATACCTTGCTATGTTAGCCAGAGCTTCCTGGCAAACACGGAACAGAGTAATCCTTTCCTGTTCTCTGATTTGCACTTCCTTTCCCTCATGCTGAAGATCAACGGTGACTCCATATGTGGAAGTGTATAATTTCAGATAACTTTTCAGGGCCGGGAGCAGGCCGAGGGTTCCTAGAGCAGGGGGATGCAATTCCACAGCCAAAAGCCTAATCTCCTGAATTGTCTTTTCCATCATTTGTGCCATATCCCCTATATGACCTTTCATCTCTGGCTGATCGACAGAAGTAAGAATGAACTGCATGCCTGTATATAAGCTGTAAAGCGTCTGCCCTACCCCTTCGTGAAGCTCCAGGGCAATGCGCTTGATTTCATCTTCCTGAGATTGAATGATATATGAACTGATATTTTTCTTAGCTGGCTGGGTTTCCATTTCATCCCTCCTCCTTTTGAAATTATTTAGCTTATTTTATGCTTTTTTTACCCGATGGCTGGAAATATCGCTGAACATGCCTGCATATTGAACTACATCTCCGGCATCATTTTTAATGGCACTTATGGTAAGCCATTGGAGATACTGTTCCCCATCCTTACGGGAATTCCATATCTCCCCTTGCCAGAATCCATTTTTTTCAATTGAATTCCACAAGTCCTGATAGAAGGCTTTAGATTGCCTTCCTGATTTAAGGATACTTGGTTTTTTGCCGACTACTTCCTCTTGCTTATAGCCGGTAATCTCTGTGAAAGCAGGGTTTACAGAGATGATTTTTCCGTTCTTATCTGTAACCAGTATACCTTCGATTGTATGATCAATCACCTGGCTCGCAATTTCCATCCTTCCCTGGAAGTACATCCATACAACCAGAATTAGGCTGGCAAGCGCGACCTGAGATAATGCCATAAAACCTATCGCATAATGCCCTGTAATATTAAATAGGAGAGTTAAAAGCAGCGGAGGGAAAAATCCGCCCAGACCGCCCATAGCAGACACAATTCCGTTTACAATGCCTGCCTGCTTCTGGAAATACATAGGCACAAGCTTAAAGATAACGCCATTTCCTATTCCTGCTGATAGAGCAATGCTTAAGCATCCAAATGTATACCATGTAATAGAAGGAGATAGAGATAGAATCACCGCAGAAATGGTATAGACTCCAAAAACAAACATCAGCAAAACTAAAGAGTGAAAACGGTCAGCCAGCCATCCGCCTATTGGTCTCATGGCAGTTGCCAGAACAATGAACCCTGCTGTTCTTAATCCCGCATCAACTTTATCAAGTTCAAAGTGAGCTACAAGGAAGTTTGGCAGATAAATAGTAAAAGCCACAAATGACCCAAAGGTAATAAAATAGAATAGGCTCAAAAGCCATAGTTTTTCATTTTTATAGACGCCTTTTATTTGCTCGATAAGCGGAGTCTGTACCTTAATTTCTTTTTTATCTCCCAGGAAGAAGTTAGCCGCAATGAAAATCCCCAGCAGAACAAGGTAAATCTGTACAGTTAGGGACCAGCCCAGTTTTGTGGCAACAACTGGTGCTGCAAAGGCAGTGATGGCCGTTCCAAGATTCCCTGCCCCATAAATGCCATTTACAAATCCATGGCGCTCCTTTGGGTAATACTTCGGAAGGGAAGTAACACCTACAGAGAATACTGCTCCGCCAAGGCCAAGGAATAATCCCCCGATAAGCAAATCAGTAATCGAATCTGCTATGCTGATATAATAGACTGGGAATAATAGAAGTATAAAACTCAGCATAAAGATTACTCTGGCGCCAAACTGATTAGCATAATATCCCAGAGGTATTCGAAGCAGCGATCCGAGGATGACCGGAACAGCTGTTACAAGCGCAAGCTTGTCGGATGGAATATTGATATCTTCCTTTATAAACGGCATAAGGGAGGATATCAGCACCCAAACCATAAACCCGGCCACTAAATTTAACGTCTGCAAAGGAAGCTGTATTTTTCTTATCATTTTGTTCACGCTCTCTTCTTAATTACATATTTTAATCCGGCTTCCTGATCAATTGCAGCCCACTGGGTCTCGGATGCTTTTACAGAGGATGTCAGCGGGACCGCAAAAAAGTTCATTTTATCAAAATAAATCCGCAAGTGTGTTCCATCAGGGCAAAGTCCGGTTTTTTCAATTATCTTAGGAACAAATGGCGCTTTGTCACTTCCATCTTCATCTAAGATTGCCACCTGAACCCTTTCCCTGACAAATCCATCCAGTTCCTTTTTATTAATGAGTTCCACAGCTGCCGCACCCTCTTTTAGCAGGGTAAACATACATCTGGTATCCCTGAAGATATTTCCAGAAGGATTCTCCTGCGTTTTCTTCTATAAATTCAATGGTTTCCTCTTCCGATTGCCATTTGCTCATGCCTTTTACCTCTGCTACAACAATGTCCATGCCGTCATGTGACTTTTCATCCAAGTACCAGTTAAGGCGGACTCCCTTAAAGAGCTCAGACAGGAGATGATCAACTTCAGAAACAAAATTGCCGGATTGTTCTCGTACAAAACAAAAATCAAGATAAGTTTCACTATTCATGTAAATCACGCCCTCATGTTAATCGTCTTTTTATAAGCGAATACAGCCAGGGGAAAAAGAATAATATTCAGCCCGCCGAAAATCAGTACATTTTCATAGTTTTCGTAATAAAATTGATGGACCATATATTGAGTGAAGACAATATTCATCATTAGTATCGCGGCTAAGATAATGACGCCCAGGTAACTACGCTTCATAACGCTTCACCCTCACTGCATAGACTGCACCATTCTCAACTTTAACCTGTATTTCCGGAAGCGGCCTTCTTGGCGGTCCCGCTGTTGGCGCACCGGTTTCCACATCGAACTTCCCGTGGTGGCAAGGGCATATCATTTCTCCTTGCTCCTTCACCCAAAATACCGGGCAGCGCAGATGTGTACACGCATTTTGATAGGCAACATATTTGTTCTCTGATAAGCGAATCAATATCGCATCATCATGATCACCGGGAAATTTGAACTCCACTGCATCACCGATTGGCAGCTTGCTTACTTCGGTTATTTTCTTATGAGGATATTCTTTTTCGCCCAGCCCCATTAATTCTTTGGCAGCTACCGCCCCCCAGGGAAGGGAGGACACCGCAAATACGCCGGCAGCACCAACCAGGGTTTTCATAAATCCCCTTCTATCCAGTTTTCTTTCATTATTCCGTTCGATATTATGCGTGTAATTATCCTCATTAAAGGGAATCTTGTTATTCCTTTCAGACATCCCTAATCCCTCCTAAAACAGCTTTGTAATCCCCTGCAGAATTCCCGGCAGATTTACCTTTACGTTTGTTTCGCCTTCAAGATAAGGCATGCTTGTAACCCATTTGCCGTTATCAAGATTAAATTGCTTCTTCTTGTTTTCAATTTCTTCATCTGTCAGCCACTGCAATGTGTTGGATGGACATACACTCGCACACATAGGAGGAATGCCATCTTTAGTACGGTCAATACATAGGTCGCATTTGTACATTAAGTTCTGCTCAGTATCAAATTTCGGGATGCCATATGGGCAGGCAATGGTACAGTTCTGGCAGCCGATGCATTTTTCGACAAGTGCGGATAACACAGCGCCTGTTTCATGAATTTGAATAGCCTGGGCAGGACAGCTTCGCGCACATGCTGGATTTTCACAGTGAAGGCACATGAGAGGCATTGTCTGCCGGTTTACAAGAGGATTTACATCATACACATAGTTTCTGTTGCGCTCCTCATGCCCCCCGCATTGTGTACATGCTGCCAGACAAGAACGGCATCCTATACAGTTTTCAAGTTCCAAATACAGCCTCTTTTTCATTTATTGCACCTTCTTTAATTCGACTTTTTCCAGCTGTGCAGCACATGCCTTGAACTCAGGCATACGGGAGATTGGATCTAATGCTGCAATTGTTAGCAGATTAATAGAATCTTCATGTCCAAAATGGTATGGAACAAAGACTGTATCCTTGCGGATAGCTTCCGTAATTTTGACTTTATAAATAGCCTCGCCTCTTCTTGTATATAAACGCACTCTTTCTTCATGCTCCATATTATAGGCAGAAGCTGTTTCAGGATGGATTTCTACAAATGGTTCCGGACACATATCATGCAGGAATGGTATCCTTCGGGTCTGATTGCCTGATAGATAATGATAAACTACCCGGCCAGTTGTTAAGCGGAGCGGATACTTTTCACATGGTTCTTCGGCTGGCGGACGGTACGGCAGGGCGCATATTTTGGCTTTGCCATCTGGATGGTAAAATTTCTTATCAAGGAACATATGCGGTGTCCCTTCATCATTTTCGTCTTTGCACGGCCAGAAGACTCCGTCCTGCTTATCGATTTTATCCCATGTAGCTCCATAGTAATCTGCATAGCCGCCCTTTGTTGCAAGCCTGAACTCATCTGCAACATCGCTTGCTGTTTTTAGGTGAGAAAAATATTTTCCTCTGCCTAACCGCTCAGCCAGCTCGACTTGAATCTGCCAGTCCGGCTTTGATTCGCCTACAGGCTCCTGAGCCTTATTAATCTTAATAATACGTCCTTCAATATTTGTTACTGTTCCTTCATCCTCTGACCACGTAACTGCTGGCAGGATTACATCTGCAAATTCAGCAGATTCAGATAGATAAAAATCGGAGCAGACCATGAAATCTAATGTTTTAAATGCTTTTCTGACAAAATTCTGATTTGGTGCAGATACAGCCGGATTTGAACAAAGAAGATATAAACCACGAATGGTCTTTTGCTCCATCAGCTCTATCATTTCATACGCGGATACACCAGGCTGCGGCATTTCTTCCGGGCTAATGCCCCATACACTGCATACTTCTTCAACATGTTTTGGATTTGTAATTTTTCTGTAGCCTGGAAGCAAATCTGACTTTTGTCCATGCTCCCTTCCGCCCTGTCCATTGCCCTGCCCGGTGAATGTGGCTACTCCGGCTTTTGGACGTCCGATTTTTCCTGTTACAAGAGCCATATTGGTGTAGGCGGAAACATTATCAACACCTTTATGCTGCTGTTCCACTCCTCTTGCAAACATAACAACTGCATTGGGTGCTTTTCCGTATATTTCAGCTGCTCGGATTATTTTTTCCGGTGCTACACCAGTCAGCATGCTTGTATATTCAGGGGTGAATTCCTTTACCAGTTCCTTTGTTTCTTCAAATCCGTTCGTATGTTCATTAATAAATTCTTCATCTATATAGCCCATTTCAATTAATTGATATATAATTCCGTTTGCAAGTGCAAGGTCTGTTCCGGGCTGCAAATCAAGATGGAGGTCAGCCCTTCTCGCAATTGGCGTTTCACGGGGATCCACCACAATGATATAACCGCCTCTTTCCTGAACGTTCCAAATACGGAACATGGAAGTTGGGTGGCACTCAGCTGTATTACTTCCGGCGATGAACAGACAGTCAGTTTCATGAATATCTGTCCAGGGCAATGTTGACCCTCTATCCACTCCGAAAGAACGAAGGAATCCGCCGGCTGCACTTGACATACAGAATCGGCCGTTATAGTCGATATAGCGTGTTCCCAGAGCAACCCGGGCAAACTTTCCTGTCAGATAACATTTTTCATTTGTCATTGAAACTCCGCTGAAAACGGACAGTGAATCTTTTCCGTATTTTTTCTGAAGCTCTTTGAATTTTTTTGCGATCAAATCATACGCCTCATCCCAGCTTGCTTCCCGGAATCCTTCTGCCGTTCCTTTCAAAGAAGCATCATCCCTGATCAGCGGTTTTAGCAGACGATCTTTGTGGTTGGTCTGCTGGTAGGCGGTAACACCTTTCGGGCACATTTTGCCAACAGTAACCGGCCAGTCATAACGGGGTTCAACCCCGATAATTTTATTTGTCTGTGTATTAACCCTCAAGTTCATTCCACATTGCATGCCGCAATAACTGCAGTGAGTTTTTATCAATTTTTCGTTCGGATGGTTTAAATTCTCTATTTCTTTAAAAAACTTATCCCTTTGCATTCTGGTTTGCCTCCTTGACCTTCACTTCATGAGTAGGGAATCCGGAAAATTGTGCAATCCGGTATTTTCTTCGGCAAGGGAGGCACATTTCAGCAAGATAATGCCCTTCCTTTGCTTTGAATTCAATAGCGTTCACGCCGAGTACATCGACTACATCTTTTGATTGTTCAACTGAAACAAACTGATCTCGGCAGACCCTGCATTCCTTCATGCCCTGTTCAGCGTAATGTTCCCTGTAGTTTCTTGCCAGAACACTCATTGGGCGGAAAGGAATATGTGCAAGCTTTCCAAACGGCAGGTAAATCAGTGTGATGATGACTGACCATTGATGGATCAGGGACATTGCTGGCTGTCCTGAGCCGTGCAAAAAGATATTCATAAAGGTTAAAGCCAAGCCTGTGAAACTAACTAGAAGCAGCATATACAGTGGCATGAAATCATACAGGAATTTCTGCTCTGCTCTAGCCTGCATATTTCTCAGGCGGCGGTAAAGCGCCATGCAAACACCGGCAATTACCATTACTGCTGTGATATTCAGTGCATTGTAAGAAAGGTTGGCGATAATGCCATCCGCCGGAACCGTCATCACCTTCATGCCCATTGCAATAATGTTGTAATGGCCATTATCATCCATCGTAAAATACATCCAGCCGAACACGAGAGGGAATGTAACAAAGCAGGATAGGATACATCCCCAGCCGATCAGTACGTGCTGAGTCCATCGGTAAATTCCCCTATTCCAGATAAAGTTGTAAGTTGCAAGATGCTCAACAGATGTCTTTGGCGTTGACTTTCTAAAAAGCAGCTTCAATCCTTTTTTCAAAATAAGCTTAGTTGGCGGTCTTTCGCCCCAGGCGATGAATCTATAGAAAAACCCTCCAATAAACACAATCGTTCCGACCATATATCCGTAAAGGTTTAAATCAACATGTGTAAACATTCTCGTGCCAATAAAAGAAAGAATAGCTAATGCTGTTACAGATAAAAACATCGACTTGGCAAAATGTGATGCAAACGCATTGTTTAATGTGTTTCCTGATTTTTGATTGACTGCAGCTTTTGCCTGCATAATAACTCCTCCTCATTCACAAACAATTACCTTAACCTTATTGTAAAATCGGGAGGAGTTTTTACATATCGGGGAAATTCCCCATTAGGAGGGGGAATTTCCCCTATCTTGGTATGCTGTTAATTTCATCAAAAAAACTCCCGCGTTCCCGAGAGAGTCCGAATAGAGCCTTCATTCTCCTTCTTCCAGAAATAATGCCTTCTCTCTGGAAGAAGATATGCTATTATTAGAAAAAAGGAGTGGTTATTATGGCTAAATCAGCAGCAAAGAAGATGCGCGATAAAGCAGTGCGTGAGGGGAAAAGGAATCCTGAATGCAGCAGAAGTCCCTTTGTATTTACAGACATGCGATCGAGGAAAACAAAAACAAAAAAAGATTATTTATATAGAAGTAAAAATAAGAACCTCAATTCTGAAGAAGGCAGAAAAGATGGTTCTTTTTATTATACATATTTGAGGGACCTTGATTATAATGCTCAATTTATCTTGCCTGGACTGCAGTTTATTTCACAATAAAAAAAAACGGCCTGTCCATTAAGACCAGCCGCTTTTTCTGCTTTTATTTACTAATGCCCTTTTGTAATATTCCCATTTCTTCAATATTTCTCCGCGTTTCATTATCACCAAGTTCATAAATCAGCTTATACATATCCTCCATAGAAGCATCATAATTATGATTTTCTGCCTTCTCCTTATCCTCCACAAACGGAACATGTGCAAGCTCAAAAGTTTTCATATCTGCGTCATAATTACTCTCAATGTAATCAGCAAGCTCCTGCATTTCCTGGTCATTGGCATGAATTTTAAACTGCCATTCAACTGCTTTAACGGGTTCTGCGTAAACTTGTGCATTTTCAATATCTATATAATATGATTTTTTTGTTTGATCCATAGTTCACATCTCCTCTGCTTTTATACGCTATTTACCACAAATCATCGAAGTTTAACCATTTATATTGAATACATTTTTAGGCTTCGGATGGGCATGATATAGCTGTGCATTTTAAGGAAGGTGGCACAATAATGAATTTTCTCAGGAGGTATACTATGGGTATTTTAAGCGGAAATCCAAAAGATGAGCCGATGCACTATGGTGAAGTCTTCAGTACTTGGTCTTACCTGCTTGCTGGAAAAGGAATGGCTTCTGCGTACCAGACCATGCTAAGCCACTCTGGAGATGAGGACTTAAAGAAATTGCTTCAGGAAGCTATTCGCCTATGCAAGCAGGAAGAAGAACAAATCGAGGCGATGTTAAAGGAAAACGGGATTGGCCTTCCTCCTGCACCGCCTGACAGGCCCGATGCTTGTGTGAATGATATTCCTCCAGGTGCCAGGTTCATGGATCCTGAGGTAGCTGCAAAATTAGCGGGAGACCTGGCTGCAGGATTGGTTGGCTGCAGTACAATTATGGGACAGTGTATTCGTGAAGATATTGCAGGCATGTTTGGCCAATTTCATACACAGAAAGCTGCATTAGGTATAAAGGTTCTTCGCATGAATAAAGAAAAAGGATGGCTGATTCCTCCGCCGCTCCATCTTCACAAATCAGATAATTGCTAAAGGATTACTTAAAGATGCAGGATGAAAAAGAGAGCAGAGTACAGTCTGCTCTCTTAGTGATTTCTGATAGGTATGTATTACAGATTCCCCACCAAACAAAATTATTATAAAAAAGCCTTAGTCCGCAATGTGACTAAGGCTCATTTTGTTACTCAGAGTATTTGCTTTCGCTCGAATCAGGTGAGACCATTCCGCCCGCACCGCTGGAATTAATATCAGGTTCTGCTCCTTCAGGCTGAGATGGCAGCACTTTGTTTTTCTTTTGATTAGGAAGGCCGGAATTCTCCTTTAGATACTGATCATTTTCCATAATCGTCACCACTTTGAACCCTGTTCCCTCCAGCTGGCTCTTCAATTGATCAAATACTTGTGTCTGATTATGATTCAATTCCTGATTATCATACTGAAGCTCTACATTTATTGTTTTCATGTCAGGACCTCCTTTTCTAACTTAATTTCCCGAAAGTCCCTTAACTAAACAATATTGAAAGTTTAAAAAAAATAAAGGTTTGTCACAGATCATAATAGGCTATTAAAAAAATAACAATTGGAACAGGAGCATGATAGTGATAAAAGAATGTGAATATTTGTCGTTTATTAAAGAAATCGGACGTCTTGTGAATGATTATTATAGATGCAATGACGAAAGGATAAAGCAAATACTTTTAGCGGATATCCAGTTAATCGGTCAGGCATTAAATTAATTGGATAGAAATACCATTCCCTTCATTCCTTTTTGAATCCTGAATATATATATTATTGTATGCTGGAATGATGAAAGGAGCAGACACATGTGGTTTTGGATTCTGGTAATCTCCATGTCTATTTTTATCCTCGCCATATTTGAAGAAACGATTCAATTTCTGGTTAATCGCAAAGTCTTTGGAAAAAGCGATACACCTGTTTTGGTTAAGGAAAAATTAAATCAAATAAAAAACAAATTAATGTTCAAGAAAAGCCATTCCCAATAGGAAAGGCTTTTCTTGAGGTCCCGCAATTTGCAGCTGCCTGTTCAAAGATAGTGCTCTTTCACTTAATGCAGTGCCGGCCATAGTGATCCAGAACGGCCTGCCATTTCCTTTTTAATTGGGGACAATACAAAATTTACTTATTCATAAAAGCCCTCCTGAAAACAGGAAGGCTTACTATCAGGATTCCTCTGCCCCGGAAGTTTCTTCATCTGACTGTTCCTCTTCTGCTCCGTGCTTCCGCTTCTTTTTCATCTCAAAATAGACATCTAAAACCTTCCTGCCAATTTCATAATTGGCTGTATGCCCGCTTCTTCCCTGGTATGCCCATGGAACAATGACAGACATGGCAATTTGAGGATTATTATGCGGTGCATAGGCAACAAGGCTTAAGTTCATAACATCTATTAATTTATCACCCTTTTTTTTGAGCGGGCCGTCATAAAATGCTTCGGCTGTACCTGTTTTTCCTGCAGGAGAATATGGTGCGTCTGCGAACCTTCTATATGCAGTCCCTTCAGGATGCTGCATCACCTGTCGAAGTCCCTCTTTGACAGTGTTAAGTTCAATATCACTCACATCTATCGTATTTAAGACTGTCGGCTGGATATCCTTCCAGATAGGACCCAACTCCTCCTGCTCTTTGGCAGGCTCACGGATCTCTTTTACAAGCCTCGGCTGAACACGATAGCCGCCATTTGCAATCGTTGATATATATTGGGCCATTTGCATCGGAGTATAGGTATCATACTGTCCGATTGCCAGGTCTAATAGGAAGCCCGGCAATCTAAGAGGCCCCTCATAGCCTATTGCCTCATTCGGCAAATCGATCCCTGTTCTGACACCAAGTCCAAATTGGCCGAAGGATTCTCTCATATCTTCAAATGCATTAGCGTTTTTAAATCCAAGAGGCTGATCATAAGCATACCTTGCATCCGCGATTTCGATTGCAGTTTTGAACATATAAACGTTTGAGGATATGCGCAAGGCCCTTGTTTCGTTCATTATTGCCTGAAAGTTAAACCACGATTTTTTAACCTGTGGTGTACCTGCTATTTTCATTGGTGCATCTAAAAATGAAGTCCCTGGTGAAATTGCACCGGTTTTATACCCTGTTAAAACAGTTGCCCCTTTTACAGAAGAACCTACATTATATGAGGAGGCAATCGTACCCAGCGCATAATCCTGCATAACTGTTTTGCCATCATCATCTTTGTCTATCATTTTCCCTGCCATTGTCAACACTTCACCAGTATACGGATCCATCAGGACGACGAATGCCCGGTCCATTAAATATGTTCCCCGGGTCCGCTTAGCAGCCCAAATTTCCTCTTCCAAAATTTTTTCCACAGCTTTCTGGAGGTCCATATCAATCGTCAGGACAAGATCCTTGCCTCTTTGGCCTTCCGAAACCACTTCACTTCCGAGAATTTCCCCTTTTTTCGTAATCAGCTTTTCTTTTGATTTTTGACCATGCAGAACATCCTCATATTGCATTTCCAGATAGCTCTTTCCAACACGCTCATTTCTGCTGTAATCCCTGGCCAGAAAATAATCAAGCCGCTCCTGGGGCAGCCCTTCACTGGAATCCGTAACCTTCCCCAGCACTGTCTGAAGCGTACTGTCAAAAGCATAAGTCCGGTCCCAGTCTGTGGTTGTATTGACACCTGGAAGATATTGAAGATTCTCGCTTACTGCCGCATATTCCTCATGTGATACGCCTTCATTCTTAACAATTTGCGGTGTCATCGCATAGCCGCTCGTAAATTCCCGAAAGATTGCTCTTACTTCCAGGTCCTGCTTGCTCAGCAGCTTCAGGTCTTCTTTAGTGATTCTTTCAAGCTGCATGTCATAAATTTGCTTATCATCCAGTTTTTTCTCTTTAAATAGCTTCCATTCCTTTTCAGTTATTTTTTCCCGGACAGCATCGGGATTTTTTAGAATCCAATGATCCTTCATATCCCTTTCGGTCACTTTATCTATCTCTTTATCAATCAGCACGGCCAGCCGCTCTGCCACCTCAAGCATTTCTTCCTGTTTGGCGTTCCGGTTGGTATATGTAATCGCACTCTTTGGGATATTATCTACGATAACCTGATGGTTCCGGTCAAGCATCCTCCCCCTTGGAACCGGGTTTGATACGATAACATCCTCTGTCCTATCAACCTCTTTTTTGTAGGTCTCTCCATTTACAATCTGAACTACGCCAAGCCTTAAAATTAGTACAGAAAACAAAACAAATACAGCAAAAAACAATAAATTGACCCTAAAAGGCACATGGCTTTTCTTTTTCTTTTTTTTCCCCATGTACGAATCTCCCCCCTAATGAACACGATGTCTGAATAATAGAGATTCTTCCAAATCTTCCCCAGTTAAATAATTCCACAAATGTAGTGGAATTCCTGCCAGTCTTAATTTTTTGTTATATAAAGGAATTTACATTAGGTAAGGAGAAATGTTAATCTGATTATCTTTTTAGGAGGGAATTAGCATGGAAAGAGCACAAAAATATTTAACCTATTTTTTATCCCATCGAAAGGTGACCAATGAGCTGATTTGGAAGATTGATAATAATAACGTTGATTATAAACCAGCAGAAACAAGCATGTCTGCCGGTAAACTGGTTACGCATATGCTTACTTCATTTTATATGTTTGCCAAAACAATCAAAGATGGCAGCCCGGCAGTGTTTGGCGAAAAGTTCGATGAAATTGCGCCAAATCTATCTGAAGCTGCTGAGAATTTTACAGAGAAAACAATTAAAGTTATTTCATCTTTAACCAATGAGGAATTAGAAAGAAAAATTGATATGTCACAGATTTTTGGAATTGAACTTACCGGCAGCCAGCTGTTGCAGATTGCAATGGATCATGAAATTCATCATAAAGGGAATTTGTTTGTTTATGTACGTGAGATGGGCCATACGGAGCTTCCGAGATTTGTAAGCAGAGGGTAAGAAGACGGACGCATTACGCGTCCGTTTTATATAAACTATTTAGTGGGGAAATTAATTCCGCCAGTTCATTTTTTGGTGAATTCACTTTGGATGATACCGGATATTTATCCATTTTTTCTGCCGGATAAGGTTCAAGTAAAGACTTTAAGTATGCAGTGTCATGAAGATGCGGATTCAGCCAATCCTCAAAATCTTTTTCCTCTAAAATGACCGGCATTCTGTCATGGACTTCTTCTGTTACTTCATTAGGCCCTGTTGTAATAATTGTACAGGTTAATAAGGGAGATTTGCCTTTATTCCAGATATCCCAAATTCCTGCAAAAGCAAAAGGCTGCTCATCTCTCATAATGAACCTGTAAGGCTGTTTTCCTTCTTCGCTTTTTTTCCATTCATAAAATCCGTCTGCAAGGATTAAGCACCTTTTGTTTCTAAAGGGACCTTTAAAGCTCGGTTTGGAATCAATGCCTTCTGCCCTGGCGTTTATCATTTTGTAACCTATTTTTTCATCCTTCGCCCAGTAAGGCACCAGCCCCCATTTCATCTGCCTGCCGATCCTCTGCTTGCCGTCGCCGGTGACTGTTAAGATATTTTGGCTCGGGGCAATATTATATCGGGGGATAACCTCCCCTTCTGTATATTCAAACCCAAACAGCAGCTGAAGATTTTGAATTGTTTCCGTCAGAGTAAACCTGCCGCACATTAAATTCACCTCTTTAAGTTAATTTTAAGATATTGTTCATCTATTCCCGGCTATAGCACATATTAAGACTGTCAGCTATTTTAAAGGAGGTATGTAATATGACAAAACAAGGAAGACAAAATCCTAATCAAACAAGAGCTCAAATTGAAAAACAGGATAAGCGAAATGATGTTGAACTCGGAAGCGAGTTTCAGGCAGGAAACACAAAATCTCAAAGCCAGAAAAAAAGCGGAAAACAAATTAATAAGAACTAATTAAGATGAAATCCCCCAGGTAACGGGGGATTTTTAAGTCCTAATTGTATAAATCTGGCCATCTACCGCAAAAGAAATCCGCCCTGTTTCCTCTGATACAACTATCGCAACCGCGTCAGATTTTTCAGTGATGCCTATTGCTGCTCTATGCCTGGTTCCAAGTTTCTTTCCTTCCATGCTTTTTTTAGTAAGAGGAAGGATACTGCCTGCAGAAATTATCGTATCTTCTCTAATTAATGTTCCGCCATCATGCAGCGGATTCCCCGGGTAAAAGATTGTTTCGATTAGTGTGTGGCTTACTTTTGCTCCAATCGGCGTCCCGTTATGTATATATTCTTCTACCGGCTGTCTTCTTTCCACAACAATCAGCCCGCCATGCCTTTTTTCGGACAGGTGCTGGGCGGCGAGTGATAAGCTTGAGTATTCCTTCGTAAATGGTGCTAAATATGACTGCAGATAATAAGTCGAAGCAATGGCGTGGGCTTCTGTAACAGTCTTATGCAAGGTTTCAAAATCGGATAATATACAGCAGCTGAATTCCTCAAGGGTTTTGGAAAGTGAGTGAATTTGATCATCAATACTTCCAATGTACCGGTTTAAATCTTTTCGGTACTGTTCTTCGCCATAAATCACCAGACTTCCTCCAATCTTAATTCATAATAGTACCTTTTCCAGTAAAAAATTATTTATCCATTTTACAGAATAGGTTTAGAACCTCTTTATAGGGACTAAATATAAGTATTACACAGCGAGGTGAGGGACTTGTTCGATATTTTCGCAAGACAATTTGAAAAACCACAAGGGTTACTGGGAAAGCTCGCCGGGAAAATTATGTATTTTGAGAACCGCAAGATTAACAGATGGACGATAGAACAATTACAGATAAATCGCAGAGATTCTATTTTAGAAGTTGGCTTTGGCCCCGGATATAGCATTAAACATATTATGGACCAATGGCGCTATGCAGAAACGGATGGAGTCGATGTATCGGAAGATATGAGAACAGCTGCAGCCAAACTGAATGATGACTATATTCAGCAGGGAAAAGTCAGATTGTTCGTGAAAGATGTTCATGATTACTTTCCGGATAAAAGGTATAATAAAATATTTTCAGTCAACAATTATCCGCTTTGGAGAAAACCAAGGGAGTCTCTTCAGCATCTGCATGGGATGCTTGAAAAAGACGGAAAAATTGCCATCACGGTTCAGCCAAGAGAAGAAGGAGCGGATGAAACCATTACCAAAAATTTGGGGCAGGTAATCAAAGCTGATATGGAGGCTGCAGGATTCCATTCCATTTCCATTTCATTTAAAGAGGCCCGTCCTGTATTAACCGTTTGTGTAACTGGAATTAAATAATAGGAATGAGCGGGGAAAACCCCGCTTTTTTTGCTTTACCAGCCCCGGCTGGCTCCCCCGCCGCCAGATGAGCCGCCTCCACCTCCCCGCGGACCGCCACCTCCTCTGCCTCCGCCTCTTGAGAGAATGGATAGTATGGCATATGAAAAGGTCCCGCCAAAGAATTTAATATCAAGAAACAGCAAACCGATAGCAATGAAAATCAGCAGCCAGGAAGGAATGCCAATGCCTCCATCCTCTTTCCCGGCATCAGTATATTCGCCGCTGTTTCCCAGGTTCACTTCTCCGGCAGCCTCCTGTACAAGCACCTTATAGGTTTCAATTACCGCATTATTGGGCTGCCCATTCTGGAGATATGGAATTGTTATCTGATCCAGAATCCTTCCTGCTTTCCCATCCGGAATTCGGCCTTCAAGCCCATAGCCAACCTCAATGCGCACCTTCCGATCCTGCATGGACACAACTAATAAGACACCATTATTTTCTGCAGCGCTGCCTATGCCATATGACCGGAAAGCTTCGTTTGCATATTCTTCAATCGTCCTGTTCCCAATTGTTTCAACAATTAACACTGCTGCCTGAGCAGTTGTCTGATCCTCTAACTGCCTTCCCAGGCTGTTCAGTTCTGATTTTTCCTGTTCATTTAGAACACCTGCAAAGTCCTGTACATAAATATCTCCAGCGGGCTGGGGTATGGATTCTTCTGCATGGACTGAGAAAGCCCCCATAATTACATTTACTAAAAGAAGGGTCAAAAAGACCCTGCGGATGATCATTCTCCATTGCCTCCAAAGTCCACTTCTGGCGCTTCATTCGCCAATGGATCCGCCCTGAAATACTCTTTTTCATCAAAGCCTGTTATCCCGGCAACAATTGCACCTGGAAACCTTTTTACTTTTTTGTTATATACAGAAACCTGGTCATTATAATCCTTGCGGGCTACCGATATCCGATTTTCCGTACCGGCAAGTTCGTCCATTAATTGAGTAAACTGCTTATCCGCTTTTAAATTGGGATAGTTCTCAACTACTACCAGCAGCCGGCTCAGAGCACCTGACAGCTCAGCGTTTGCTGCTGCTTCCTCTTCTGGCGAACGGGCTCCCGCCAATCTCGCACGTGCATCTGATACCGCCTGAATCGTCTCCTTCTCGTGAGCAGCATACCCCTTAACTGTTTTAACCAGATTAGGAATCAAATCCAGCCTTCTCTGCAGCTGATTTTCAATTTGGGAATAAGCCTGATCCACATCTTCCTCAGCACTGACGAATCCGTTATAACTGGACATCAGCATCATACCTGCTATGACTACTGCCGCAATCACGGCAATTAAAACTCCCATGCCTTTTTTCATTTGCGCCACTCCTATGTCTGTGTTGTTTTTATCACTTGCATGATATTTTTCCTTTTTTGAGAGAAAGTTAAACCAAGATATTAGGCGGGAAGCTATTGCACGGTAATTTGTTTCTGGGAAATGTTTTCGTTGAATTATGCCCGTGCTGGATTGCCAGGTAAATGGTAATTATCATATAGTTTCTCGGGAACTGCATGTGGGAGATTCCTACTCTTTTGCGCTTCTTAATTCCGTCAAACCCTGTAACACAGAAAAACCGGAACCCACCAGGGCTCCGGTCCAAATATGCTTATTTAATAAAGTTCTTTGCAATCAGTTCACTGAATTCCGGTTTATCCTTCAGGAATTTCAGCGTGTAGGAAGAATCTGCGAATTCCTGGATTGTGTCTGCATCAACATCATAAGTGAACCCGATTCTTTCCCAGGCGCGGTCTACTACTTCTTTTTCCAGCTCCTGTCCGGTTACTTCTTTAATGTCCTTGATTGTAATAGCTTTTGCTTCTTCAGGATTTTCTTCAATAAACTTCACAGCATCTTTATGCGCATCCACAATTTTCTGTACTTTTTCAGGACTGTTCTCCACTGCGTCACCCGTTGCAACTAAAACAGATGCCGGAAGTGTTTCACCAAAGGATACTTCATCCCAACCTATTACCACTTCTGCGTTTGTTTCCTGTTCGATGACGGCTGCCCATGGTTCTGGGGCAACTGCAATATCAACTTTGCCTGTTTTCAGCATGCTTGCATATTGTGCAGGATTGCCAGTTAAATGCTTCATAGTACCGCCAATCCTTGCTGATGTAATGCCGGCTTCTTCAAGATATGTCTCATACTGTACATCATGTGTGCAGCCTACGCCAGGTGTAATAAACGTTTTTCCCTGGAAGTCCTCAAGTGAGTTAATTTCTACTCCTTCTCTGGCAAGGACAACCGTTCCGCCAGTTGAAGCACCCGCGATAATTTTAACGTCAGCGCCGGTTGAGAAGTTGTTCATTGCTGGTCCTGGCCCTACAAGACCTGCATCAATATCACCTGTTTTAAGAGCAGTCATGAATGAACCGCCTTCAGCAAATGTCTTGTATTCGACTTTTGTTCCATCGCCGAGCTGTTTTTCAAAATATCCTTGATCTTTCGCAACCATTGCCGGCACATGGTTGATATTAGGAAAATAACCGATGACAATTTTGTCTTCCTTGCCGCTGCTTTTCTCAGATGATCCGCAGCCCGCAAGCAGCCCGGTAAACATAAATAATATAGCAGCCCATAAAAACGCCTTTTTCATAAATACCCCTCCAAATTTAAGACTCAAGTCCCCATTTTTTACTAACCGATTTTTCTATGCGCTGGAATATGAATTGGTCAACAATCATTCCGATTGCTCCAATGATAATCATGACACCGATTACGATATCCATTCTTCCAAAGTCTGAAGCATATCGAAGTGTGTAGCCCAATCCAGGTCCTGTGCTTAAAAGCTCACCGGCCATCAGTGCCCGCCAGGCGAATGCCCAGGCAAGACGTGAGCCGGTTACTACGTAAGGAATGGATGCTGGAAAGATGACTCTAGTGAATAAGTCAATGCCAGTCGCACCCATTGTTTGAGCTGCTTTGATGTATAGTGGTGAAACGTTTTTAATACCTGTTCTCATGTTAAGAGCCATTACAAATGTTCCGCCAAGTATGGTCACAAAAATAACGGCTTTTTCATTTAAGCCGAACCACATAATCGCGATAGGCAGCCAGACAATGCTGGGTACACTTTGCAAAGCAAGAATGACTGCACCCAGTGTTTCATCAGCAGTCTTGGATTTCCCTAACAGAATTCCTATCAGGGTCCCAAGAATAAGGCTGATTGTTAAACCGATTGCGAGCCGCTTAAAACTTGCGA
Source organism: Cytobacillus sp. GQ23 (assembly GCF_059758675.1). NCBI lineage: Bacteria > Bacillati > Bacillota > Bacilli > Caryophanales > Bacillaceae > Cytobacillus > Cytobacillus sp. GQ23. The sequence goes on from NZ_JCAXER010000005.1 coordinate 157,738, forward strand.
TTAAATCATAGATTAGTGTTTTATCCTGAAACCCTTCAACAAGTGCATTGAAAACACTGGACAGGGAAGGGAAAATCAGCGGGTGCCAGAGTTCAAGCCGTGATCCGATTTCCCAAAATGCAATGACCGCTGCAAAAAATATGATTCGTTTAATGGCTGTTTGCATATTGGAGCTCCTCGCTGACAACTTTATCAATTTCCTTTTTCAGGTATTTCATTATGTGTTCTTCAATCTCCAGCATTTCTTTCTTGTGTTCCTCACGCGGTCTGGGAATATCCACCATTATATCCTGTAAAATAGTTCCCGGCTTTGTTCCCATAACAATGATCCGATCTGACAGCTTAATAGATTCAGAGATGCTGTGAGTAACAAAAAGAATGGTTTTCTTTGTCTCTGTCCAAATGGTTTCCAGCTGTCCATGCAGACGTGAACGGGTCTGTTCATCAAGAGCTCCGAATGGTTCATCCATTAGAAGTGTTTCAGGGTTCATGGCAAGTGCTCTCGCAATTGCTACCCTTTGCTGCATTCCTCCAGAAAGTTCATGAGGATAATGGGATATATATTTACCCAGCTGCACCTTTTGCAGATACTTAAGTGCCGCTTCCTCAGCATCCTTCTTCTTCATTTCTTTTTTCAGCGGAAACGTGACATTTTCCATGACTGTCAGCCAGGGGAATAATGCTGCCTGCTGGAAAACCATTCCTCTGTCCTTTCCAGGCTTTGTTATGGTTTTCCCATCGATTTGAATGTGGCCTGAAGTAGTTTTAGTCAGACCAGCGACGATTGAAAGAAGTGTAGACTTTCCGCATCCTGAAGGTCCTAAAATAGAGACAAACTGGCCTTTTTCAACCGATAGATTGATATCTTTCAAGACATCAACAGGACGATTTTCTTTATCGCTATATTGTTTATTTACCTCATTTATCTCAATGAACATTCAAGATCACCTATTCCTATAAATCTCATTAATTTACTCGGATTACTTGTAATTATAATGTATTCACTTAGCATGTCAACCTTTACAATCAATATTTTTAATAAGGAGCATAATAAAACAAAAAAGCCTCCTCCACCAGGGAGAAAGCTTTTGTTTCATAATTTAATTTCTTCTATTTTAGATGAAGCGATCAGCTCTTCAACTTTTGCTAAATCTCCGCTTTGAAAAAGCTCGATAATCCTGCTCCCCACAATTACCCCGTCACAATGCTGATTCATTTCTTTAACATGCTGGGGTTCAGAAATTCCGAAGCCTGCCAATACCGGAATCGGACTTACCTCTTTAACCCTTTTCAAATGCTTTCCGAGTTCTTCTTTAAATCCTTTTCTTGCACCGGTGATGCCATTAACTGTTACAGCGTATAAAAAGCCTCTTCCTTTGCCTGCAATCTCCTGAATCCTATCTACCGGACTCGTCAATGTTACAAGACGAATAATTTCGATTCCGGCTTTTTCTGCAATTGGTGCAATAATCTCTTCTTCCTCTGCAGGAAGATCAGGCAAAATGAGCCCGTCAACCCCGCTGCTTGAGGCATCAGAAATAAAATTGCCAATACCATAAGCCATGATCGGATTCATATATGTCATAAAAATAAGCGGGATGTGAACGATAGGGCGGATTTCCGCAACTGCTGCTAATACGCCCCTAAGAGTTGTTCCGGCTTCTAAAGCCCGGATGCCTGCCTGCTGGATTACAGGCCCATCTGCGACCGGATCGGAAAACGGAATCCCGATTTCTATGGCTGTTGCTCCTGCTTTCTCGAGAAATGTAATTTTCTCAGCGAGCGTGTCCAAGCCCCCATCACCAGCCATAATATATGGCACAAATGCTTTTTCATTATTTTGCTTTAGATTCTGAAAAACTTTTTCGATCCGGTTCATTGTCCTTTCCCTCCTAATCTTGCTCTCACCGTTTCTACATCCTTGTCCCCTCTGCCGGATAAACAGATAATGATACCTTCGTCTTTTTTCATTTGCGGCGCAAGCTTTAATGCGTACGCAACTGCATGAGAGCTCTCTAGGGCCGGAATAATGCCCTCAAGCTTGCATAACAGCTTTAGCGCATCCAGTGCCTCATCATCTGTGATCGATTCATACTCGGCCCTCCCGCTATCTTTTAAATAGCTGTGCTCCGGGCCTACCCCGGGGTAATCAAGTCCTGCAGAGATGGAATGGGCCTCCTGAATCTGTCCGTGTTCATCCTGCAGCAAATACATTAATGCGCCATGAAGAACTCCCGGAGTTCCTTTTGTTAAGGAGGCAGCATGTTTTTCTGTATCTGTCCCCAATCCTGCCGCTTCCACCCCGATCATGCGGACTGATTCATCCTTAATGAAAGGATAAAACATTCCCATTGAATTGCTCCCTCCTCCAATGCAGGCTACAACTGCCTCAGGGAGTTTGCCTTCTTTTTCAAGATATTGCTTTTTCGTCTCATTTCCGATAACACTTTGGAAATCCCGTACTATCATAGGGAAAGGATGCGGGCCCATCACAGAGCCAAGGATGTAATGTGTATCCTCGACGTTCGTAACCCAGTAGCGAAGCGCTTCATTGACTGCATCTTTTAAAGTGGCACTTCCCGAATGCACCCCTACCACCTTCGCTCCGAGCAATTCCATTCTGAATACGTTCAGCTGCTGTCTCCTTATATCCTCTTCACCCATAAAAATAATGCATTCCAGATTTAAAAGAGCACATGCTGTAGCTGTGGCGACTCCGTGCTGCCCTGCACCCGTCTCAGCTACGATTTTACGTTTACCCATTCGCTGTGCCAATAGAGCCTGGCCGAGTGAGTTGTTTATTTTATGGGCTCCTGTGTGATTCAAATCTTCTCTTTTAAGATAGACCTTCGCACCGCCAGCGTATTTTGTGAGGTTCTCAGCAAAATAAAGAGGAGTTTCCCGTCCGACATAGTCTTTCAGCAGTGATTGCAGCTCGGTCTGAAACCCTTCATCGGCTTGGGCTTTCTTATACTCATTCTCCAATTCAATTATAGCCTGCATTAGTGTCTCAGGCACATATCTTCCTCCAAATTCTCCAAAATGCCCCCGTTCATCTGGCAATGTATAAGCTGCGTTCATTTTACTTCCTCCCTCTCCATACGTTTCGCATTATCTATGAATCTTTTTATTTTCTCCAGATCTTTTTTACCTTCAGTTTCAACCCCGCTGCTTACATCAACCATATAAGGATTGGCTGCTGTTATTCCTTCGGCCACATTTTCCGGCTTGAGCCCTCCTGCGAGGATGATTTTCTTATCATTTATTGAATATCTGTTTAGGAGTGACCAATCAAACGGTACCCCGTTGCCCCCCCGATACTTCCCTTTCGGACTATCAAGAAGTACATATTCACATGAATATTCATCCAGTTGAGATAGATCATCCGGGGAACCAATGCTCAAAGCTTTTATAACCGGCAAGGAGAATGAGCTGCAAAATTCCGGCGGTTCATCTCCATGAAGCTGAATGACATTGATCCCTGAAATTTTTGCTATTTCTTCAATTGCCGCTTTCGTCTCATTTACAAATACTCCGACTTTTAATACTTCTCCTGGAAGTTTTCTGATTATCTCTCCCGCTGTCTCAGGTCTAATTTTTCTTTTGCTTTCAGCAAAAACAAATCCCAGGGCATCCACACCGTTTTCAACAGCGGAAAGTGCCGTGCTTATATCCCTGATTCCGCAAATCTTCACCCTCATTGTCTGACAGCCCCCTGCAAAGGGATCTTCATGGCCTTCAAAAGCCCTTCCAGATTATCTGCCTGCATGAATGCTTCTCCGACAAGAATGGCGTTGGCCCCAGCTGCAATGACACGCCGGACATCGTCTTCAGACTTAATCCCGCTTTCACTGACCAGGAATCTTCCCGCCTTCTTTATAAGAGGGGCAAGCCTTTCTGTCACCCCCAGGTCTACTTCGAACGTTTTTAAATTCCGGTTGTTGACTCCGATCAGCTGTGCACCAGTTCTAAGAGCTATTTCCAATTCTTCTGCATTATGAACCTCCATTAATACCTCGAGTCCTTCACCTTCAGCAAAATCGAAAAGCTCCTGAAGCCGTTCTGCATCCATGGCAGCAGCAATTAGCAAAATCAGGTTTGCCCCGGTTTCTTTTGCCTTTAATATCTGCACCTCATCCACAATAAAGTCTTTGCAGAGGATCGGCAGGTCAACTGTCTCTCTAACAGCAGACAGATCATTAAAGCTGCCTTTAAAAAATCTGTTGTCTGTCAGAACGGAAATCGCATCTGCGCCATATTTTTTATAAAATAATGCCTGATCCGCGGGGTTTTGCCCGGTATTTATATCACCTTTGGATGGTGAGGCTCTTTTGAATTCGGCAATCACAGCAAGGTCGTTCCCTAACTCAAGCCTTTTTATAAATGAGCGTTTTCCAGCGGATTCTGCAGCCTCGATTACCTCCTGTTTCAGCTCGATGACTTCTTTTCTTTTTTCAGCCAGTATTTGATCTAAAATTGTTCCCACTTATATCACCTCTTTTTGGACACTTTTACTTGCTTCAATTAACTGATGAAGCTTCTGTAATGCAGCTCCCGAATCAATGCTTTCTTTGGCTAAATGGATTCCCTCTTGAATGGTTTCAGCCCTGCCGCCTGTAAAGATGCCAATCCCGGCATTCAGAAGGACCGTATCTCTTCTTGCACCTTTTTCTCCCTTCAGGACACTCAGAAGGATTTCCGCATTCTCCCTGGAATCTCCTCCTTTGATTTCGTCATTGCTGCAGACTGATAAGCCTACTTCCTCAGGGTGGAGAACCTTTTTTGTTACTATGCCGTTTTGAAGGATGGCCAGGTGATTTTCCCCCTGCAAGGATGCCTCATCCATGAACCCTGCACCATTTAAAACAACTGCCCGTTTTCTTCCCAAAGCTCTTAACACTTCTGCAAACATTTCAATATAATCTCTCCGGTAGATGCCCAGAAGCTGATTGTCAAGTTCAACCGGATTGGTTAATGGCCCAATTAGATTGAAGGTTGTCGGTATCCTTAAATCCTTGCGCACTTTCATGATCCTTTTAATATTCGGATGCACATGAGGGGCGAAAAGAAACGCAATCCCGATTTCCTCCAAAATCTCCTCCGTGCGCTCTGGCGGGTGATTTAAATTTATCCCCAAATGCTCCAAAACATCGGCACTGCCTGTTTTGCTGGATACACTCCGGTTTCCGTGCTTGGCAACTGGAATACCGGCACCTGCAATTACAAAGGCAGAAGTGGAACTGATATTAAAACTGCTTGAACCATCCCCTCCCGTACCGCAATTATCCAAAACATTAGGAATTTTCTTTCTAAATGAAAGAGATTTATCCCTCATGGCTTTTACAATGCCTGCAATTTCTTCAACTGTTTCCCCTTTTGTTTTAAGGCTTACCATAAATGCCGCAATCTCACTGTCCGTCACATCATGGGCAAATAAATTATCCATCGCTTCCTTCATTTCTGCTTCTGTTAGTGACTCCCGATCAGATAACCTCTGCAGTATTGTTTTCACTCTTTTTGTCCCTCCCGATTGTTTGTAAAAAGTTTTCCAATATCTTTTTTCCAAGGTCTGTTCCCACAGACTCCGGATGGAATTGCAAACCGTATAAAGGGTAGTCTTCATGCTTGATAGCCATAATTTCATTGTCATCCATCGATCTGGCCAAAACCTTAAAGCTGACAGGCAAAGTTCCCGACTGAATAATTAAGGAGTGATAGCGCATAATGCTGATTGGCTGCGGCATGTATTGGAATAGCTGAGATCCATTATGCTTAAGTTTAGACACCTTACCATGCATGATTTTCCTTGCTTTTTCAATTCTTGCACCAAAGGCATAGCCGATAGCTTGATGGCCCAGGCAAATACCCAGGATAGGAAGCTTCCTGTAATATTGCTGAATAACTTCCACAATCACTCCCGCTTTTTCTGGCCTTCCCGGTCCGGGGGAAAGAACAATTGCATCGGGATTCAGTTTTTCAATTTCATCGATTGTTATTTGATCATTCCTTACAACTTTAATTTCCTGACCCAGTTCACCAAGATACTGATAAAGATTAAATGTAAATGAATCATAATTATCAATCAGCAGAATCATTTTTTGTCCTCCAAAAATGCTTTTAATTTATGAAGTGTTTCTTCGTACTCTTTTTCAGGAATAGAATCATGCACGATGCCCGCACCGGCTTGTATATAGGCATAGCCATCTTTAATCACCATTGTCCTGATTGCCAGGGCAAAATCCATATTGCCGTTCCCGGAAAAATAGCCGACTGCACCTGAATAAATTCCTCTTTTCATTGTTTCAAGTTCATTGATGATTTCCATTGCTCTAATTTTTGGAGCACCTGAAACTGTTCCAGCAGGCAGACATGCTATTAAGGCATCAATCGCTGTGTGTGGAGATTTTAGCCTGCCGCCCACTTCGGATACAAGGTGCATGACATGCTTATATCTCTCAATTACCATATTTTTTTCTATAGTGACTGTTCCAAATTCGCAGACACGGCCCAGATCATTTCTCCCCAGATCGAGCAGCATTCTGTGTTCTGCGAGCTCCTTTTCATCTTCTATCAGTTCCTTTTCAAGCTGCAGGTCTTCGTCATCTGTCTTGCCTCTTGGCCTTGTTCCTGCTATAGGGTTGGTGATTACTTTGTTTCCTGCAGCTTTTATAAGACTTTCCGGTGATGCCCCTGCCACCGCATATTCTCCAAAATCAAGATAGTACATGTAGGGGGAGGGATTTTGCACCCGCAATTTTCGGTAAAATGCGAAAGGATCACCAGTTAGTTCTGCTTTTAACCGCTGAGAAAGCACCACCTGGAAGATGTCACCCTCTTCAATATAGGACTTGGCTTTATTTACTTTTTCAATAAAGTCTTCTTTAGATATCGAAGCTTTAAAAGCTGACAGTGATGCTGCTTCCGGTTCAATTGCCACGGTCCCCTTCTGTATTTCATCCTTTCTCTTCTGTAATCTTTCACGAAGCTTGGATTCATCGGTTCCTGCCATCAAAGGCATGGCAACGAGATATACCTTTTGCTCCAGATGATCAAAAACAGCCACTTCCTCAAAAAACATAAGGTGTACATCTGGTACATTCAGCTCATCATGAGGTATCATTCCAATATTTTCGTATTGCCTGATGACATCATATCCTGCGTATCCAACAGCTCCTCCACAGAATGGGAAGCTTTCAAACGGGTGAGGTTTTTGCTCAGGCATCAGTCTTCTAACAACATCGAGCGGCTTTTCAGAATATACATCTGTTTTTCCTCCGGCAGAAACTAATGTCCTGGCCTCTTCCCCTTTTAGTTCCATCACAGGATCTGCGCCAATAAAGGAATACCTTCCCGATTTTTCATGCTTTAGCGAGCTTTCTAACAGGAATTTCTTTCTTCCGCTCATTCTCTGATAGATGGAAATGGGTGTTAATGTGTCACCCTCGAGTTCTTCGATAATATACGTTTCATCCAATTTTGGCATCAATTTATCTTTCCTCCAGTTCTTTAAAGAAAATAAAAAAGCCCTCTATACACACAGTAGCTGTGGGTATAGAGGACGTGTCTTGTGAACGTGGTGCCACCTCTTTTCAGAGCAAAATGCTGCTCCCTTTTTCGGGTACGGAAAAAATATCGATACCCTATCCTTTTAACGGCGGAAACCCGTGCTTCCCTACTATCTTTCGGGAAGCCTCTCGCAAGTCCATTCGAATGACTTTCCGTACCGGGCTCTCACCATTCCCGGCTCTCTTGGACGGATTCCAATCATTCTACTCCTCTTGCTCAGCGATTTAAAGTATTAAAGCTTTTAAATAAAGCGGAAGCGCCTTGCCCACCCCAGCCCTTGAGGAAGCAGGCTGCTTGCACTGGACAGGTTATCATGATGCGAAAATTCTGTACATTTCCTAAGCTAAATAAAAAAGGGCCTCCCGTCAAAAAAGGACGAGAGACCCGTGGTGCCACCTTCATTAGCTGAATCAATCAGCTCACTTAAACAGATATCAAAGCGAAGATCGCCTGAATATCTGTCTCTTGTAACGATGAGACCGTTCGCCAAAGCCTACTGCTTAAAAGGTTCGGTTTGGAGGCTCGAAAGTCCATTCACTGCCACTTCCACACTGATTTCCACCAACCATCAGCTCTCTTTAGCTTCACCAGCAGTTACTACTCTTTGTCATTGCCAATCGATATATTGCTTATTATACTATTCCGATAAATGAAAAATGTCAAGAGTGTTTTTTATTTTTTTAAACTAAATCTTTTTCCAGCTTTTCCCTCCAGACATCTGCAAGCTCCTCAATCCTCAGCAATTCTTCAATTGCATTACGGTTTTTGCGGTCATGGAACATGATAAAATTCCCTTGCAGAACCGATACCTTTTCCTGCTTTCTGTCCACGAGCTTAAGGACGCTGTCTGCTGTTACAGTTCCTTCTTTCAGCACTCTGAAAAAGTAGCCTGTGAAGCAGGTTTCAACAATTCTGCCTAAAAGCCGGTCTTCCCTGTTATGCTTTGATATTGTGGAGCACGGGATACGCCCCTGTGTTATTTGGATGAAAGATTCTCCCAGTGAAAACGTGTCACCTATAAAAACATCCTTTTCCAGCATGTTCCCTGCACAAATATTTTCACCAAATGAAGGCGGTGAGAATGTCTTTTTAAATTCTTTTTCCCACTTCCCGTAATGTTCGTAAGGGTATAGGCAAACTGCACGGTCCAGGCCGCCATGAAACGCAGTATTAGCCACTCCATCCCCCTGAAAACCTTCCTTCGTTAAAAACACACTGTTTATTCTCTCTTTGCCAATTCCCGAGATTTCCTCTTTGTTTTTCCAGCTGTGCTTTTTTGGCTTTCCTATGCTTAAGGCGATAATCTCCTTCACATAATCCCCCTCACCAGATTTCTCTTTTCTAAATATTTTAACGCATTCTATTTAGCAATTCGAAACATATTCTTCCAGAAATTGAATTTTCCCATAAAAAGACAGAGCTTTTTCTAGTTAGTTTTCCTCCAATTAGCCCATATTAAGACTAGTTTGATTAACGAAAAGGCAGGTCGGAAATATGGAGCACATTGAAAATTTACAATCTGTAAATTCCAAAGCTAAAAAGAAGTCCGGTGATGATGCTCATAATCAAAAATGGGCCATTCTCTCTCTTTCTTCGATTCCTCTCGTTATGACGCTGGGGAATTCCATGCTGATTCCTGTTCTGCCGGCGATGGAAAATAAACTAAATATTACTTCATTCCAAACCAGCATGATCATTACCGTATACAGTATTGTCGCCATTATATTGATCCCGATTGCAGGCTTTTTATCGGATCATATCGGCCGGAAAAAGGTCATTATACCAAGTCTTCTGATTGCAGGAATTGGCGGGCTGATCTCGGGTTGGGCAGCATGGAAAATGGCGGATGCCTACTGGATTATACTGGCCGGGAGGGCATTGCAGGGTGTGGGGGCTGCAGGTGCGGCACCAATTGTTATGCCTTTGGTCGGGGATATGTTTAAAAATGATGATGATGTCAGCAGCTCCCTTGGCCTGATTGAAACTTCCAATACATTCGGAAAAGTTCTATCCCCTATTCTTGGGGCGTTTCTGGCAGGGTTTATTTGGTATTTGCCGTTTTTTTCATTTCCGGTTTTTTGTACCATTTCAATTTTGCTGGTTTTCTTTCTTGTTAAGACACCCAATAAAAGAGAAGAGCCAATTCCGCTGAAGGAATTTTGGAGCAATATCAAGGATACCTTTAAAAACAATGGAAAATGGCTTTACGCAATTTTTTTTATTGGCGCCATTCTCATGTTTGTTCTCTTCGGGATACTTTTCTATTTATCTGATGTGCTTGAAAAGACATATGATATTAAAGATGTTAAAAAAGGCCTTCTCCTGGCTGTCCCGCTTGGCGCATTATGCCTTTCATCGTATTTAACAGGAAAAAAAATAAAAGAAAATAAAATACTGATGAAGTGGATCATTTTCCTGGGCTCAGGGCTTGTGGCAGCTGCAACTGCGATCTTAAGCTTTTCAAATAATATGTGGTTCATGATCAGCATGTTCCTGTTTGCCGGTGTTGGCATTGGCGTAGCATTGCCTTCATTGGATGCACTGATTACGGAGGGAATAGCAAAAGAAGAACGGGGCACCATTACTTCGCTATACAGTTCAATGAGATTTATTGGGGTTGCAGGAGGGCCGCCGGTCATTGCCATTCTGTTAAAGCATTCGGATCGGGGGCTATTTTATATATTAAGCGGAGTTACTATTCTTGCCGCCCTTGCAGCCATTATCGCGATCAAACCTGACGCAAATGATACCTGAAAAAATCCGTATCGTTCAATGACGATACGGATTTCTTTATTTAAATTGCTGCAGTACAAAACCAGTTACAACCTGATTGAACAGCTTCCACTTTTTAGTTGGCACCTGATGGGAAACGCCTTTTATGATGGCCGCCTGAAAGCTGACATATCTTCTATAGCTTCTAATATGCTGATTAACAAAGTCTCTTGAGCCATAAATCAGGAGAAGCGGAACATGTAAATCCCTCAGGCGGTCAGTGCAGGAATAGTGGAGTGATCGATCATAAAATTGAAACCACATGGTGTGATTTGCCTTTTTCATATGTTCCAGAATCTCGTCTCTGACCTTTTTATCATTTGTATGGCTCGATGCTATTACATACCTCAGGAAACCCGGGAAGTGCTTCACAAAGTACATGCCCAGAATATGCTCATATCTGTAGGTTTCGGATAACACCTCGGGAAACCCTCCTGAGAGAATAACTCCAAGTGTCCTTTCCGGATATGAAAGGGCAAACTCCTGAGCAATTATACCGCCTGATGAATAGCCCAGAATAACAGCTTTTTCAATATCCAAGTGGTCTAATACAGCTTTTATCTCTTCAGCATATCCTTTAATAGTTACTGTTTTCTCTGGCCCAATGGTATCTCCGTTTCCGCTCAGATCAGGAAAAATAACCTGAAAGTGCTCAGCAAGCAGGCCTTGATAATAAAATACCTTTCTTCCCATAGCAGGGGGATGTATAAAGATAATCGGCACACCTTTGCCCATCGTTTCATAAAAAATTTTTGTATCCTCTAAAGTCAATACCGGCAAATGGATCGTCCTTTCCATACGACTGCTCCATAAAAAAATGGGACAGTTTTAGTCTGCCCCATCATGGTTAATTTTTTATTGCCAACATCAGTCAGGCCTTGTCTTTTTTGCGTTTTTGCTTTCTGGCCCAAGCTCTTTGGAGAACTCCATTTCATTAATGCTTTTCTTTGTACTCTGCAATCCTGATTTAGTCTTAATATTGCGCTTTGTCATATCAGTTCCTCCTTATATCGATGCCATTTTAGTATTTCACACCAGGCTAAGGATCATTATGGATTTTTTGCCGAGATCGGCATATACTATAAGTGATCATGCGACAGGCTTATTTCCGTGACTTTCTAAGACGTATATGATATCCTTGAATTAAGAATATGAATAAAAAACGACCGCAGGTGTTGCCGCACCCACGGTCATTCGCAATAGTCGTTCCCTTAGGGGATCGGCATGTCTATGACATAGACCTCTCCCTCAATTGTCAGATCAAGGGAGGTCTATTTTTTATGGTTAAAAGTCATGACAGCAATGATCAGACTGGAAAAAGAAATCATCATCATGATCGATTCGAAAACTGTCAAAAGGCATCACCCCCTTTCAGTACGGGGCTAGCCGACCACCCTTGAGAAACTCCCATTGCTTCTTTATTATACCACATTCCTGTCCATTTAGTCGAACGTATGTTCTATTTTGGGTAAATTGATTCTTCTTTCCTATTTTTTCAAATTTTACTTTCTAAGTTGTCTGCCGATTTCCTTTGAAGATATCCATGAAGGAAACCCATTTCCTGGTTAAGCAAATACTCCATTTCTTCAAGCTGCTCTTTCCCAATTAGCTGGGGGTTTTCTCTCCATTCCGCACTGTGGATAAAATAAAAATTTCGTATCCTTTTAAAAATAATGATTTCATCAGGAAAACAGTCAAATAACCCCTTTACCTGATTTCTCCGCATATAACTCCATTTTATCAGTTTCATGATATCAGCCTTTTTATATTCCTTTACCCGGAAAACATGGATTCATGTTCTGAATACAAAAAAACTGCCGGAAATGGCAGCTTTGAAATTATTCTTTAAGCCTTGGCTTGGCCGGATCACATTTTGGCATTTCAGACTGAGTGGACTCTGCAAGCTTTGAGAGGTAATAGCATTCTTCACGGTACATGTGGTCCGCCATTAAAGGTGCAAATGTTCCCAATGCCTCTTTGCTTAATTCAAGCTCTTCGATTTCATTAAGGAAGTTCATAAACAAAGACATTTCAAGCGAAACATCGCTGTTAAACTTCCGCAGTGCTGGGAATGATTCAACATTAGTCCGAAGGAAGCCGGACATTTCTACAGCCTTTAAATAAAAGGCTTCAAAATCCTTTGTATAGCCATCACTGACGTTTTTTATTTTCATCTCAACCCGTTCCATATTGTCCGATATGGCACCTGCATGCCCTGCTGCGTCCAGAAGCCAGATTAAATGGTGATGGAGCTCATGAAAAACAGGCGGGGTTTCTCCCTTAGTTAAATATTGCAGGACAAGCATATATTCTTCAAGTTCATTGACCATATGGTTAATAAAAACCGGGCCAAGATGAATGGTTATTTTCCCTGTCAAATGTCGTTCCAGCAGGTTCAATTTAAATTCCCTCAGCTTTTTAGCTTCCTGTTCCGCCCTCCGGCTCAACTCCTCGAGATTATCCACTTCAACCCTTCCTAACAGCTGATCAAAGGTTTGTATGAAGTAATTTGCCCGTTCAATGCTGTCTTTTTCCTTCGGTGATAGCGAATCATGTATAAAGCGTGCATGATCGCCCAAAATCTGCAGCCAAAAGCCGTGTTCAAATTTTGCAGCATTTTCATATTCCTCAGCCAAGTGTATCTCCCCTTTTTAGCTTATTCATAAAAACATATCAGAGGCCAGCTGAAATTATGCCTAAGCATTTTTAATCAGCAGCTTAGTTTTTGGCAGAAAGGGGAGAATTGTAAGGCAGGTCTACTATAGCGGCTTTTCCATCATTACCTGGCCAATCTTTTTTTCGAATCCCATTTTAAGTAAAGCATTTGAGACAGGATTGGAGACAGAGATATTAACTGCAGTGAAATCAATAGAATCATCCCTATCCAGGAACAGTTGGCCAAGGATGCTTCCCATTACTTTTCTATTAACATTTCCATTGCTGAACCTTAGCTGAAAGATAATAATGCGGTCTGTACGTCCATCGGCTTCCAGTATTCTTTTATATAAAATGTAGCCAGCTGCTTTCCCATCTTCACCTATAAGCACAGCCGCTTCTCCGTGCTTTGCACTTTGCCACTGGCACTGCCAGGCAGCGGCGCTGTCATAAAAGCTAAGTGACTGCAGCTGTTCAGGGTATACTCTTTTTAGGGAATAACTGTTTTCCTGTAAGGAGTCCAGTTCTTTATATGTAAGCCTCCTGTTTAAATGAAGCAAGTGATCAGTTATCACATAGCCTGCTTTTTTATACAGCTTAATCGCCCTTTCATTTTCTTCAATTGCTTCGAGGACAGCAGTGTGAGCATTCTCAGCTTTATAGATGTTAAGCACCTCTGTCATCATTGCTGCAGAAAGTCCTTTTCCCCGGAGTTCAGGAGCGATTCCCGTTCCTCCGTTCCAGGCTATTTTCCTGCCATCAATTTCCCGGAATCCATTCATAATAATTCCGCAAGGCTCTCCTTGCATAAACACAACTATTGATTTTTCAGGCGAAAGACCTTCGAATATCATTCGATTAACAAATGACTGGATATCCATCTTAATGGGCACTAAATAGCCTTCAAATCCCCTATTCCAGGCAGTCAATGCCTCCTCCAGGGTACACTGGGAAAGTCTTTTAATTTTCATAAACGCTTCTCCTTCAAGTATGATAAAGCACTGTTATTTATTTTTTATTCCCTCTTTTAATTACAATGATAATGGCCATTTCCACCACCTCCATTTAAATAGACCGAACAGTTTATTTAAACACAAAAAATATAGACTAATTAGTTTATTTTAATTAAAACATTTATTTTCTGTTTTTTCAATCTATTTAGAAAGTATTTTTTACAAAGACCCTTTTCGTATAAATAGATTATTTTGCTTTTCAACATTGCCGATTGATTCCGCTTCATGCTGTTCAGCGAACAGCTGGGCATTCATTAAACACCGCGCGAAGGAAATGCGCATTCATTTTTGATAGCCTGCCCTGCAATCAACTCAGTAAATATTAGCGAAAACAGCCTTTCATAAAAATGAAAGCCGATACATCAAGTACCGGCTCTTGTTCATACATCATTTATTCATAGGCTTTTTCAAAAATCCCATAAGGACAGCGGACAGCAGAGCACCTGCTATTATTCCAGCAAGATAAATCCCCCATGGTCCATCGACAAGAGGGACCACAAAGACTCCGCCGTGCGGCGCCCTTAATCCGATTTCAGCCATCATGGAGATGGCACCTGCAACGGCAGCCCCTGCCATGATGGATGGGATGACACGCAATGGATCTGCGGCTGCGAATGGGATTGCGCCTTCTGTTATAAACGAAAATCCCATTATATAATTTGCTTTTCCTGCATCCTGTTCCTGTTTGGTAAATCTATTTCTAAATAAAGTCGTTGCAAGCGCGATGGCAAGAGGCGGCACCATGCCTGCTGCCATGATCGCAGCCATTGGCTCATATACTCCATTTGCAAGCAGCCCCGTACCAAATACGTATGCTGATTTATTAACCGGGCCTCCCATATCAAACGCCATCATCAGCCCAAGCACCGCTCCCAGCAGGACAGCGTTTCCAGTGCCAAGACCTGAAAGCCACTCGGTAATAGCAGTATTTAATGCTCCCACTGGTTTATTGACTACATAAAGCATCAGTAATCCTGTGAAAGCAATTCCAAAGAGCGGATAGAGCAAAATCGTTTTAATTCCTTCAAGAGATGAAGGCAGGCCTGCAAATACTTTTTTCAACCCAACTACTACATAACCTGCAAGGAAGCCTGCAATGATGCCGCCAAGGAAACCTGCCCCTCCGGATACAGCCAGCATTCCGCCGACTGCGCCAGCAGCAAAGCCGGGACGGTCCGCAATGCTCATGGCAATAAACGCTGCAAGGATTGGAACGATTAATCCAAATGCATTCCCTCCGCCAATGGTCATCAGCGCTTCAGCGATAGGATGGTATGACGGATCATTAGGATCTGCTGCTTTATAGCCGAACATAAAGGAAATGGCAATCAGGATTCCTCCGCCCACAACAAATGGAAGCATGTTGGATACGCCATTCATTAAATGCTTATAAATTCCGGCTTTTTGTTCTTTTTGATTTCCGGCGGATTTGCTGCTGTCCGCGCTTCCTCCCTTGTAAACAGGAGCATCCTGATTAAGCGCTTTTTCAATAAGCTCCTTAGGTTTCCGGATGCCATCAGCAACTGCCGTTTCAAGGACATGCTTCCCGCTGAAACGCTCCATTTCCACCTTGGTATCTGCTGCAACTATAACCGCTGCTGCATTCGCAATTTCGTCCGGTGTCAAAACATTTTTTGCACCGCTTGAGCCATTAGTTTCCACCTTAATATCAACGCCCATTTCAGCTGCCTTGGCCTTTAGTGAATCAGCTGCCATATAAGTATGGGCAATTCCTGTTGGGCAAGCTGTTACCGCCACTACAAAGCGCTTACTGTCAGCAATATTTTGGTCTTCCTCATCTTCTGTCTCGTCATAGCTGTCAATGATTTCAATAATTTCGTCAGCAGAGGCAGATTGTCTAAGTTTTTTGCGTGCTTCCTCGTTCATTAATATTGATGAAAGCCTCGATAAAGCCTCCAAATGGGTATTATTTGCTCCTTCTGGGGCTGCAATCATGAAAAATAGATGTGCCGGCTGACCATCAAGCGATTCATAATTTACACCTTTAGCTGATTTCCCGAAAGCAATCGCAGGCTCCTTGACAGCACCCGTTTTGGCATGCGGAATGGCTATTCCGTCACCTATGCCTGTTGTGCTTTGTTCTTCCCTTTTAATAATGGCATCCCTAAACGCAGACCGATCATGAAGCTTCCCGGCTGCATCAAGCTGGCTTACCAAGCCATTTATGGCATCCATTTTGCCTGTTCCGCTCATTGAAAGCAGAATCGTTTCTCTTGTCAGCAATTCTGTTATTCTCATCCTAAATCTCCCCTTTTAGGCTGACTTTTTCAATCGAAACTTGGGAGAGCAATTCCTCTGCTTTTTCCTTTGTGCAAAGACCAAGTGAAAAAGCTGTGGCGCTCCCTGTAGCCACACTGTATTGAAAAGCCTTTTCTATATTTTGGTTTTTTTCGTAAGCTGCAAGAAAACCGGCTACCATGGAATCTCCGGCACCTACAGAACTTTTTACTTTTCCTTTTGGAACGCTTGAAATATAAGCAGCTTCATTAGAAACCAAGACAGCTCCCTTGCCGGCTAATGAAACAATGACATTCTGGGCGCCCATTTCAACAAGTTTCTTCCCGAAAGGAATGACTTCTTCAGCGGATGTAAATTTTCTGCTGAATATTTCACCCAATTCATGGTGATTGGGCTTTATTAAAAACGGTTTGTATGGAAGGACCTTTTTCAATAATTCTCCCTCTGCGTCCACCACAAATGCCGCTCCATTTTTTGAACAGATTTTTACCAGCTCTTCATAAGTTGTTTCCGGCAAGGTTGATGGAATACTTCCTGCCAGGACAAGCATATCTCCTGCTGATAGGCTGCGGATTTTATTTTTAAGATCCTCGAAATTCCTTCCTGTAATGGCCGGCCCTTTGGCATTGATCTCGGTTTCCGTCTCTGTTTTAATCTTTACATTGATTCTTGTGTCGTCATTTACTTGTACAAAGTCAGTTTGGATATTCTCCTTATTTAGGCAATCAACAAGATAATCTCCAGTAAAACCGCCTGCAAAGCCAAGTGCCCTGCTTTCAACATCCATTCTTTTCAGAACTCTGGAAACATTTATCCCCTTTCCTCCTGGGAACTTCGTATCCCGCTGCATGCGGTTAAGCCCGCCGACCAGTATCTCATCCAATTCTGCGATGTAGTCCACTGACGGATTTAGCGTCAATGTGTATATCATGCTGTCACGACCTTTATTGTAGTTTTGCTGGTATAAGGCTCCTGCTGATCCTCATTCAGCTCATTTGTAATAATTGCTGCTGCGTGCAAATCGGCAATTTTGGCAAAGGCGATTTCTGAAAACTTTGTGTCATCTGCAAGCACGAATGCCTCTCTTGAAAGCGAAATGGCCATTTGCTTGATCATCGCCTCATCCTGATCGGGTGTGGTGTAGCCGAATTGAGGATGAATGCCGTTAACCCCCATAAAGCATTTATCGAACCGATAATTTTCCAGGCTGGCCAATGCCCCCCTGCCAATGATTGCTTTTGTCTGTTCCTTGGCAAATCCTCCGATAATAAATGTTTTTATATTCCTTTCCAGCAATGCTTGAATATGCATTAATCCGTTCGTCACAACTACAATTTCTTTTGCAGGCAAAAAGGGAATCATTTCAGTTACTGTGGAGCCTGCATCCAAATAGATCGAATCTCCCTCTTCAACAAGGTTTGCCGCGTATTGGGCAATTTGGCGCTTTTGCTGAAGGTTTTTGGATGATTTCTCAGACATGCTGGGTTCCTGAAGCTTTCCCTGAAGCCTGGCTGCACCTCCATGAATTCTTTTGAGATACTTTCCCTCCTCAAGCTGGGTAAGATCCCTTCTGATAGTTGATTCCGATGTTTCTGTCAAGTCAACGAGATCCTGAATTTTCACTACACCTTTTTCTTTTAATAGCTGCAGTATCATTTTGTGGCGCTCTGGTGTTAACAAAACATCACCTCCCTGGGCCTGTTATTCTTCTTGACTACATCATACTGAAACCGATTGCAAAAATCAATCATTTTCGATCAAAATAAACCAAAAACAATCATAATGTGCGTGTTTTTGAATGATTATAGATTGCTTCCTATTTTTATTAGAATATTTTAAATATATTAAAATAATAGTTTGCTCTCTATGGTTTATTATGCTAGAATCTAAAATAACAATATATAGTTTCATCTGATAACTTCCGCTACTATATATTGTTTTATGTTAAGAATTAACTCGTTCCAAGGTCTCTTTTTTGAACCGCTTTCTTATCGAAAGCGGATTTTTTTATTTTAGGAAAAAAATTACATATACCCATAACAAAAAAAGAGCATTACTCAATGGCAATGCCCTTCTCTTAGATTATTTATCTTCATAGTTTAACAGATCTTCAATTTTTCCATCCTCATTATGCAGTATGGCCATTGTGCCTGCTTCTTGAGCCATGCGCTTTGCTTCCTCAACTGCATCTGACTGGGAATCTGCAATGTACTCAGGATCGTCCTGACCTTCTTTTTTGACTGCCCACCCTTCTTCAACATGCGGTACTACATGGAATCTTGCGTCATCTGTACCTGCCCGGTCCTTAAAATATTGTTTCTGTTCGTCACTCTGAAGGTTATTTTTATTATTCGCCATGTTTATACCTCCTTTAATTGTGGGGACATCATTTATTAATGAGCAATATCACTTTACCCTCTCTGGAAAAATAAAAAACACCCAGATTTTAATTAATATAGGAGTTAGGTACTGATGAACTTTGTCATTTACCATAAAGAAATGGCAGATGATGTCGGAACAATGGGTATGTCTAGTAGGGATTATTACACTATTCATAAAATACCATTTTCTACTAAACTAGAGATCGTTAGGTAATCGAAAAATACTAGTCTTCAGGAGGTTATTATGCCAAGAAAAAACCGAAAACCTGCCAGGATAATGGCAGCAGCTTTAGCAGCTTCCTTAGCATTTGGGACAGTCGGGTATGCTGCCCCGCTAAGTACTGAGAACGGAAACTCATCCAACTCACAGGACCAGAAGATTATTGCCAGAGTGAATGCTGAACGTGCAATCGGTCACGTAAGGTATTTATCAGAAGAAATAGGGACAAGACCGGGCGGATTAGAAAATGAAAAGAAGTCAGCACAGTATATTGCAAATACACTTATGAGTTATGGTTATGATGTCGAATTTCAATACTTCCCAGTAGCAGATCAATACATAGGCAATGCTGCATTTGGAGACGGAACTGTATGGGAAATGGGAGCTGCCCCGAATGGAGCAATCAGCGAAGCACCAGTTCAGGCTGAAGTGATCTATGTGGAAAATGAAAATTTCCATGGGGCTGAGGGTAAAATTGTACTGCTGGCTCGCGCAGATACTACAGCTGGATACCGGGAGCAGGTAGCCAAAGCAGTTGAGGCAGGAGCAGCTGGTGTGATTCTGCAAAGCCTTGTTGGAAGCAGAGGAAATTTCGGTCAAACTTTTAATCCCAGCCTGACTGGGGAATATAATATCCCGGTTTTCGGGGCTTCCTATATTCATGGTGAATGGCTTAAGGAACAAATGGAGCAAGGTGCAGTTGAACTCTCCCTGACAGCAAAGCACTATAAAGATCTTAAATCGGTAAATGTAATTGCTACAAAGAAAGCTAAATCAAAAGATGAAAATGCAAAAGAGGTTATACTAGGCGCCCATCATGATAGTGTAGTGGGTGCTCCCGGCGCTAATGATAACGCTTCTGGTGTTGGGTTAATGCTTGAGCTTGCCAGAGTTTATAAAGGATACAATACAGACAAAACTCTTAAATTCATTGCATTTGGCTCTGAGGAACGCGGACTTTTAGGAGCAAGATATTATGTAGATCAGTTAACAGAGGCACAAAAAGATCAGATAGAGGCTGTTTTTGTCCCTGATATGGTTGCAACAAATTATGATAAAGCAAAAAATCTATATGCCATGACACCGGACGGCAGCCAAAATATTGTGACAGCCTCAACTGGTGAAGCTGGGGCACGCTTGGGAAATTCCGATATTCTGCCTGGTAAATTCGGATCGAGTGACCATGTTCCCTTCCATAATGCAGGCATTCCTGCTGCCTTATTTATCTGGATGGGCATAGACAGCTGGGATCCGCTTGTCTATCACATTGAAAAAGTATACCATACACCTCAGGATACTATTGAAGATAATATTTCTGAAGAAAGAATGCAATCAGCACTAGATATTATCGGTTCCGGACTTTTTGATGTGGTTCGAAAAAAAACAAAAGGCAATAATTAATACTACAATACAGCCGCGGCAATTTGCCGGCGGCTATTTAATTTGGAAAAAACAAGCACCCAAGTTCCATCACAATTTGTTTTACCCCTCTTATATGTAAACCTTATTTAAATTAAGGTTGACAATGTTCATCTGCTGCTATTATTCTAAATTGTATAAATATAAAACTATCAGGAGGCTTTTATGAAGACAGGTTTGAGGACAATTGATCTAACTTTGGCTGGTATGTTTGTGGCCCTGATGGCAGTTGGGGCAAACATCACGTCCTTTGCGCCATTTTTGGTGATCGGAGGAGTGCCCATTACGTTACAGACCTTTTTTGCCATTTTGGCAGGGGCAATTTTAGGGAGCCGATTGGGTGCTATTACAATGGCTGTCTATACTTTCGTCGGGCTTGCAGGCGCCCCGGTCTTTTCAAAATTCGGAGGCGGTTTTGCTTCACTGCTAAACCCCACTTTTGGTTTTATCCTTTCGTTTATTCTAACAGCGTATGTCACAGGAAAAATTATCGAAAAGAAAAAATCAGTTCCGGTATATATTACTGCAGCTCTAATTGGGATGGCGATCAATTATCTATTCGGGACAAATTGGATGTACATGGCTTATAAACTCTGGTTCACAGCACCTGAAGGATTTACCTATCAAATGGCTTGGCTATGGATGGCGGTCCCTCTTCCAAAGGACATTATTCTTTCTGCTTTTGCCGGATTAATGGCATATCGGCTGGAGCATAGAGTATTTGCCCGCAGTCAGTTCAGAAAAATGAACCGTGCAGCTTAACTAATAGTATAGAGGGGGATACATATGAATTTTCAAAGATTAGCTCTTAATGTATTGGAAGGACATGAATTAACCGACTCGGAGTCAATGTCAATATTAAATTGCCCAGATGATGAGCTTCTGAATTTATTGCACAGTGCCTATAAAATCCGTCATCATCACTACGGAAATAGAGTTAAACTAAACATGATCATTAACACAAAATCCGGTTTATGTCCTGAGAACTGCGGCTATTGTTCACAATCGAGCATCTCAACTGCACCTATCGAAAAATACAGAATGATGGATAAGGACTCGATCTTACAGGGAGCTAAACAGGCTCATCAGCTTAATGTTGGAACATACTGTATCGTTGCTAGCGGAAGAGGTCCGAGCAATAGGGAGCTAAACGAAGTCGTTTCAGCTGTTAAAGAAATTAAGGATACTTATAATATGAAGGTCTGTGCCTGCCTCGGGCTTTTGAAGCCTGATCAGGCCGAGAAGCTTAAGGAAGCAGGAGTGGACCGCTATAATCACAATATTAATACATCTGAAAGTCATCATGAAAATATCACCACCTCCCATACATACCGGGATAGAGTCAATACTGTTCAATTAATAAAGGAGGCAGGCATCTCACCATGCTCAGGTGTTATTATCGGCATGAAAGAAACCAAAGAAGATGTCATAGCGATGGCCCAAAGCTTAAAAGTGCTTGATGCCGACTCTATACCGGTTAATTTTCTGCATGCCATTGACGGGACGCCTCTGGAAGGAACCAATGAGCTGAATCCCCGCTATTGCCTGAAGGTTCTCTGTCTCATGCGGTTTATCAATCCATCAAAGGAAATCAGAATCTCCGGGGGCAGGGAAGTAAATCTCAGGAGCCTTCAGGCGCTTGGATTATATCCTGCCAATTCTATTTTCGTTGGAGACTACTTAACCACTGCAGGACAGGAAAGCACGGCAGACCATCAAATGCTTAAGGATCTGGGCTTTGAAGTTGATTTTGCAGCTGGCAAACCAGTATGCTCATGATTAAAAAAGATTCTGCGCAAATGCAGAATCTTTTTTTTCTATAATTCATCAAATCCATTATCGATTTGAACTTTTGTATATTGCCGGGATTTTTGTTCAAAAAAGTCAGACTTCCCGTGGTCAACCTGCTCGTAAGCTACTATCCAGCGGAGAGGATTGGTCCGATACCCTTCAAACGGCCGGTCATATCCCAGCTGGTTGCAGCGGACATTGGCATAAAATTTAATATAAGCTTCAACATCAGTCAGTAATATGCCTTCTGTTTTGCTGCCGATCACCTCTCTGGCCCATTCAATCTCCAGTTCAGCTGCTCTTTTAAAAGTCTCCTGAACGTATTCACTTAGTTCGGCTGTATTAAGCTCCGGATTTTCCTTAATAATTTCTTTGAAAATTTTAACAAACAAATCTACGTGAATTTGCTCATCCCGGTTGATGTAATTTATCATCGTTGAGGTTGCTACCATCTTCTGATTCCTTGCCAGGTGATAAAAGAATGCAAAGCCGGAATAAAAGAAAAGCCCTTCCAGAACTACATCAAACACAATCGATTTCAGCAGGTTCTCGGCACTTGGATTCTCTGCAAAATCTTTATATCCGTTCACAACAAATTCATTTCTTTCTTCTAATATAGGTTCTGTCCGCCAGAATTCAAAAACCTCATCCTGTTTTTGTTTGGGAACCAGGCTTGATAGAACATAGGAATAGGAATGATTATGAATAACCTCCTGCTGTGCCAGAATGATCATAAGTGCTGACAGACTTGAGTCGGTAATGTAATCAGCGACTTTTCCTGCATAATCCGTCTGGATACTGTCGAGCAATGCAAGCAGCCCAATGATTTTCAAAAATGCGTCTTGTTCACTTTTCGTTAATTTCGGAAATTGCTTAATGTCCTGTGACATGTTTATTTCAAATGGCGTCCAAAAATTCGCGAGCATTTTTTTGTACTTTGGATATGCCCATGAGAAGCGGACGTCATCCCAATTAAGGATATTAGAGCATTCTCCATTGATAATTGACGTTGATTTATTAGGTGCCAATTGATTAATTATTGGTCTTTTTTTTAGAATATTCATAAGTCCTCCTTTAGCTTGAGCAAGATTCGCAGTCTTCAACCTCTGATGAAGTTGAACGGATATAGTAAGTTGTTTTTAATTTATTCTTCCATGCCGAAAGATGCAGATTTAAAAGATCTATAGCTTTTATATGGTTAGGTATATAAAAATTAAATGAAATAGCCTGATCTATATGTTTTTGCCTGTTTGCATTCTGCCTGATGCTCCACTCCTGGTGAATGTGATAAGCAGATTTGTAATACCAAATGGTCTCACTATTTATATCAGGAGCAGTAACAGGGATCCGATAATCCTTTTTCTCTTCGGAATACTGCTTGTTAAAGATAGGATCAATACTTGGAGTGCTGCCTGCAATTAAAGCCGTTGATGCATTAGGGGCAACAGCCTGCAAATAGGCATTTCTAACACCGTACTTCCTTACGTCTTCCCTCAATGCAGCCCAGTCCATGGCTGACTCTGCCTCCAGATATCCCCGCTTTTCAAAGTAGGCGCCTGTTTCCCAATCAGAGCCTTTAAAAACCGAATAGCTTCCTTTTTCTTTTGCCAGATTCATAGAGCTTTTTATCGATAAGAAAGCAATTTGTTCATATAGAGAGTCAGCAAATTCTTCTGCTTCTTCGCTTTCCCATGTGATTTTTTTCAGTGCAAGAAGGTGGTGCCAGCCAAAAGTCCCCAGCCCAATCGCGCGGTACTTTTGATTTGTGATCTGCCCCTGAGGAACTGGAATTTTATTAATATCAATAACATTATCAAGCATCCTCACCTGAATTGGCACAAGTCTTTCAAGGACTCCTTCATTTATGGCCCGTGCAAGATTGATGGAAGAAAGATTGCAGACAACGAAATCTCCCGGCTGTTTTTCGATAATAATTCTACCGTCCCTTGTATATTCTTCGACCCTCTTTGTAACACTCTGGTTTTGTACAATCTCAGTGCACAGGTTGGTGCAGTAAATCATCCCGCAATGGGAATTCGCATTCTTTCGATTCACCTCATCCCGATAGAACATGAATGGTGACCCAGTTTCAAGCTGACTTCTCATGATGGATTTCATGATCTCGATAGCAGAAACTTTTTCCCTGGATAAGATCGGGTTATCTATACACTCTTTATATTTTTGGCGGTATGAACCTTCGCCTTCCCCTTCGTCATAAAAATCTTCCAGTGAGAAACCCATTACCGTGCGGACTTCATGGGGATCAAATAAATACCAATACCCGCGGCTTTCCACTTTTTCCATAAACAAATCCGGAATGCAGACACCTGTGAATAAATCATGTGTTCTCTGCCTTTCATCTCCATTATTTAGCTTTGCATCAAGAAATGAGAAGATATCTTTATGCCAGACATCCAGATACACGCTTATGGCACCCTGCCTTTGGCCAAGCTGATCGACACTGACGGCTGTGTTATTCAGCTGCTTCATCCAGGGAATCACACCGGAAGATGCCCCCTTAAACCCTTTAATATCACTGCCTCTGCTGCGGATTTTCCCCAAATAGACTCCGATTCCACCGCCATTTTTAGACAGTGATGCGATATCGGTATTGCTGTCATATATAGAATCAAGACTGTCATCAACCGTCTCGATAAAACAGCTTGAAAGCTGTCCCCAGTTTTTCCCTGCATTAGCGAGCGTTGGAGTAGCAACCGTCATATACAAGCCACTCATTGCCCAGTAAGCTTCTTTAACAAGCTCAAGCCGCTTGCTTTTCGGCTCCTTTTTCATCAGCACCATGCTGATGATCATAAACCGCTCCTGTGGCAGCTCATATAAATTTCTTTGTTTGTCCCTGGCTAGATATCGGTCAGCCAGCATTTTCAGCCCCAGATATGTAAATAAACGGTCATTTTCTTTATTAATAAAGTGGGACAGTTCATTTATCTCACTCTTAGAATACATATCTAATAAATCCTGCTCATAAATACCCACATCTGTCAGACGTTCAATTAGCGCATAAAAATGTGTGTAGCAGTCATCCGGATTGCATTCTCTGTTTTTGCCGGACTCGATATAGAGCTTTTTAAGAAGCAGACGTGAAGCGGCAAACGTCCAATCAGGCTCTTCAATGCTTATAAATGATATGCAATCAAGTATAAGCTGGTCATACATGGCCTCTGCTCTCAGCTGACTCATTTCTTCATACCTTTTTAACAGTTGTTCAATGCCGAGCTGCGGAAATTCATTCTTAAGTTCTTCTAAAATTTCTATCGGCTGTATGGTTTGGACCATTTTACTTCCTCCTAAAGGCAAAATAAAAATCCGCTCGGAAAATGAGCGGATCAAACGATAGAATAATAGCAGAAAGCAGATGAACAAACGGCCATTACGCGATCGTTTCATCATCTCAATCCCCGAAGATAAGAAACTTTCGATCGCCCTGGCAGGTCTCCTGGCTTGTGCTTCACTCTACTAAAAGCCCTTCCCATACAAGCGCCATAAAGCGTTTTGTACAGTGGCATGCTCTTTTCGTCTGCACTTACAGTTGCGGGGACAGCTTCGGTTTTTCACCGAATTCCCTATTAAGTCCATAAAGGACACCAATCACGATCTATATGTAGTTTTATTCTTTTAATTTAATACTATATGTTGTAGATGATTCTATCATATAGGGAAATAGATTACAAATTTTTAATCGTTCATGCAGAAAAAAACATGAGGGGATCTCCCTCTTATTGCGGTAGTAACCTAGATAAACTAAATGAAGAGCCATATTTTTGCTATTTTTGTTCCAAGTCTATGAGTGAAAGCAAAACAAAAAAAACAGAGAAAGGCTGATGTCCCATTTAAAGATTTTGTCCCAGATAGCTATATGGAGAGGACAGCACCAGAACTTATGAGAATGTCCAGGTTTGAACTTTTGAACTTACCTAAATGATTCGGGTGAACGGACGTCCATGTATCATTAAATGAGTATTTTTCATAAAGCTGACAAAGAGCCACAGACGGATCAATACAAGAGTGCAGAAAAAGAAACAGGCCAAGATCTTATGTATTTGACGAAAAAAATGTTTGTGGCCGAGAATATCATTGGTTCACGGCGGAGGTATGTACCAGTCCGAATCACGGAGAATTATTTAGTACGTTATTTGGAGAATATAAAAAAGGATAAGAATGGACCTATGATCATTAGGACTGAGCGTCAAAAAACACATTAAATATAGGGTAGAACTAGACTAAAAGGCTAACCAAAGGGCGCTGACTATGTCGCACCCTTTTTTTATTCTCTACCTTATATTCATTATTAAAGGTCCACTTAATAGAAAAGGGACTTGTAAATTAATTTAGTGACTACAACGTTTTTATTAAAATACTCGCAATTACCACTGATCCTGCTGTTACAGTTGTAAATCCACCAATTAACATCGGGGTCAATATTTCATTTAATATCATTTCCTCTTCTTCTATATTTCTGCCGACGCTTCTGCTGACTTCCTCGCAAATAAGATAATCACCAGGGAAACCTATTGTAGCCGTCAGTGCCACAGGAAGACCCTTTAAAGGATCCCATTTAAACAATTTTGAACCTATAAAGCCTCCGATAATAATACCCAAAATTCCGACAGCAATAATCGAGAACATTTCAGGAAGATAACCAATAAACATCTCGAATGTCGTATCGTTCATAGTAGCAATAATTAAAAATACGAGTCCTGCCATCCCAACTGTGAAAGCATTAGCACGCTCCATGACACGGTCTGGATAAAATCCTATTAATCTTCCGCCTATTCCAAGAACCAAAGCCCATATACTATAGGGTATGCCAGTAAATTGCTCTAGAACCACGGCAATAGCGCCTCCGATAAATAGCTGAAAAAGAAGAATAAGATTAGTTTGATACTTTTTTGGAATCCAAGCGGTATTTAGCTCCTTAGCGTCTTCTGTAGTTATAACATTTTCTACTTCTACTTCTAACGTGGAAGCTGTATAGGTTCTAGCATCTGCAGCTTTCCGATACTTTAATGCGTAACGACGTAATAAAATTGCGGAAAGAGGCATGCCAAACAGCGATTGGAATGATAGAATTAAAGCTGGAATTACCACTAGGCTTGCTAATCCCACTTCTTTTAACCCTTCTGCGGTTACTAAAAACGCAATTACTCCTCCTGTTAATGGTCCTGCTCCTGCAACCGCAGTTTTATAACCATACATCATTGTAATCAAAAGAAGGATTAGACCAGTGCCAAAAATAATTCCCAACAAAGATATTGCAACGGCCTTCCATTGACTACGTATAACCTTGAGAGGGATCAACGTGCCCATATGAATAATTATTGGAGCTGTCCCTAATACGGCACCAATCTCAATAAATTTAGAATCTCCGATTAATTCTTTTGGTATAATTCCCGTCCAAATTAACAAAAGATATCCTATTATAGCAACGAGGAACATAGAAACCCTCGCTTTTGTAAATATAGAAATAATTTCTCCTACCGCGATTAATGCCAAGATAATCACAGCTGCTATGACAGGTTCATGTATCACTTTTTTACACCCCTTTGATTATCTGCTTTTGTTTAGCAGTAGATTTAGTTTTTATTCCATTAATAATCTAAAAGATGATTGGACTAACAATTCAACACCGATTTCTAATGCATCTTCATCAATGGTAAAACGGGGGTGATGGTGTGGATAGATAATCCCTTTGTTCTGATTTCCTGCACCAATAAAGATGAAACAACCTGGAACTTTATCTGAAAATGCAGAAAAGTCTTCACCGCTCATAAGTGCCGGCATCCTAAGCAAAGTATCTTCTCCCCATACATCAATTATAGTTTCCTCCATAACTGCTCTTACCCTTTCATTATTTACAACTGGACTGTAGCCAAAATGATAATCAACTTCAAATGAAGCATTATGTGCTTCCGTAACGCCTTTAACAACTCTTTCAATTAAAATCGGAATCTGATTCCGAACGTCTGAATTAAAGCTTCGTATTGAACCGCTTAATATAGCATTATCAGGAATTACATTATGAGCCGTACCGCTATTAAATTTCGTCACGGATACTACTAGCTTTTCGAGTGGATCACAATATCTCGAAACGATATGCTGAAGGTTGTTTATAACTTGTGCTCCAACTGCAATTGGATCAATTGTTGCATGTGGCTCAGAAGAATGACCGCCTTTTCCTTGAATTTTAATATCAAATGTGTCACTCGCGGAGGTAGCTGGTCCATGGCAAACTCCAATATTGCCAACCTCAATAGGTGAACATAGATGAATGCCAATAACTTGATCTACTCCATCCAATACCCCAGCTCTAATCATTTCTTGAGCACCACCTGGGAATAACTCTTCAGCATGTTGAAAAAGAAAACGAATTTCCCCTTTTATGTGCTCTTTTAATTGAGTTAATAATTTTGCTGCACCAAGCAGCATCGCAGTATGCCCATCATGTCCACAAGCATGCATTACACCTAAGTTCTGCGACACAAATTCAAAATCATTCTCTTCCTCAATTGGAAGCGCATCCATATCTGCCCGCAGTGCAATAACCTTACCAGGCTGCTGACTAATCAAACGGGCCATAATACTCGTTTTTGTTGGTCGTGAAATTTCCAAATCTCCAAAAGTTTGTAGAGTTTCATATACAAATTGAGCTGTTTTTTCCTCCTGAAATGAAAGCTCAGGATTCTTATGTAAATACCTTCGCCACCCAATCACTTCATCTTTAACAGTCTCGAGTAAATCATGAATCATAAATGTTTGTGTCACCCATTTACAGCTCCTTTTGCATTCAATTTATATAACAAATTTTAATTAAGGGTTAATAAAGGAAAATAGTCCTTAAATGAATTATAATATTTCAATGATTCTATTTCAATATTTTTCGAAAATTCTAAACTGTATTTTCTCATTCTTAAATTTAATAGTGATAAATCTATAATCTACACCTGGATTTAAGGAACAAATTAAATAAGCACCCAATTATGGGTGCT